>NZ_JBVJWV010000049.1:0-38059 GCF_055602105.1 Streptomyces sp. NPDC037421
CCGCCCCCACACCCCACTCCCTCCGTGCACGCCCCCCCGCCCCCCCCTCCCCCCCCCCCCCCCCCCCCCCCCCCCCCCCCCCCCCCCCCCCCCCCCCCCGTCGTTACTGGAAGCGTTCCGCAATCAGCGCCGGGTCACACCCCGGCACCGACCTCCGCGGGGCTGTCGCCGCCCTCCGCCTCCAGCCGCTTGTTGCGGCGCACGGAGGACCAGAAGGACCAGGCGATGAGCAGGACGCCGACGAGGCCGGTGATGACCTCGTGGATCTCGTACTGGATGGTGACGAGCAGGATCACGGCGAGGGCGCCGATCGCGTAGTGCGCGCCGTGCTCCAGGTAGACGTAGTCGTCGAGGGTGCCCTGGCGGACCAGGTAGACCGTGAGCGACCGGACGTACATGGCACCGATGCCGAGGCCGAGGGCCATGAGCACGATGTCGTTGGTGATGGCGAAGGCGCCGATGACGCCGTCGAAGGAGAAGGAGGCGTCGAGGACCTCCAGGTAGAGGAACATGAAGAACGCGGCCTTGCCGGCCATGGCGACGGCCGAGACGGGCTTGCCGCTCTTCTTGGCCGCTTCCTCCGCCTCGTGCTCGGCCTCTTCCTCCTCTTCGAGCTTGTTCTCGAAGTAGCCGGAGAGACCACCGACGATCATGTAGGTGATCAGGCCGAGGACACCGGAGACCAGGACGGTCTGCGCCTTGTCCACGTGGGTGCCGCCGTGCTGGTGGGCGTTGGCGGCGAAGGTCATCGAGGTGATGACCAGGACGATCAGCGCGATGCACGCCGACAGCATGTCGATCTTGCCGAGCTTGGCGAGCGGGCGCTCCAGCCAGGCGAGCCACTTGATGTCGCGGTCCTCGAAGATGAAGTCGAGGAAGATCATCAGCAGGAACATGCCACCGAAGGCTGCGATGGACGGGTGGGCGTCCGTCACCAGCTGCTTGTACATGTCCTTGTCGGTCATCGCCAGATCGACGGCCTCGATGGGCCCGATCTTGGCGCTGATCGCCACGATGACGACTGGGAAGACCAGGCGCATGCCGAACACGGCGATCAGGACGCCGACCGTGAGGAAGATCTTCTGCCAGAAGGCGTTCATCTTCTTCAGGATTCCGGCGTTGACCACCGCGTTGTCGAAGGACAGCGAGATTTCGAGGATCGACAGGATCGCCACGATCCCAAAAGCGGTCCACCCCCCGTAGAACACCGCTGCGACCAGACCGAGCGCAGTGACTGCGAACGACCAGCCGAAGGTTTTGAGAACCACTGGCACCCCATCGTCTTGTACGGCTTTACGAAACGTTGACCCCGAAGTCTAGAGCGATGCCCCGCAGCCCCGACGCGTACCCCTGCCCTACCGCACGGAACTTCCATTCGCCGCCGTACCGGTAGACCTCGCCGAAGATCATCGCGGTCTCGCTGGAGGCGTCCTCGGTCAGGTCGTAGCGGGCGAGTTCCTGGTCGTCGGCCATGTTCACCACGCGGATGAAGGCGTTGCTCACCTGGCCGAAGCTCTGCCTGCGGGAGTCCGCCTCGTGGATCGAGACCGGGAAGACGATCTTGTCGACCTGGGCGGGGACCTTCGTGAGGTCGATGATGATCGACTCGTCGTCGCCTTCACCCTCGCCGGTGAGGTTGTCCCCGGTGTGTTCGACGGAGCCCTCGGGGCTCTTGAGGTTGTTGTAGAAGACGAAGTACTCGTCCCCCAGCACCCGGCCGCTGTTGCACAGCAGTGCGCTGGCGTCGAGGTCGAAGTCCGCCCCCGTGGTCGAGCGTGCGTCCCATCCGAGACCGATCAGAACCCGGGTGAGGTTCGGTGCGGCCTTGGACAGGGAGACGTTGCCCCCCTTGGCGAGTGTGACGCCCATGATGTGGTCCTCCCCGGACGACGTGGTGGTGATGGCCGAGCCACCCGCTCATGGTGGCAAAGCCGGTCCGGCGCCGTACACAGGGGTGCACGGCGCCGGACGGACGAACTGCTCTCGGATTCGGCTCAGACGTTGACGCCGAAGTCCTGCGCGATGCCGCGCAGGCCCGAGGCGTAGCCCTGGCCGATGGCGCGGAACTTCCACTCGGCGCCGTTGCGGTACAGCTCGCCGAAGACCATGGCGGTCTCGGTCGAGGCGTCCTCGGAGAGGTCGTAGCGGGCGAGCTCGGTGTTGTCGGCCTGGTTCACGACGCGGATGTAGGCGTTGCGGACCTGGCCGAAGCTCTGCTGGCGGCTCTCGGCCTCGTAGATCGAAACGGGGAAGACGATCTTGGCGACATCGCCCGGGACGCCGGCGAGGTTGACCTTGATGGCCTCGTCGTCACCCTCGCCCTCACCGGTGGTGTTGTCACCGGTGTGCTCGACCGACCCGTCCGGGCTCTTCAGGTTGTTGAAGAACACGAAGTTCGAGTCGTTGGCCACCTTGCCCTGGTCGTTGGTCAGGATCGCGCTGGCGTCGAGGTCGAAGTCGACACCGGTGGTGGTGCGAGCGTCCCAGCCCAGACCGACGATGACCGCCGTCAGGTTAGGCGCGGCCTTGGTCAGCGAGACGTTGCCGCCCTTGCTGAGGCTGACTCCCACGGGTCCTCCATTGGTATTCGTATGGGGCGGGGCCCCGTCGTGCGTTGCTACCGGATCAACGGTTCGATCCTAGTGACGGGTTCCCGCCCACAGGCGGTTTTCGTGCGGAAGCCGCCGACGGGTTCCGGGGCCGGGGCCGGGTCCGGAACCGGGCGGGAGCCGTCAGAGGCTGTCGAGGGCCTTGATGTACTCGTTCAGGTCACGCGCGTCGGGCAGGCCGTTGACGACGGTCCAGCGCACGATGCCGTCCTTGTCGATGACGAAGGTGCCGCGGACCGCGCAGCCCTTGTCCTCGTCGAAGACGCCGTAGGCGCGGGAGGTCTCGCCGTGCGGCCAGAAGTCGGACAGCAGCGGGTACTCCAGGCCCTCCTGCTCCGCGAAGACGCGCAGGGTCGGGACCGAGTCGTTGGAGACGGCCAGCAGCTGTACGTCGTCGTTCTGGAAGCGGGGCAGCTGGTCGCGCAGCTCGCACAGCTCGCCCGTGCAGACGCCGGTGAAGGCGAAGGGGTAGAAGAGCAGCACCACGGCCTTCTCGCCGCGGAAGTCGGAGAGCCGCACGGTGGCACCGTGGTTGTCCTTGAGCTCGAAGTCCGGGGCCTTGTGTCCGACCTCGATCGCCATCTCTCGCATCCCTTCGTTTCCTGCGTCCCCGCACGGGGCCGTTCGGGTGAGACCCAGCCTACGGCCCGCCCCCGCCGACCGGACCGGACCGGCGCGCCGGAAGCCCTCGCCCCGCACCGGCCCCGGAACGCGCACACCCCGCCGACCGGGATGTCCCGGTCGGCGGGGTGTGCTTTCCGCTTGGCTGCGGGGCGCAGATCAGCGCTTGGCCTTGGCGGCCTTCGGCGTCACCAGCTTGGTGGAGGTCCACTCCTTGCCGACGGGCCCGCCCTTGGCGAGCGAAAGGCCGGCCGTCTCGGCGGCCTCGCTGATGTCGCTGGCCTCGACGTAGCCGTCACGGCCCGTCTTGGGGGTCAGCAGCAGGATCAGTGCGCCGTCCTCGACCAGCTCGGTCGCGTCGACCAGGGCGTCCGTCAGATCGCCGTCCTCGTCGCGGAACCACAACAGCACCGCGTCGGCGACGTCGTCGTAGTCCTCGTCGGCGAGCTCGCTGACGAGGCTCTCGACGGCGTCACGGAATTCCTGATCGACGTCCTCGTCGTAGCCGATCTCCTGGACCACCTGTTCGGACTGGAAACCCAGCCGGGCGGCCAGGCTCTCCGCGTGGTCCGCGGTCGCGCTCACGGGGTGCCTCCTGCTCATGTTCGGTGAATGTCTTTCGGCGGCGCGCGTACGCGCAGCATTGGGCGTAGTCCACACGGGCGCGGCGGATCGCGCAAGTACCCGGCCGCCGAGACCGTCGAAACGGTGACGATTACGGCCGTCTCGCCGCAACTTTCAGGCTTCCCCGGTGGACCACCGGTGATTCATCCCACACCATTCCAGCTCATTCGGCGTCGCATGAGGACTTTCCTACCTGTTTGAGGGACGAACGTCCTTACGAACCCGCTGATCGACTTGGGCGTATGGTTGCGATTCGGCCCGGCACCGGCCACGGCACACCGGCCCGCTCCTTCGCCGCTCCAGGTGTTACCCAGTGGTAGAGGTGAAGATTTCGGCCGGGCGTAAGACCATGGGAGGCGGCGACCCAGGGCACGACTCCCCCGACAGCGAAGGAACAGCGTGGCTTCCGCATCCGATCGCAACCCGATCATCATTGGCGGTCTTCCGAGCCAGGTCCCGGACTTCGATCCGGAGGAGACGAAGGAGTGGCTCGACTCCCTTGACGCCGCCGTCGACGAGCGGGGCCGCGAGCGCGCCCGCTACCTGATGCTGCGGCTGATCGAGCGGGCCCGCGAGAAGCGCGTGGCCGTGCCGGAGATGCGCAGCACGGACTACGTCAACACCATCGCCACCAAGGACGAGCCGTTCTTCCCCGGAAACGAGGAGATCGAGCGCAAGGTCCTGAACGCCACCCGCTGGAACGCCGCGGTCATGGTCTCCCGCGCCCAGCGTCCGGGGATCGGCGTCGGCGGCCACATCGCCACGTTCGCCTCCTCCGCCTCCCTCTACGACGTGGGCTTCAACCACTTCTTCCGGGGCAAGGACGAGGGCGACGGCGGCGACCAGATCTTCTTCCAGGGCCACGCCTCCCCCGGCATCTACGCCCGCGCCTACCTCCTGGACCGGCTGTCCGAGCAGCAGCTCGACGCGTTCCGGCAGGAGAAGTCGAAGGCCCCGTACGGCCTGTCCAGCTACCCGCACCCGCGGCTCATGCCGGACTTCTGGGAGTTCCCGACCGTCTCGATGGGCCTCGGCCCGCTCGGGGCGATCTACCAGGCCCGGATGAACCGGTACATGGAGGCGCGCGGGATCGCGGACACCTCCAAGTCCCACGTCTGGGCGTATCTCGGCGACGGCGAGATGGACGAGCCGGAGTCGCTCGGCCAGCTGTCGCTGGCGGCGCGCGAGGGCCTGGACAACCTGACCTTCGTCGTGAACTGCAACCTCCAGCGCCTCGACGGCCCGGTCCGCGGCAACGGAAAGATCATCCAGGAGCTGGAGTCGCAGTTCCGCGGCGCCGGCTGGAACGTCATCAAGCTGATCTGGGACCGCTCCTGGGACCCGCTGCTGGCGCAGGACCGCGACGGCATCCTGGTCAACAAGATGAACTCCACCCCCGACGGGCAGTTCCAGACGTACGCCACCGAGTCGGGCGCGTACATCCGCGAGCACTTCTTCGGCGGCGACCAGCGGCTGCGCGCGATGGTCGAGAACATGACCGACCAGCAGATCCAGCACCTGGGCCGCGGCGGCCACGACCACAAGAAGGTCTACGCCGCGTACGCGGCGGCCAAGGCCCACAAGGGCCAGCCGACGGTGATCCTGGCGCAGACGGTGAAGGGCTGGACGCTCGGCCCGAACTTCGAGGGCCGCAACGCCACGCACCAGATGAAGAAGCTGACGGTCGACGACCTCAAGCGCTTCCGCGACCGCCTGCACATCCCGGTCACCGACGCGCAGCTGGAGAGCGGCGCGCCCCCGTACTACCACCCGGGCCGCAACTCGCCCGAGATCCAGTACATGCACGACCAGCGCAGCGCGCTGGGCGGCTACGTGCCGACGCGCGTGGTGCGGGCCAAGCCGCTGCAGCTTCCGGACGAGAAGGCGTACGCGGCGGCCAAGAAGGGTTCGGGGCAGCAGTCGATCGCCACCACGATGGCCTTCGTCCGCATCCTGAAGGACCTGATGCGGGACAAGGAGATCGGCAAGCGCTTCGTGCTGATCGCGCCCGACGAGTACCGCACCTTCGGCATGGACGCGTTCTTCCCGAGCGCCAAGATCTACAACCCGCTGGGGCAGCAGTACGAGGCGGTCGACCGCGACCTGCTGCTCGCGTACAAGGAGTCCCCGACCGGCCAGATGCTGCACGACGGCATCTCGGAGGCGGGCTGCACGGCCTCGCTGATCGCCGCGGGTTCGGCGTACGCGACGCACGGCGAGCCGCTGATCCCGGTCTACGTCTTCTACTCGATGTTCGGTTTCCAGCGCACCGGTGACCAGTTCTGGCAGATGGCCGACCAGCTGGCGCGCGGTTTCGTCCTGGGCGCGACCGCCGGCCGGACCACCCTGACGGGTGAGGGCCTCCAGCACGCCGACGGTCACTCCCTGCTGCTGGCGTCGACGAACCCGGGCTGCGTCGCGTACGACCCGGCCTACGGCTACGAGATCGCGCACATCGTCAAGGACGGCCTGCGGCGGATGTACGGGCCGGACGCCGAGGACGTCTTCTACTACCTGACGGTCTACAACGAGCCGATCCAGCACCCGGCCGAGCCCGCGGGCGTCGACGTGGACGGCATCCTCAAGGGCATCCACCGGGTCTCGCAGGGCACCTCGGGCGCCGTCGGGGCGCAGATCATGGCCTCGGGCGTGGCGGTGCCGTGGGCCCTGGAGGCCCAGCGGATCCTGGCCGCCGAGTGGAACGTCCGGGCGGACGTCTGGTCTGCGACCTCCTGGAACGAGCTGCGCCGCGAGGCCGTCGAGGTGGAGGAGCACAACCTGCTCCACCCGGAGGAGGAGCAGCGCGTCCCGTACGTGACGCGGAAGCTGTCGGGCGCGGAGGGGCCGTTCGTGGCGGTCTCGGACTGGATGTGCGCGGTGCCGGACCAGATCTCGCGGTGGGTGCCGGGTACGTACACCTCGCTGGGCGCGGACGGCTTCGGCTTCGCGGACACGCGCGGCGCGGCGCGGCGCTTCTTCCACATCGACGCGCAGTCGGTGGTCCTGGCGGTGCTCACCGAGCTGGCCCGTGAGGGCAAGGTGGACCGCTCGGTGCTGAAGCAGGCCGTGGACCGGTACCGGCTGCTGGACGTGGCGGCGGCGGACCCGGGCGCCGCCGGCGGCGACGCCTGACGCCTGCGGCGAGCCCGCCTGTGTGAGCCCCGTCCGGATGCCGGGCGGGGCTCACTCGTACCGCACCCCGGCCGGGTGGTACCGGATCCGCCGGACGCCCGTCTTCCACCCGTTCCCTACGATGCTCCGCATGAAGGAAACCTCCCGCCAGCTGCTGTGGGAGCGGCGGAGCCAGACCCCGCTGCTCGTCCTCGCGGTGGCCTTCGCCGTCGCGTACACCGTGCCGATCGTCGCGCCGGACGCGGACCCGTCCGTGCACCGGGCGTGCGCGCACGCGGAGTGGGTGGTGTGGGGCGCCTTCGCTCTCGACTACCTCGTGCGGCTGGGCCTGACGCGGGACCGGCGGCACTTCGTGCGGACGCACTGGCTGGACCTGGCAGCGGTGGTGCTGCCGCTGGTGCAGCCGCTTCGGCTGCTGCGGCTGGTGGCCACCTTGATGCTGGTGGGGCGGCGGGCGCGGATGGCTCCGCAGATCCGGCTGACCACCTATGTGGCGGGGGCCGTGGTGGGGCTGCTGATGTTCGGGTCGCTCGCGGTGCTGAGCGTGGAGCGGGACGCCCCCGACGGGAACATCAAGAACCTGGGTGACGCGGTGTGGTGGTCCTTCACCACGATGACCACGGTCGGGTACGGGGACCACTCCCCCACCACCGGTCTGGGCCGGGTGCTGGCGGTCGGGCTGATGCTGTCGGGGATCGCCCTGCTGGGTGTGGTGACCGCCAACATCGCCGCCTGGTTCATCGCCCGCTTCGAACGGGACGACCAGGTGGAGCGGCTCCAGCTGGCGGCCATCCGGGATCTCCAGGCGGAGGTACGGGCGCTGCGCGCCGAGGTCGCGCTGCTCGGCGGCGGCGGCCAGGGCGCGATGCCCGCCCAGGCCGCCGCCACCTCCTCCGAGGCGCAGGCGGGGGCCAGGCCGTCCCTTCCGGATCCTGCCTGAACCGCGCCGCCCGGCGAGATCCGAAATCGACGGCCTTGGGGGGTGTCCGGCGGATCAGGGCCGGACAGCCCCTAGCGCTCCCAGATCTTGAACGCCCTGATCTGGAAGGCGGACTGCGGCAGCCAGGTCCCGTCGCCGGGGTAGGTCTGGAACTCGCCGGTCTCCGCGCACTCGGCCGACTGGTACGTGGTCACCGGGCGCCCGGTCCGGTTGATCAGCGACTGGTAGGCGGGGCCGGCGGGCAGGGCGGTGCAGCTGTTGATGTCGAGGGTGCTCAGGTCGTAGACCTGCTTGGCGCCCTTGAACTCCGGTTTCGCCCACAGGCACAGCTGCCCGGTGGCGCAGGGCGGGCCGGCCGCGTGGGCGCCGGTCGCGGCGGCGGGTACGAGGGTGGCGGCGGCCAGCAGGGCGGCGGCGAGGATGGTGGTGCGTGCGGTGCTCCACGTACGCATGACGGGGTCAACTCCTCCTTGACGGACGGGCTCCGGACCGTTTCCGGCGCTCCGTCGACACCACGCTGACCTGCGGTGACGGCTGTGCGGAAGGGGCTGCGGGCGGGTCCACCCGGATAGGCGACAGCCCCGCCGGAACCGTCCGGCGGGGCTGTGGCGGGCGCGGGGTTGACGTACCCGTAACGCGTCGGCGGGCTGCTCAGATGTGGGCCGCGCCACCCGCTCCGGCCTCGGCGTTCCGCCCGCGCTTGGTGAAGCAGGCCACGATCGCCGCGAGGACGGCGACGACTCCGGCGCAGGTGAAGGCCGTGCTCATGCCGGACACGAAGGTGTCGTGCGCCACGCCGGCGATGGCCTGGGCGACCGGCTCGGGCGCCCCGGGCGGGACGGGGGCGATGCCGACCTGGACGCCCTTCTCCGCGAGTTCGAGCTGTTCGGGGGCGAGCGGGGGAAGGCCGGCGCCCTGCCAGTTGTCCCCGAACGTGTCACTGACCTCGGCCGCCATGACCGCTCCGAGGACGGCGGTGCCGAGGCTGCCGCCGACCTGCATGGCGGCCTGCTGGAGGCCGCCCGCCACACCGGACAGCTCCAGCGGGGCGTTGCCGACGATGACCTCGGTGGCGCCGACCATGACGGGCGCGAGGCCGAGGCCGAGGAGGGCGAACCAGAGCGACATGGTGAGCGTGCCGGTGCCGGGGGTGAGCCGGGCCATGCCGAAGCAGGCTGCGGCGGTGGCGACCATGCCGGCGACGAGCGGGATCCGCGGGCCGGCCTTGGTGATGGCGGCCCCGGCCAGCGGCGAGCCGACGATCATCATGCCGGTGAGGGGCAGCAGGTGCAGGCCGCTGTCGACCGGGCTCATGCCGTGCACGTTCTGCAGGTAGAAGGTGACGAAGAACAGGCCGCCCATGAAGGCGAACGCCATCAGCACCATCAGCACGGTGCCGGCGGACAGCGGCAGCGAGCGGAACATGCCGAGCGGGATCAGCGGCTCGGGGACCTTGGTCTCCCAGACGGCGAAAAGCACGAAGCACAGCAGCGAAGCACCGAGGAAGAGCAGGGTCTTCGTGTCTCCCCAGCCCCACTCGGCGGCCTTGATCAGAGCCCAGATCAGGGAGAACATCGCGGCCGACAGGAGCACGATGCCCGGCAGGTCGAAGGAGCGCGGGGCGTTCTCGGCGCGGTGGTCGAGCAGGATGACCAGGCCGAGGAGCAGTGCGATCACACCGACCGGCACGTTGACGAAGAAGACGGACTGCCAGCTGACGTGCTCGACGAGCAGGCCGCCGACGATGGGGCCGGCGGCGGTGGAGGCGCCGATGACCATGCCCCAGATGCCGATGGCCATGTTGAGCTTCTCGGCGGGGAAGGTGGCGCGCAGCAGGCCGAGGGCGGCCGGCATCAGCAGGGCGCCGAACAGGCCCTGGGCGACGCGGAAGCCGATGACGAGCCCGACGCCGGTGGACAGGCCGATCGCCGCCGAGGAGAGCGCGAAGCCGGCGATGCCCATGAGGAAGGTCTGGCGGTGCCCGAAGCGGTCGCCGAGCTTGCCGGCGGTGATCAGGGAGACCGCGAGGGCCAGCAGGTAGCCGTTGGTGATCCACTGCACCTCGGCGAGGCTGGCGCCGAGGTCCTTCTGGATGGCGGGGTTGGCGACGGCGACGATCGTGCCGTCGAGGGTGACCATCATGACGCCGACGGCCACCGCGAACAGCGTGAGCCAGGGGTGGCCGCGCAGACCGGCGCGCGCCGGATCCGGGCCCGTTTCCTTGGCGAGCGTGATCTGACTAGTCATACGAACAGGCTAGTGACAGTCACTGACACTTCACAAACGGCTTAACGCGACAGCGGCTGTCAGGTCCGTCACAGGTACCCTGACCGCTTACTCAGCGTCAGATCGAAACGTGCGGTCCAGGGACCGGGCACGTGCGACCCAGGATCAGAGAGGACCCCGCGGCGATGACCGACGAGCGGCCCGCGCCGGCGGCCGGACTGCGCGAGCGCAAGAAGCGCCGCACCCGGGACGCGCTGCTGCGCGCCGCCCTGCTCCTGTTCATCTCGCAGGGCTACGAGCGGACCACGGTCGACGAGATCACCGACACCGTCGAGGTCTCGCAGCGCACCTTCTTCCGCTACTTCGCCAACAAGGAGGAGGTCGCGTTCGCCGTACAGGACGTGGTCGAGTCCCACTTCCTCGCCGCCCTGCGGGCCCGGCCGGCCTCCGAGGCCCCGCTGGAGGCCATGCGCAACGCGGTGCTCGCCGCCTGGGACACCGTCGGCGAGGCCATCTCCGACGTGGTGCCCGTGGACCTCTACATGCGGGGCTACCAGCTGATCGAGTCCACCCCGGCCCTGCTCGCCGTACACCTGCGGCGCTCCACCGAGCTGGAGGAGGAGATCGCCCGGCTGATCGCCGCCCGCGAGGGGCTCGACCTGGACGCCGACCCGCGGCCCCGGGTGGCGGTGGCGGCTTTCTGCGGCGTGATGCGCGTCACGGGCCGCCTCTGGGGGCAGGGCGAGGACACCAGCGTGGCCGCGATCCGGCGGATGACCGAGGCCTACCTCGACCAGATCGGCCCGGCCCTGGCGGCGGACTGGCGCCGGGCGCCCTCGGCGGGCTGATCCGGCCTGATCCGGCCTGGTCCAGGCCGATCCGTCCCGGTCCGGCCCGGTCCGAAAGGCGCGGCCCGGGAGCGGCTCCGGGCACGCTCACCGCGCCTCCGCGGACCCGCCCGGAACGGCAACAGAGCGTGATCGGCGGGGAGATGCGTCCCACGACCGGCCGTGAGCCCGGTCACCCGGCGCGCCGCAGCCTCCACCGGTCTCCTAGTCTGGCTCCAGTGAACCTGCCCGGCCGCCCCGCCCCCACCACCCCGGACGCCCCCGAGCGCCCCGCCGCCCTGCGCATGCTGCTCGCGCTCGGCGTCGTGTTCCTGATGCTGGCGACGACCGGCTGGACCGCCGTGCACCGCCCCGACGCCGGGATCCAGGCGCGGGCCGCCGAGCTCACCGCGTGGGCCTCGGCCCGGATCGACGGCCGGGCCGTACCGCCCGCCGACGCCCCCGTACGGACGGTCGCCCGCTTCTTCGCCGACCTCGACGGCGCCCAGCGCAACCACCTCGCCGACGGCTACCCGCTCGTGGTCGGCAACCTCGACGGGGTCCCCGCCGAGCTCCGCTACCGGGCCAACCGCCGCTCCCTCGCGCAGGCCGCGCGGCTGGAGGAGTCCCGGGGCCGGGACGTCGCCCTGACCCCCGCCGACCGCGGCACCGCCGTCCGGCGCGCGCACCGCTTCGAGTCCCTCGCCGAGCCCGGCCGGCAGATCCTCGTCTTCGACCCCACCGGCAACGGCCTCGTGGCCGAGGTCTTCGGCGACCTCGCGGCGGCCCGCCGGGTCTCGGTGGTCGTCCCCGGCGTCGACACCGACGCGCTCACCTTCGAGCGCTCCCAGCGCCGTCTCACCGCCCCCGCCGGCATGGCCCGCTCCCTGTACGAGGCCGAGCTCTCGACCGCGCCGGCCGGCCGTACCGCCGTCATCGCCTGGGCCGGCTACACCGCCCCCACCGGGGTCGGTGTGGACGCCGCCACCGGCAGGCTCGCCGTCCAGGGCGCCGCACGGCTGGAGTCCCTGGCCGCGGCCCTGCCCGGGGACGCGAGCGTGGCCCTGTTCTGCCACAGCTACGGGTCGGTGGTGTGCGGCGTGGCCGCGCACCGGCTGCCCGAGCGGGTGACCGACCTGGTGGTCGCGGGCAGCCCCGGCATGCGCACCGAGAACGTCGCCGGACTGAACACCTCGGCCCGGGTCTGGGCGATGCGCGACGAGGGCGACTGGATCTCCGGCGTACCGCACATGGAGGTCGGCGGGGTGGGCCACGGCGCGGACCCGGTGTCCGCGGACTTCGGCTCTCGGCTGCTGTCCTCGGAGGGGGCCAGGAGCCACACCGGTTATTTCGAGCGAGGCACGGCCTCGCTGGACAACTTCGCCAAGATCGGAACCGGCGCCTTCGGTTCCGTCGCTTGCGCGAACGGGAGCGACGACTGCCGGCTCGGAATTTCCGCCACGGACGGTGACTGACGGGGGCATCCCCCGCCACGCACCCGTAGCAAGCAGAAAAATCGGGCCGGAAGACGAGGGGGACGCGCGGGGGCGCGTCCCTTTACCATGTGCCGCATGGGTGACGTACTGGCCGGAAATCATGCCGTCTGGGAGTTCGACTCGGACTCGGTGCTCATCCGCTTCGCACGGGGGATGCGAACTCCACGGCTCTGGCACGCGCTGGGTGAGCGCCGGATCCCCCTGGAAGCGTTGTCCGGGGTGCACGTGAGCGCCGCCGCCGGGGCGATGGGCCGGCGGGACACGGTGGTGCTGCGCGCCGTCCCGCGCGCGGGCGCCGATCCGCTGATGGAGGCTGCCGACGGGCAGCTGAAGGAGGGCTGCGATCCGTACCGGCTGGTGCTGCCCGGGGACCGGGCGGCGCAGGCCGCGGCCTTCGCCGACGCCGTGCGCGAGCGGCTGGGGCCCGGCTCCGCCGAGCCCGCCGACCGCTTCCTCGTCGAGGTGCCGCAGCCGCCGCTCCAGCTGAAGGCGTACGACGCCCGGGTGGGCTTCGACGGCTCCGCGGTCACCTTCCACTGGTCCCGTACGGGTGCCAGCAGCGCCAAGTGGCGGGCGGGCGACCAGCGTTTCGCGCTGGCCGAGCTGTCCGGCGTCGAGTGGGCCTCCCCCGACCGCCCGGGCGGCGGGTACCTGCGGCTGCGGCCCCGGGACGCCGCCGCGGACCCCGCCCCGCCGGACCACGACCTCGCGGCCGCGGTGTTCGGGGTGGGGTACGGGGCGGTGCACGAGTCGCTGCCGTTCGCGGCCGCCGTGCTCGCCGCGCTGCGCGAGCGGGCTCCGGTGGCCGCGGTCCCGCGCGCGCGGGCGTCCGACGACCGGCTGACCCACCTGAGCGAGCTGCACAGCACGGGCCTGCTGACGGACGCCGAGTACGCGACGCTCCGCGACCGCTTCGCCGCCGGAGCCTGAGCGCGCCGGGCCCCTGAGCACACCGGGCCCCGAGCATGCGGGGCCCTGGGCACGCGGGGCCCCGAGCACACCGGGCCCTGAGCCGGGCCCGCTGCGCTACACCTCGCGGGAGTCCGAGGTGAAGGCCATGTCCGGGTAGCGGGCGCCGGCCACCCGCCCGGCGAGCGGCTCCAGCAGGGCCAGTTCCGCGTCCGTCAGGATGATCCGGGTCGCGGCGGTGTTCTCCAGCAGCCGGCTCGGCTTGCGGGTGCCGGGGATCGGGACGACCGTCAGGCCGTGCACCGCCGCCCGCTGCTGCACCCAGGCCAGCGCGACCTGCGCCGCCGTGGCCCCGTGCGCGGCCGCGATCTCCCGGACCGGGGCCAGCAGGGCCGCGTTGGCCTTGGCGTTCTCGCCCGTGTACCGGGGCTGGTACTGCCGGAAGTCGTCGGCCGACAGCTCCGCCGCCGCGTCCGCGAACGCGCCGGTCAGGAAGCCCCGCCCGAGCGGGGAGTACGGCACGAAGGCCACGCCCAGCTCCGCCGCCGCACCGACCGCGCTGCGCTCCACGTCCCGGCTGAACAGCGACCACTCCGACTGGATCGCCGCGATGGGGTGCACGGCGTGCGCCTCTCGCAGCTCGGGCCCGGTGACCTCGCTGAGGCCCAGGTGGCGCACCTTCCCCTCCCGCACCAGCTCGGCCATGGTGCCCACCGACTCGGCGAACGGCACCTCCGGGTCGCGGCGGTGCATGTAGTACAGGTCGATCACCTCGACGCCGAGCCGCCGCAGGCTGTCCTCGACCGCCTGGCGGATGTACGCCCGGTCGTTGCGTATGCCCCGGTACACCGGGTCGTCGTTGCGCTCGATGGCGAACTTCGTGGCGAGGGTGATCTCGTCCCGGTGGGCGGCCACGAAGGGCGCCAGGAACTCCTCGTTCGCGCCGCGCCCGTAGACGTCGGCGGTGTCGAAGAGGGTGACCCCGGCGGCCAGCGCCGCGTCGAGGGTCTCGCGGGCGGCCGTCTCGTCGGTCTCCCCGTAGAACTCGCTCATGCCCATGCAGCCGAGGCCCTGGACGCCGACGACCGGTCCGCCCTTGCCCAGTTCGGCCCGCTCGATGGGGGTGTCGTGCTCCGTCATAACCGTGCCTTCCCCGCGACCGTTTCGGCGCTCGTCGTCTGTGTGCTCGTCGTGTTGGCCGTGCCGACCGTGTTCATCGCGTACATGTTGATCTTGAAGTCGAGTACCCCGAGCGCGTCCGTCAGCTCCGCGAGCCGCGCCCGCACCTCGCGGCGCGTCCGCTCCAGCAGCTCGCGGCGCTCGTCGACGGTGTGCTCCCCCTCGCGGACGAGTTCGGCGTAGCGGACCATGTCCGCCACCGACATCCCCGTCGCGCGCAGCTTGCCCACGAAGGACAGCCAGCCGAGGTCCTTGTCCGTGAACCTCCGCTGCCCCGAATGGGAGCGGTCCACGTGCGGCATCAGGCCGATCCGCTCGTACCAGCGCAGCGTGTGCTGGGTCAGACCGGTCCGCGCCTCGACCTCGCTGATCGTGTAACGCGTCTCCGTCAGGTTCATGGCCATACGCTAGAACCCTGGAGTGCACTCCAAGCAAGTAGGCTCGGCCGCATGGAGACCATGCACAGCCTGCGGACCATCGAGACCTGGCCGGTACCCGCCGCCGCGGCGGCCGTCGTACGCGCCGACGGGAGCCTCGCCGGCTCCCACGGGGACACGGCCCGCCGGTTCCCGCTCGCCTCGGTCACCAAGCCGCTCGCCGCGTACGCCGTCCTCGTCGCCTACGAGGAGGGGGCGCTCGAACTGGACGAGCCGGCCGGACCCGAGGGGTCGACGGTCCGTCACCTCCTCGCCCACACCAGCGGCCTGGCCTTCGACGAGCACCGCGCGACGGCCCCGCCCGGGCAGCGCCGGCTCTACTCCAACGCCGGTTTCGAGGTGCTCGGCGACCACCTCGCCAAGGCCACCGGGATCCCCTTCGCGGAGTACCTGCACCAGGCCGTCTTCGAGCCGCTGGGCATGACCTCCTCCAGCCTGGAGGGCTCCCCCGCCAAGGACGGCGTCTCCACCGTCGCCGACCTCGTGCGCTTCGCCGCCGAGCTCCAGGCGCCCCGGCTGCTCGACGTCCGCACCGTCGCCGAGGCCACCTCCGTCGTCCACCCCGGACTCAAGGGCGTCCTGCCGGGGTACGGGCACCAGTCCCCCAACGACTGGGGCCTCGGCCTGGAGATCCGCGACGGCAAGTCCCCGCACTGGACGGGCCTGACCTCCTCCCCGCGCACCTTCGGCCACTTCGGCCAGTCCGGCACCTTCCTGTGGGTGGACCCCGACGTCCGCGCCGCCTGCGTGGCGCTGACCGACCGCGCCTTCGGGCCCTGGGCCGTGGAGGCCTGGACCCCCTTCACCGACGCGGTCCTCGCGGAGCTGCGCGCCCGCTAGCGCTACGCCGGCAGCTCCCAGATCAGCAGCTCCCCCGGGGACCCGGCGGTGATCTCCAGGTCCTTCTCACCGGTGATCCGCGCCGAGTCCCCCGGGCCCAGCTCCTGCCCGTCGAGCCGCAGGTCCCCGCGCACCACGTGCAGGTAGACCCGCTCGGCCGCCGGTACGGGGACCCGCTCGCCCGCGCCCGGCCGCCGGACGTGCAGCACCGCGCCCGCCGCCGGGACCTCGTACGGGGTACCGTCCGCGAGGTCCCGTACGACCTCGTACGCCGGCTCCCCGCCCGCGGTCAGCGGCGCGAGCCACATCTGCACGAACCTCAGTGGAACCTCGGCGTCGTTGCGCTCGACGTGCCGCGCCCCGGATCCGGCGCCGAGCCGCTGGACGTCCCCGGGCCGGACCGTGCCGGTGTGCCCGCCGGCGCTGTCCCGGTGGGTGAGCTCGCCCTCCACCACCCAGGTGACGATCTCGGTGTGGCTGTGCGGGTGCTCGTCGAAGCCCGCGCCGGGCGCGAGGCCCTCCTCGTTGCAGGCCAGCACCGGACCGAACCGGATGTTGTCGGGGTCGTAGAAGGACCCGAAGGAGAAGGCGTGGCGGGTGGTGATCCCGGCGTCCGGATCCCCGCCCGCGTACCGGTCGGCGGCGCGGCGTACATCGATCATGTGGGCCACCGTAGCCGCCGCCCGGGGACCGCCGCGCGGACCCGAGTCCGAGCCGGGCCGCCGATAAGGCAGTCTTGTCCCGTGCCCCAACCCGAACGTGAGCAGTCCCCCGAGATGCGTCCCGCGCATCCGGTCCACCCGCACACCGCGACGCTGCGACGACTGGAGAAGTCCTCCGGCCGGCTCGCCGCCAACGCCATCGCGCGGATGGACGAGAACCTGCCCTGGTACCGGGCGATGCCACCGGAGAACCGGTCGTGGATCGGCTTGGTGGCGCAGGCCGGCATCGCCGCCTTCACGGAGTGGTTCCGGCACCCGGAGACCCCGCAGGCCATCTCCACCGACGTCTTCGGGACGGCTCCGCGCGAGCTGACCCGGGCGATCACGCTGCGCCAGACCGTCGAGATGGTGCGTACGACGATCGAGGTCATGGAGGCCGCGATCGACGAGGTGGCGGCCCCCGGCGACGAGTCGATCCTGCGCGAGGCGCTGCTGGTGTACGCCCGGGAGATCGCCTTCGCGACCGCCCAGGTCTACGCGCAGGCCGCCGAGGCGCGCGGCGCGTGGGACGCCCGGCTGGAGTCCCTGGTCGTGAACGCCGTGCTGTCGGGCGAGGCCGACGAGGGCGCGCTGTCGCGGGCGGCGGCGCTCGGCTGGAACTCCCCGGATCACGTGTGCGTGGTCCTGGGCACCGCCCCGGAGGGCGACAGCGAGCTGACGGTGGAGGCGATCCGCCGCGCGGCCCGCCACCACAAGCTCCAGGTGCTCACCGGGGTGCTCGGCGACCGCCTGGTGGTGATCGCGGGCGGCAGCGACAACCCGATGCAGGTGGCCAAGTCCCTGATCGGGCCGTTCGCCGCCGGCCCGGTGGTGGCGGGTCCGGTGGTCCCCGACCTGCTGAACGCCACGAAGTCCGCGCAGGCCGCGGCGGCCGGCCTGAAGGCCTGCACGGCCTGGCAGGACGCGCCCCGTCCGGTGCTGGCGGACGATCTCCTGCCCGAGCGCGCGATCGCCTCGGATCCCTCGGCCAGGGAGCAGCTGGTGGAGGAGATCTACAGACCTCTGGAGGAAGCGGGCTCGGCGCTGCTGGAGACGCTGAGTGTCTACCTGGAGCAGGCCAGCAGCCTGGAAGGGGCGGCGCGGATGCTGTTCGTGCACCCCAACACGGTGCGCTACCGGCTGCGACGTGTGACCGACGTCACCGGCTGGTCGCCGTCCGATGTCCGCTCGGCGTTCACGCTGCGGATCGCCCTGATCCTCGGGCGTCTGGCCGACGGAGATCAGCAGCCCTAGACTTTTGTCGGACATCAACAATTAGCCCGGCGGTTCTTCGTCCCTGTCCCCACGGGCGGCGGAGACCATCAACAAGAGAGAGTGTGAGGGTGCTCGTACTCGTCGCTCCCGGCCAAGGCGCTCAGACGCCCGGCTTCCTGACTCCCTGGCTCGAACTCCCCGGCGCCGCCGAACGCGTCGCGGGTTGGTCCGACGCCATCGGGCTCGACCTCGTCCACTACGGCACGAACGCCGACGCGGACGAGATCCGCGACACGGCGGTGGCCCAGCCGCTGCTGGTCGCGGCCGGCCTGCTGTCCGCTTCCGCGCTCGGTTCGCCGACGGCCTTCGGTGCCGTCGCGGGCCACAGCGTGGGTGAGATCACCGCGGCCGCCGTCGCCGGTGTGCTGAGCGAGGGCGACGCGCTGTCCTTCGTCCGCACCCGCGGTCTGGGCATGGCCGACGCCGCCGCGGTCACCGAGACGGGCATGGCCGCGGTGCTGGGCGGTGACCAGGACGTGGTGGTCGCCCACCTGGAGAAGCTGGGCCTGACCCCGGCCAACATCAACGGCGCGGGCCAGATCGTGGCCGCCGGCACCGCGGAGCAGATCGAGGCCCTGGTCGCCGACAAGCCCGAGGGCTCCATGAAGGTCGTGACCCTCAAGGTCGCGGGCGCCTTCCACACGCACCACATGGCCCCCGCGGTCGCCACGCTGGAGAAGGCCGCCGAGGCCCTCGCTCCGGCGGACCCGGCGCTGAAGTACGTTTCGAACAAGGACGGCCTCGTCGTCGCCTCGGGCGCCGACGTCGTCGCCCGCCTGGTCGGCCAGGTCGCGAACCCGGTCCGCTGGGACCTGTGCATGGAGAAGTTCGCCGAGCTGGGCGTCACCGGGATCATCGAGCTGTCCCCGGGCGGCACCCTGACGGGTCTGGCCAAGCGCGCGCTCAAGGGCGTACCCAGCGTGGCACTGAAGACGCCGGACGATCTCGACAAGGCCAAGGCGCTCATCGCCGAGCAGACGGCCTGAGAGAAGGAGCCCACACAGCATGTCCAAGATCAAGCCGGCCAAGGGCTCCCCCTACGCCCGCATCCTCGGCGTCGGCGGCTACCGCCCGACCCGGGTGGTGCCCAACGAGGTCATCCTCGAAACGATCGACTCCTCCGACGAGTGGATCCGTTCCCGCTCGGGCATCGCGTCCCGGCACTGGGCCTCGCCCCAGGAGACGGTCGCCGCGATGTCGGTGGAGGCTTCCGGCAAGGCGCTCGCCGACGCCGGCGTGTCCCCCGAGCAGATCGGTGCGGTGATCGTCTCGACGGTCTCGCACTTCAAGCAGACCCCGGCCGTCGCGACGGAGATCGCGCACCGGATCGGCGCGGGCAAGCCGGCCGCGTTCGACATCTCGGCGGGCTGTGCCGGCTTCGGCTACGGCCTGACGCTCGCCAAGGGCATGGTGGTGGAAGGTTCCGCCGAGTACGTGCTCGTCATCGGCGTCGAGCGGCTCTCGGACCTGACCGACCTGGAGGACCGCGCGACGGCCTTCCTGTTCGGCGACGG
Organism: Streptomyces sp. NPDC037421; assembly: GCF_055602105.1. Taxonomy (NCBI): domain Bacteria; kingdom Bacillati; phylum Actinomycetota; class Actinomycetes; order Kitasatosporales; family Streptomycetaceae; genus Streptomyces; species Streptomyces sp. NPDC037421. The sequence continues at coordinate 19,331 of NZ_JBVJWV010000049.1, forward strand.
CGCCGGCGCCGTGGTCGTCGGCCCCTCGGACGAGCCGGCCATCGGCCCCACGGTGTGGGGTTCGGAGGGCGACAAGTCCGAGACCATCAAGCAGACCGTGCCGTGGGACGAGTACCTCGGCAAGGACGGCGGCGAGAAGTTCCCGGCCATCACGCAGGAGGGCCAGGCGGTGTTCCGCTGGGCCGTCTTCGAGATGGCCAAGGTGGCCCAGCAGGCGCTCGACGCCGCCGGGATCACCCCGGATGACCTGGACGTCTTCATTCCGCACCAGGCCAACATGCGGATCATCGACTCGATGGTGAAGACTCTCAAGCTGCCGGAGCACGTCACGGTCGCCCGTGACGTGGAAACCACCGGCAACACGTCGGCCGCCTCGATCCCGCTCGCCATGGAGCGGCTCCTGGCGACCGGAGCGGCGAAGAGCGGCGACACCGCGCTCGTCATCGGCTTCGGGGCGGGGCTCGTCTACGCCGCGACGGTCGTTACCCTCCCCTAGGGCCGGGATCACTTCCCGCCCTGATCCACCAGTTAGCTACAGAAGGAGCGCCACATGGCCGCCACGCAGGACGAAATCGTCGAGGGTCTCGCGGAGATCGTCAACGAGATCGCGGGCATCCCGGTCGAGGACGTCGAGATCGGCAAGTCCTTCACCGACGACCTGGACGTCGACTCGCTGTCCATGGTCGAGGTCGTCGTCGCCGCCGAAGAGCGCTTCGACGTCAAGATCCCGGACGAGGACGTCAAGAACCTCAAGACGGTCGGCGACGCCGCTGACTACATCCTGAAGCACCAGGCCTGAGCCTGACGAGCGTTTGTCGCCACCCGGCGGTGGCGCCGTGACAATTCAGCACCCCCTTAGACGTGGAGAAAGAATTCCTGTGAGCCCGACCAATCGCACCGTGGTCGTCACCGGTATCGGCGCAACCACTCCGCTGGGTGGCGACAGCGCTTCGACCTGGGAAGGTCTGCTCGCCGGCCGGTCCGGCGTCTCGCCCCTGGAGGGCGAGCGCTTCGCCGAACTGCCGGTCCGTATCGCAGCCCAGGCCGCCGTGGACCCGAGCGAGGTACTCCCCCGCCCGCTGGCCCGCAAGCTCGACCGCTCGGCACAGTTCGCCCTCATCGCGGCCCGCGAGGCCTGGGCCGACGCGGGTTACACCGCCCCGGCCGGCGAGGACGAGGCCGTCGTCCCCGAGCGTCTGGGCACCGTGATCGCCTCCGGCATCGGCGGTGTCACCACCCTGCTCGACCAGTACGACGTACTGAAGGAGAAGGGTGTGCGCCGGGTCTCCCCGCACACCGTTCCCATGCTCATGCCGAACGGCCCCTCGGCCAACGTCGGCCTCGAGGTCAACGCCCGCGCCGGTGTGCACACCCCGGTCAGCGCGTGCGCTTCCGGCGCCGAGGCCATCGGCTACGCCGTCGAGATGATCCGTACCGGCCGTGCCGACGTGGTCGTCGCCGGCGGTACCGAGGCGGCGATCCACCCGCTGCCGATCGCGGCGTTCGCCAACATGATGGCGATGTCCAAGAACAACGAGAGCCCGACCACGGCTTCCCGCCCGTACGACAAGGCCCGCGACGGCTTCGTCCTCGGCGAGGGCGCCGGTGTCGTGGTGCTGGAGTCCGCCGAGCACGCGGCCAAGCGCGGCGCCCGCGTCTACTGCGAGGTGCTGGGCCAGGGCCTGTCCGCGGACAGCCACCACATCGCGCAGCCGGAGCCGACGGGCCGCGGTGTCGCCGCCGCCCTGCAGAACCTGCTCGACAACACGCAGCTGGACCCCTCCGAGCTGGTCCACGTCAACGCGCACGCCACGTCCACCCCGCAGGGTGACACGGCGGAGGTGAAGGCCCTGCGCAAGGTCCTGGGCGACGACCTCGACCACATCGCGATCTCCGCGACCAAGTCGATGACCGGTCACCTGCTGGGCGGCGCTGGCGGTATCGAGACCGTCGCCACCGTGCTGGCGCTGTACCACCGGATCGCCCCGCCGACGATCAACATCGACGACCTGGACGAGGACGTCGACGCGGACATCGTGCGCGGCGAGCCCCGCAAGCTGCCGGTCGACGGCCCGATCTCCGCGATCAACAACTCCTTCGGCTTCGGCGGCCACAACGTCTCCCTGGCGTTCCGCACCGTCTGACCGTAGAGACCCCGTACACGAGGAAGGCCCCCGTCCGGCACTGCCGGGCGGGGGCCTTCCTCGTACGCGTTCCGGGGCGGTGCCCTCAGACCACCTGGTGGAGCCAGCGGACCGGGGCGCCCTCGCCGGCGTAGCGGAAGGGCTCCAGTTCGTCGTCCCAGGGCTTGCCGAGCAGCTTGGCGATCTCCGCCTCCAGGTCGGTCTCGCCGCGCGCGGACCGGGCCAGCGCCGCGCGCAGCCGGTCCTCGGGGATCAGGATGTCCCCGTGCATGCCGGTGACGGCGTGGTAGATGCCCAGCTCCGGGGTGGAGCTGTAGCGCTCGCCCTCGGCGGTGGGGCAGGGTTCGGCGGTCACCTCGAAGCGGAGCAGGTGCCAGCCGCGCAGGGCGGAGGCGAGTTTCGATGCGGTGCCCGCCTCGGCCTGCCAGGAGAACTCGGCTCTCCAGGTGCCGGGGGAGGCGGGCTGCCTGATCCAGTCGAGGTTCACCCGCACCCCGAGCACTCCCGCAACAGCCCATTCCACGTGCGGGCAGAGCGCACGCGGTGCGGAATGCACGTACAGAACTCCACGTGTCGTCACCTGGACCTCCAGTATGGGACGAGGTCGGGAATAAACTCCAGAAAACGGACAGTATGTGACGTGATGTAATGTAACGGAAATTATTTGACATTGCGCTACGGCACCTGCGGCCGAAACGCCACGGGAAAAAGCTACCGTGCGCCAGGGGTCATGGTGTGACGTACGGTCGCTCCAAGGCCCGTAAACACAGAGCATTCACTCAGCAGGACGCCCCGGGAGCACGGGGCGACGAGGGAGGACCACCCGATGCGCACCACCGCCGCCCGCCGTCGCGCACGCCGGACGTCCGCGGGCCTGGCGGTGGCCGTCCTGGCCGCGACGATCACGGGCTGTGACTCCGCCGCCCCGCCGGCCGGCGGCGAGCGGGGGGCGCAGGCCGCGCCGCGCTGGAACACCGCGCCCGCCTCCGTCGCCGCCGTCGGCGACTCCATCACCCGTGGTTTCGACGCCTGTTCCGTACTGGCCGACTGCCCGGAGGTCTCCTGGGCCACCGGCAGCGATCCCGCCGTCCGCTCGCTGGCCGCCCGGCTGCTGGGCGACGCCGAAGCGCCCGCGCGCAGCTGGAACTACGCGGTGACCGGCTCGCGCATGGCGGACCTTCCGGGGCAGGTGGCATCGGCCGCCCAGCACAAGCCCGGCCTGGTCACGGTCATGGTGGGCTCGAACGACGCCTGCCGGCCCACGCCTTCGTCGATGACCCCGGTGGCGGAGTTCCGCACCGATTTCGAGCGCGCCCTGAAGGACCTGCGGAGCGCGTCGCCGGAGTCCCAGGTGTACGTGTCCTCCGTGCCGGACCTCCAGCGCCTGTGGCAGCAGGGCAAGGACGACCCGCTCGTACGGCAGATCTGGAAGCTGGGGATCTGTCAGTCCATGCTGGCCGAACCGCTGTCGGCCGAGCCGGGAGCCACCGCCCGCCGGGAGAAGGTGCGGGCGCGGGTGGTCGAGTACAACGAGGTGCTGCGCGAGGTCTGCGCGGCCGACGCGCTGTGCCGCTACGACGGCGGCGCCGTCTTCCAGTACCCGTTCGGGGCGGACCAGCTGAGCCACTGGGACTGGTTCCACCCGGGCCGGGACGGGCAGGCGCGGCTCGCGGAACTCGCGCACCGACAGGTGACGGCGGCGGCGCCGCCGCGTTGACGCACGGAGGGCCGGAGGCGGTGTCAGGGTCCGCCTCCGGCCCGGTACACGGGTTGTTTCCGGCCAATTCCGCGCTACGGCGTGTCGCGGCGGCCCGCCGTCACAGGTCGAGGGTGGCGGTCAGCCGGGTGTCGGCGTGCGAGCGGCCCGCGCGGACCTCGTAGGTGCCGCCGATCCGCCGCCAGCCGCGCGCGTCCTCGTCCCAGATCTCGAAGGCCCGGGCGGGCAGCTCGATCTCCGCCTCGACGCTCTCGCCGGGGCCTGCCTCCACGCCCGCGAAGCCGGCCAGCCAGCTCGCGGGGCGCCCGTCGCGGTCGGCGGCGGGCGCCAGGTAGACCTGGACCACCTCGCGGCCCGGCCGGGTCCCGGTGTTGGTGAGCCGGACCCGCACCCGGTCGGGGCCCGCCTCCAGGGACTCGTACGCCCAGTCCGTGTAGCCGAGGCCGTGCCCGAACGGGTAGGCGGGCGTCACCCCCCGGGCCTCGTACGCCCGGTAGCCGATGAACAGCCCCTCCCGGTACTCCAGGCGCCCTCCGGCGGGGACGACCTCGGTGACGGGCGCGTCGGCGAGCGCGGCGGGCCAGGTGGTGGGCAGCCGCCCGCCGGGCTCCGCCTCCCCGAGCAGTACGTCGGCCAGCGCGGCCCCGCCCTCCTGCCCGGGGAACCAGGTCAGCAGCACGGCGGCGACGTCCCCGCGCCAGGGCAGCTCCACCGGGGAGCCCGCGTTGACGACGACCACGGTGTTCGGGTTGGCGGCGGCGACCGCCCGCACCAGGTCGTCCTGGCGTCCGGGCAGCGCCAGGTCCTTGCGGTCGAAGCCCTCGGACTCCACCCGCTCGGTGGTGGCGACGACCACGACCGCCGTGTCGGCGGCGCGCGCGGCCTCCACCGCCTCGGCGATCAGCTCGTCGGCGTCGCGCCGCGGCCCGAGGTGGAGCAGGGAGAACATGACCGCCCGCAGCGGCAGCGCGCTCATGTCGGGGACCTGGTAGGTCAGCGACACCTCGACCGGCTCGCCCTCGGTGAGGACGGCCCCGGCGCGCTCGCTGGGCGCTCCGAAGAAGGCCTCGAAGGGGTCGGCCTCGTCACCCGTCTCCTGGACGCCCTCCCACAGGACGCGGCCGCCGACGGCGAGGGTGAAGGCACCGAGTCCGCGGGTGCCGAAGGCGTGCTCGCCGCTCTCGCGCGGCACGTACGTACCGGTGACCTCGATGGACGCCATCGTCTCGTACGAGGCCCCCTCGGGCAGGTCGTCACCGATCCACTGCACCTGCCCGCCCGGCAGGCCGCCCTCGCCGACGACGGCCCCGGAGGCGTCGCGGCACACGGCGCGCAGCTCGAAGCCTTCTCCGGCCGGGACCAGTTCACCGCTCGGGTCCGCGCCGACGGCGAAGGTGAGCGCGCCCTCGGGCAGCGCGGCGGTGAGCCCGTCGAGCGGGGACAGCACCCGCTCGGGGAAGACGGTCGCGGACCCGCCCCCGAGGACGCGGGCGTCGCGGGCGGCGGCGCCGATCAGGGCGACGGTGCGGCCGGGGCCGGCGTCCAGCGGCAGGGCGCCGGCTTCGTTGCGTACGAGGACGAACCCCCGGGCGGCCAGCTCGCGGGCCAGCGCCTGCCCGTCGACCGGCGCGGGCGGCTGGGCGACGGCGGCGGGGGCGCCCTCCAGGACGCCCGCGCGGGCGGCGAGCCGCAGTACGTTGCGCACGGCCGTGTCGACGGCGGACTCGGGGACCTGCCCGGCGCGGACGGCGGCGGCGAGGGCGGGTCCGTAGACGGTCTGCGGGCCGGGCATGGCCACGTCGAGGCCGCCGAGGATGCCGCCGGTGGTGGAGCGGGCGGCCATCCAGTCGGAGACGTTGCAGCCGTCGAAGCCCCACTCGGCGCGCAGGACCTCGTTCACCAGGTGGCGGTGCTCGGTCATGGTGGTGCCGTTGACCCGGTTGTAGGCGGTCATGATGCCCCAGGGGCGGGCGTTCTCGACGATGGCCTCGAAGGGGGCGAGGTAGACCTCGCGCAGCGGCCGCGGGGCGATGACGCTGTCGACGGTGAACCGCTCGGTCTCGGCGTCGTTGCCGACGAAGTGCTTGACGGTGGTGCCGACCCCGCCGTCCTGGACCCCGCTGACGTAGCCGCTGCCGATGGCGCCGGTGAGGTGCGGGTCCTCGGAGTAGCACTCGAAGTGGCGGCCGCCGAGCGGGGAGCGGTGCAGGTTGACGGTGGGCGCGAGGAGGACGTGCACGCCCTTGCGGCGGGCCTCCTGGGCGAGCAGCCGGCCGGCGCGGCGGGCGAGGTCCGGGTCCCAGGAAGCGGCGAGCGCGGTCGGGGAGGGCAGCGCGACCGAGGGGTCGCCGGCGGTCCAGCGCACGCCGCGGACCCCGACGGGCCCGTCGGACATGACCAGGGAGCCGAGTCCGATCCCGGGGAGGGCGGGCAGGGTCCACATGTCCTGTCCGGCCAGCAGGCGGGCCTTGGTGTCGAGGTCCAGCTTGCCCAGCGCGGCTTCCACGGCGTCCTCGCGGGCCCGGTCCTCGCGGGCCTCGCCGTCCTCGCGGGCCTCGCCGTCCTCGCGGGCCTGGCTGTCTTCGCTGCCTTCGCGTACCTGATCGGCATCGGTCACGGCCGTGCCTCCTCGTCGATTGCGTGCGGGTGCGGTGCGGATGGCCCCCATCGTGGACCCGCTACCTGTAGAGCGGTAGGTCTTGTAATCTTTTCGTGATGTCACCATGCCGTACGGTCCTGCTGGCAGGTGCGAGCGGAAGGAGTGCCGGGCGATGGCCAGAGCGAAGAGCGAGGAGCGGCGCGGCGAGATCGTCCGCGCGGCGGTCGAGGTGATCGCCGAGCGCGGCTACCGGGGCGCCTCCCTGGGATCCGTCGCCGAACGCGTGGGCCTGACCCAGCAGGGGCTGCTGCACTACTTCCCGACCAAGGAGGCCCTGCTCGTCGCGGTCCTGGAGGAGCGCGACCGCTGGGACACCGGGGGCGGCACGCGCGCCGCCGCCGGCACCTGGCGCCTGGACCTGCTGGAGTCGCTGGTGGAGTACAACGCCATGCGCCCCGGCATCGTGCAGACCTTCTCGGCACTGCTCGGCGAGAGCGTCACCGACGGCCACCCGGCCCGCGAGTTCTTCACCGACCGGTACGCGCAGGTGCGCGCGGAGATGGCCGCGCTGCTGCGCGCCGAGTTCGGCGACCGGCTCCCCTCCGGCCTCACCCCGGAGCAGGCCGCTCCGCTGCTGACGGCGGTGATGGACGGCCTCCAGTACCAGTGGCTGCTCGCCCCGGAATCGGTGGACATGCCCGCCGCGTTCCGCTCGTTCATCACCCTGCTGAGGGGCCCCGGCGCATAGGCGCCCCGTCCGGCCGGGCATCCTTTCCCCGAACTTCGAGTGGGGGGACACGAGATGGAGTCACGAGAGCCGACCGGGCACGGGGCCGGGACACTGGAACGGCCCGAGAAGAAGGTCGCCTGGTCGGAGCTGTTCTTCGACCTGGTGCTCGTCTTCGCCGTCACCCAGGTCTCCGCCCTGCTGCACCACGACCACGGCTGGGCCGGCACCGGCCGCGCCCTGATCGTCTTCGTGCCCGTCTACTGGGTGTGGGTGGGCAACACCGTCCACGCCAACACCCACGACGCGGACCGGCCGCTGAACCGGATCGCCCTCTTCGCGGCCGGGCTGTGCGGCCTGCTGATGGCCCTGGCCCTGCCCGAGGCCTTCGGGGACCGCGGACTCCTCCTCGCCGGCGCCTACTTCTGCGCCCGCCTGGTGCTCGCCGCCCTCGCCCACGGCCGCAGCCGCCGCCTGCGGCCCACCCCGGTGACCCTGTCCGTGCTGATCAGCGGACCGCTGCTGCTGGCCGGCGCCTTCCTCGACGGCGGGCTCCGCGTCGGGCTGTGGGCCCTGGCCGCCGCCGTGGACCTGGCCGCGCCCCGCCTGACCCGCTCCAGCATGGTCCGGCTGAACCTCGACTCGGGCCACCTCGCCGAACGGTTCGGCCTGTTCGTGATGATCGCGCTGGGCGAGTCCATCGTCGCGGTCGGCGCCCCGGTGGCCACCTCCCCCGACCTGGACGCGGGCTCCCTGACGGCCGTCGCCGTGGCCTTCGTGCTCGTCTGCAGCCTGTGGTGGGTGTACTTCCACCTGGCCGCCGGAGCCGTCCGGCACGGACTGGAGACCGCCGCGGTACGGGCGGACGTGGCGCGGCAGGTCCTCTCGTACGGGCACCTCTCGCTGATCGCCTCGGTCATCGCGGTGGCCGTCGGCATGGCCGAGGCCGTCGCCCACCCCGGGGCGCGGCTCCCGCTCGGCGTCGCCGCCCTGCTGTACGGCGGCTGCGCCCTCTTCCTCGCCACCTTCGGCTACACCCGCTGGCACCTGTTCCGCTCCTGGTCGGTGACCAGGCTGGCGGCCGCCGCGGCCGTGCTGGCCCTGCTGCCGGCGGCCGCGCTGCTGCCCTCCCTCGGGGCGCTCGCGCTGCTGGCCCTCGCGGTCACCGCCCTGAACCTGGTGGAGCTGGGCCTGGTGCGCCGACGGGGCCGGCTCCCCGACGGCCGGGACGAGGAGGCTCCGGAGGCGCTGGCATCCTGAGCGCATGAAGATCGCCGCCGCCCAGCTGACCTGCGTCCCCGCCGACGTCACCGCCAACTCCGCGAACGCCGCCGCCCTCGCCGTCCGAGCGCGCGGGCAGGGCGCGGAGCTGGTGGTGTTCCCGGAGTTCACGCCCACCGGGTACGAGCTGGAGCACCTCGCCGCCGACCCCGGCCTGTGGCTGGCCGGCGCCGAGGACCCCCGCCTGGACGGGCTGCGCTCCGCCGGCCTCGCCGTGGCCGTCAACGCCGCCCTGCGCACCGACGGGCCGCTGCCCGCCATCGCGACGCTGGTGTACGACGCGGACGGCGCGCACGTGACGACGTACGCGAAGCAGCACCTCTACCGGCACGAACAGGGCGCCTTCGCCCCGGGCACCGCCGACGGCCGCTTCGAGCTCGGCGGCATCCGCTTCTCGCTGGGGGTCTGCTTCGACAACCACTTCCCGGAACTGGCCCGCCGGGCCGCCGCCGACGGCTGCACGGTGCACCTGGCGAGCTCCCTGTACGGCACGGGCGACGGCATCGCCGAGCGGGCCACCGTGTACCCCGGGATCGCCGAGGAGCACGGCCTGTACGTGGTCCTCGCCAACCACGTCGGCCCGGCGGGCCCCTGGACGGGCTGCGGCGGCGCGGCCGCATGGGCCCCGGACGGCACGCTGCTGGCCGAGGCCGGCGACCGCGGCCCGGACGTGGTCACTGTGGAGATCCCGGCCTGATCCGTTCCCCGTCCGAGTCCGGGAGGAGGTGCTTCGTGCCCCACTCCCCCAGCGCCTCCAGAGCCCCGTTCAGCTCCTCGCCGAGCGGGGTCAGGGAGTACTCCACGCGCGGCGGGACCTCGTCGAACACCTCGCGGTGGACCATGCCGTCGGTCTCCAGCTCGCGCAGCTGCGCCGCGAGCACCTTCTCCGACACCCCCGGGACCAGCCGACGCAGCTCGCCGAAGCGGCGGCGCGGGCAGCGCTCCAGCTCCCACAAGAGGGAGACCTTCCACTTCCCGTCGATCACCGACATCGCCGCGGCGATCCCGCAGTGATCCGCCCCCGGCCTCCGTGCCGCCGCCATCGCGCCCACCCCTCCCACCTGCTCGCTCACCTCGGGGTAACCACCCACTCCGAAGTGCGTACTTGAGCGCCTCAACGCCCAGCACCAGGCTAAACGGCATGACCGACACACACGTGACGAACCGTCCGCTCACCCTGCTCGGCCTCGGCGACATGGGCACCGCCCTGGCCCGCACCTGGCTCGCCGCCGGGCACCCCCTGACCGTCTGGAACCGCACCGCCTCCAAGGCGGAGGCCCTGGCCGCCGAGGGCGCGGCGGCCGCCGGGAGCGCCGCCGAGGCCGTCGCCGCGAACACCCTCGTCGTGCTCTGCCTGCTCGACGACGCCAGCATCGGGGCCACCCTCGACGGCATCGACCTGACCGGCAAGGACCTGGTCAACCTCACCACCGGCACCCCGGCCGAGGGCCGGGCCCGGGCCGCCTGGGCCGAGGAGCGCGGCGCCCGGTTCGTGGACGCCGGGATCATGGCCACCCCGTCGATGATCGGCGTCCCGGGGGCAGGCGCGTACGTCTTCCACAGCGGCTCCCGCGCCCTCTTCGACACGCACCGGGCCACCCTGGAGGTACCGGCCGGGGCCCGCTTCGTGGGCGAGGACCCCGGCCACGCGGCCCTGCACGACGTGGCGCTGCTCAGCGCGATGTACGGGCTGTTCGCCGGGATCTCGCACGCCTACGCCCTCATCGAGGGCGAGGACATCGCGCCCGCGTCCCTCGCGCCGCTGCTGTCGGAGTGGCTGGGCGCGATGGGCTTCTTCGCCGGCAACGCCGCCGAGCGGCTGGCCTCGCGGGACTTCACCACCGGGGTGGTGTCCAACCTGGCCATGCAGGTCGCCGGCAGCGGCACCCTGCTGCGCACCGCCGCCGACCAGGGGGTCAGCCCCGAGCTGCTCAGCCCGTACCTGGACCTGATGCGCGAGCGGCTGGAGGCCGACCCGGCTGCCCACGCGGGCGAGGACACCACCGGGGCGATCACCCTGCTGCGGCGGCGTTAGCCCGGGTCAGCCCTGGCTGTAAGGGTTGGGGGTCTGACCGTAGGGGCTGGGGCTCTGACCGTAGGGTGCGCCCGGAGCCTGGCCGTAGGGGTTGGCGGCCTGGCCGTGGGGGCCCTGCCCCTGGGACTGCCCGTACGGCTGCCCGTACGGCTGCCCGTACTGCTGGCCGTACGGCCCCTGGGCCGTCGGGCCCTGGCCGTACTGCTGCTCGTCGGCCGCCCCCTCGGTCTCGTCCTCGGACCCGCCCTCGGAGGAATCCGCGCCCACCATCTCCCGCGCCATCAGGGTCGCCCCCGCCACCGCGCCGGGCATCAGGAAGACCGCGACGAACGGGATCAGGAACGCCAGCACCAGCGGCACGCCGAAGCCCAGCGCCTGCGCCCGCCGCCCGCGCAGCAGGACCAGCTGCTCGGCCAGGTCCACCCGGCGCCGCTGGAGGGCGACGGAGGTCAGCTCCTGGGTGAGGAAGAAGCCGGACACGCAGAACCCGAGCACCGGGACCACGGTCTGCCCGAGCACCGGGATGAAGCCGAGGGCGAAGAGCAGGATCCCGTAGAGCATCACCCGCACCAGCAGCCGCACGCTGTCCCGGGCGGAGATCCACAGGTCCTCCCAGAACGACCGCCCCGACTCGGGGACCTCGCCGCCCTCGGTCCGGTCGACCTGCTCGGAGAGGGACTCGTAGAAGGGCTGCCCGACGAGCAGGGTCACGGCGGTGAAGGTGATCACCGAGAGGAAGAGCCCGAGGGAGACGACAACGGCCGTCAGGAAGCCCCGGAAGAGCCGGAGCCAGGTCGAGGACCAGTCCGAGGCGAAGGGCGTGGCCCACTGGACGAAGTCGTCGGCGCCGTAGAGGAGGCCGACGAGCGCGGCGGCGTACAGCGCCAGCGCGACGAGGCCCGGCAGCAGGCCGAAGCCCAGCCAGCGGCCGTTCCTGAACACCCATCTCTGTCCGGCCAGCAAGTACCGGAAGCCCCCCGCAAGATCACGCATGGGGCCAGTTTATGGGCCGGGTACGGCGAAGGCCGCACCCCCTGGGGGATGCGGCCTCCGCGAGGCGTGCGACGTGGTCAGGCGACGTTCAGCTCGACCGTGATGTTGCCGCGGGTGGCCTTGGAGTACGGGCAGATCTGGTCGGCCTTCTCGACCAGGTCCTTGGCGGTGGCGGCGTCCACGTTCGGGATCGAGGCCGTCAGCTTGACGATGATGCCGAAGCCCTCGTCGTTCTTGCCGATGCCGACCTCGGCGGTCACCGTGGAGCCGCTGACGTCGAGGTTCTCGTTGCGGGCTGCGACGGTGAGGGCACCCTGGAAGCAGGCGCTGTAGCCGGCGGCGAACAGCTGCTCCGGGTTGGTGCCGGCGCCGCTGCCGCCGAGCTCCTTCGGCGGGTTCACGACGACGTCGAGCTGGCCGTCGTTGGTGGCGACGCGGCCGTCACGGCCGTTCTCGGCGGTGGCGACGGCCGTGTACGCGACGTCGGTCTGCGTGATGGACATGAAGAACTTCCTCCAGATGAATCGCCGCGATGCGCGCCCACGATCGCGACGGTCGTGGAGAGAGCCTAACCCGCGAACGAAACGATCATCTTTCCGGTGTTCTCCCCGCGCAGCATTCCGAGGAAGGCGTCGGTGGCGTTCTCCACGCCCTCGACGACCGTCTCGTCGTAGCGGAGCTCGCCGGAGGCCAGCCAGCCGGCCACGTCCTTGACGAACTGCTGCTGCAGTCCGTAGTGGTCGCCGACGAGGATGCCCTGGAGGCGCAGCCGCTTGCCGATGACCATCATGAGGTTGCTCGGGCCGGGGGTGGGCACGGTGTCGTTGTAGCCGGCGATGGCGCCGCACAGGGTGGCGCGGCCGTGGACGTTCATGGCGGAGATGGCCGCTTCCAGGTGGTCGCCGCCGACGTTGTCGAAGTAGACGTCGACGCCGGTGGGGGCCGCCGCGGGGAGCTGCTCGGCGACGGGGGCGTTCTTGTAGTTGAAGGCGGCGTCGAAGCCGTACTTCTCCGTGAGGAGCGTCACCTTCTCGTCCGAGCCGGCGGAGCCGATCACCCGGGAAGCGCCCTTGATCTTCGCGAACTGGCCGACGAGGCTGCCGACCGCGCCCGCCGCGCCGGAGACGAAGACGGAGTCGCCCTCCTTGAAGGAGGCGACCTCGAAGAGGCCCGCGTAGGCGGTCAGGCCCGGCATGCCGAGGACACCGAGGTAGGCGGAGAGCGGGGCGAGGGAGGCGTCGACCTTGGTGGCGTACGCCACGTCCAGCTCGGCGTACTCGCGCCAGCCCAGGTGGTGCAGGACGTGGTCTCCGACCTGGAAGCCCTCGGCGGCGGAGGCGACGACCTCGCCGACCGCACCGCCCTGCATCGGCTGGTCGAGCTCGAAGGGCGCGATGTAGGACTTGCCCTCGTTCATCCGGCCGCGCATGTAGGGGTCCACCGACATATGCAGGTTGCGGACCAGGATCCGGCCGGGGGCCGGCTCGGCGGAGACGGGTACCTCGCGCAGGGCGAAGTCCTCGGCCACGGGCCAGCCCTGCGGACGGCGGACGAGGTGCCACTCGCGGCTGACGGCGGGGATCTGAGACATGAGGGACTCCTGGGGAACGAAGATTTACTTCAGAACGTGAAACAACCATGCGCCTGGATATTTCATGTTGTCAAGTAAATGGGTACCCTGGAGCCATGCCCAGTCGTCGCGCAGACCCAGTGACCGTCGAGGTCGTCGAGCTCATCGGCGATGTCGTGGCCCGCTACCACATGGAGTACGAGGAGGCGGCCGCCCGCCACCAGCTCACCGGGGCCCAGGCCAAGGTGCTGAACCTGCTGTCCCTGGAGCCGCTGCCCATGCGGCGCATCGCGCAGAAGCTGCGCTGCGAGCCCTCGAACGTGACCGGCATCATCGACCGGCTGGAGACCCGCGGCCTGGTCGAACGCCGCCCGGACCCGGCCGACCGCCGGGTGAAGCTGGCCGCCCCCACCGAGGAGGGCGTCGAGACCGCGGAGCGGCTGCGCGAGTCCCTGGACTTCGCACGCGAGCCGCTGGCCGGGCTCTCGGAGGAGGAGCGCACGGCGCTGCGCGACCTGCTCAGGCGGATGCTGGCCTGAACCCGGGCCCGGGGCCGGGAGGGGAGCAGAAACGTTTCCGCCCGGCCTGAGCCGCGACGCGGCCCCGACCGGGCGGGATGCTCACCAGCAGAACAGCCAGCAGTCGTCGTCCTCGGTCGGCGTCGGCTTGGGCTTCGGCTTGGACGTGGGCGGCTTCGACGTGCCGGAAGCGCTGGGCGACGGCTTGCCCGATGCCGTCGGTTGTACGGCGGCCCCGCCGCCGGAACCTTTCTGCGAGGGCGTCGCCGCCGAGGCGGAGGCGCTCCCGCTCGCCGAAGGCGTCGCCGACCCGCTCGGGCTCCCGCTGGGCCTGGCCGTCTTCGCCACCCCGCCGGAGGCCTTCGGCAGGACCGCCGGCGCGGAGGGCCCCTCCACGCTCGGCAGCGCGTCCGGCTGCTTGGGCCCGTCGTCGGTCAGCACCACCTTGTCGGCCCGGTCGACGCCCTCGTCGTCGCCGACGATCCGGGCCACGGCTATCGAGCCCCCGGTGGCGAGCACCAGACCCAGCCCGAGCGCGAGCACGCCCCGGCCCCGTCTGCGGCGGGTGGCGGCCCGCTTGCGGGTGCCCGCGCGGCCCTCGTGGGGGCCCGACAGCACGACGAGCGAATCGGCGAACACCTCGGCCAGCGCGGGCTGCGGCTCGGGGCCCGGAGCCGGCGCGCTGGGCGCGGCGACCACCAGGTGCTCGGCCGGGGTTCCGCACCCGGCGCAGGCGAGCGCGCCGTTGAGGTGCCTCTGACAGGCGGGGCAGAAGTAGTTCATGGCGCCCACAAACTATGCGGTCCCCGGCAACATAAGCATTCCGGGATCGTAAGGATCCTGTGTGGAATCGTTACGTCCATGACAGCGACCCCGAATCCGGGACGGCCGGCCGCCTTCGGGCCGGCCGCCTTCCAGCTGGTGCTCCTGCGCAGGATGGCGGACTTCCAGCCCGGCCTCGCCGAGGAGGCCCGGCTGCGCCTGGGCGCCTCGCTCGCGGAGCAGCGTGAGGCCAACCGGCGCTGGCAGGCGATGGTGCGCTCACCCCGCTCCCGCGGGGCCCTGGCGCGCTACCGGTCGGTGCTCGGCCCGCCGGAGTGGGCGGAGCGGCGCAGCATCGGGGACCTGGAGTGCGAGGCCCTGCTGTGGCCGGTGCCGCTGTGGCCGGAGCTGCGGTTCGAGGTGCTGGCCGCGCCGGACGGGGCGGTGTGGAACGAGTGGCTGGTCCGGGCCCCGGGCGCGCGGGGGCCCGTACTGGAGACGGCCGGGGACCTGCTGCCCTGGTCGGCGACGGTGGACGAGGTGGCCCGGGCCTTCGCGCCGGCGCGGCCGATGGAGGGCACGGCGCCGACGCGCTGGCGGCTCGCGTTCACCGCGTCGGGCCGGCCGCTGGTGGCGGAGTTCACGTACGGGCTGCTCCAGCGGGTGCAGGAGGGTTAGCTCCGCAGGAACGCCCGGACTCCGGCCGACGTGGCGTCGTCGCCGAGCAGGTCGTTGTGCTTGAGGCAGCCGACCGGCGTGTTCAGGGCGCCGGAGAGCGGGACGCTGCTGTCGGGGTTGACCACCTCGTCGCACTCCGACCAGAAGGTGGCGTACTTGACCGCGCCCGGGGTCTCGTCTCCCGCCGCCAGGTTCTTCGCCACGTACGAGCCCGGGGTCATGTCCCGGCAGGCCTGGTCCCACAGGGCGCAGGCCCAGGCGGTGGACGTGCCGTGGTTGGGGCCGGCCAGCGAGACCCAGTGGTCCACGGTCGCGGTGCCGCCGCCGAACCTGACGTACCAGCGGCTGACGAGCGATCCGAAGGAGTGCCCCACGATGTCCACACGTGCGGCGCCGGTCCGCTGCCGCACCTGGTCGACGTAGGCGGCGAGGCGGCCGGAGAGCACCTCGTTGACGGACTGGTGGGTGTCGTAGCCGAAGGAGAACAGCTGGGAGTCGGCGTACCCGTCGGCCCTCAGGTCCTCGCGCAGGGACCCCCAGACCCCCGGGTCGGCGTTGTAACCGTGTACGAAGACCACCGGATTGCGGGCGGCGGGCGCTTCGGCCGCGTGCTGGGCGGCCGCCTGGGCAGGAACGGGCGCCAGGAGGGCGAGGCAGAGGGTCAGGAGCGCCAGGATTCTCTGGCGGGGCGTCAGCATCGGGTCCCCTTTACCTTGTTACGGGTGAGTAGCGCGGGTGGTCCGCGCATGCTGCTGCCTGTCGGTACAGAAATCCACCCCCATGCAGCACCCCTCACCCGTACGACACGCCCCACCCGGAGTATCCCAACGGGCGATTTGTCCTATTTATCCGAGAAGATATGGAATGCGATCGGCAGTCGCCGGTCTCATCCTTCGTCAGCGCTCTCGGGAGGATCTGCCGTGACCGTCAGTCTTGAGCAGTTGCGCCGCTGCCACGTCGCCGTCGACCTGGGAGCCGCGAGGACCCGCGTCTACGTCAAGGGAGCCGGACTGGTCGTCGACGAGCCCAGCGTCGCCGCGGTCAACACCCGCACCGGCGCCCTCATCGCCGTCGGCACCTTCGCCGAACGGATGACCGGACGCACACCCGACTACATCCGCGTCGCACGCCCCGTCTCCGGCGGCACCGTCGTCGACATCGAGATGGCCCAGCGGATGCTGCGCCACCTGCTCGGCGAGAAGCTGCGCCGCGCCCTGCGCCGCAAGCCCCGGCTGCGCGCCGCCTGCTGCACCCCGCACGACGCCGACCCGCTCGCCCAGCGGGCGGCCGTGGAGACCATGGTCGGGCTGGGCGCCCGGCGCGTCGAACTGGTCGACACCCTGATCGCGGCGGCCGTCGGCTGCGGCCTGCCCGTGGAACAGCCGACCGCGACCATGATCATGGTGTGCGGTGCGGCGGCCACCCAGATCGCGGTGCTCTCCCTCGGCTCGATCGTCACCGCCGAACGCATCCCCGTCGGCGGCGAGGCCATCGACCACGCCGTGGTCCAGCACCTGCGCCACGCCCACGAGCTGATGCTGCCGAGCCAGGCCGTACGCCCCCTCCAGCTGGCCCTGCACGGCAACGGCATCACCCCCGAGGGCCCGGCCTCCACCCTCATCCACGGCCGTGACGTGGCCACCGGACTCGCCCGCTCCGTCCACGTGGACACCGCCGCCGTCCGCGACGCCATCCACACCCCGCTGACGGCCGTCCTCGACGGCATCGGCAAGGTGCTGCGGGACTGCCCGCCCGACCTGGTCGCCGACCTGACGGACCGGGGGATCATGATGGTGGGCGGCAGCGCCCTGCTGCCCGGCCTGGACCAGATGCTGCGGGACGCCACCGGAATGCCCGTGGCCATCGCCGAACGGCCCGACGTGTGCGCCGTACTGGGTCTCGGCGCCATGCTGGAAGGAAAGATCGCCCCCATGGTCCTCAACCCGCTGGCCGGATGAGCCTGGACGGCCCCGCCGACGCCGCCGACCCGGCCGGACCCGGCGGGGCCGGTGCGCCGTCGAGCCTCCCGGTACTCCTGGAGGCGGTGCTCAGCGTCGGCTCCGAACTGGAGCTGCACACCACCCTCCAGCACGTCGTGGACTCCGCCACCGACCTGTGCGGGGCCCGGTACGGAGCGCTCGGGGTCGTCGACCCCGAGCGCGTCCGGCTGACCCAGCTGTTCACCTCCGGGATGACCGAGGCCGAACGGGCCGCGATCCCCCGGCTGCCGGACGGCCGCGCCGGCGTGCTCGGCGTGCTGATCAGCGACCCCCGGCCGCTGCTCCTGGACGACCTGACGAAGGACCCCCGCTCGGCGGGCTTCCCGCCCGGCCACCCGCCCATGCGCAGCTTCCTCGGCGTGCCGATCCGGGTGCACACCGAGGTCTTCGGGAACCTCTACCTCACCGAGAAGCGCGGCGGCCCCTTCACGGACGAGGACCTCGCGCTGATGCGCGTACTGGCCTCACAGGCCGGGATAGCGATCGGCAACGCCCGGCTGTACGAGACCGCGCGCCGGCGCGAGCGCTGGATCGAGGGCGCCGCCGCCGTCACCACCACCCTGCTGGCGGGACGGCCCGCGGCGGACGCCCTGATGTGCGTGGCCGAACGCGCCCGGCTGCTCGCGGACGCGGCGGCGGGCGTCGTCCTCCAGCCCACCCCGGAAGGCGGCATGGAGATCGTCGCCGCCTCCACCCACGGGGACCCCGGCGACCTGATCGGCACCGCCATCGCGCCCGGCTCACCGGTGCTGGTCCAACTGCTGGGCGGGGAGCCCGTCTTCATAGAGGACTCCGCGACCGACCCCCGGATGACCACCCACGTACGGGAACGCTTCGGGCCGAGCATGATGCTGCCGCTGCAGAGCGGCGGACAGCTGATCGGCACCCTCGCCCTGCCGAGGGCCCGGGGCGGTCCGCCGTACGACGCGGTGGACCGGCTGCTGGCCTCCCAGTTCGCCTCCCAGGCCGCGCTGGCCCTGGTCCTGGCGGACGCGCAGCACGACCGCGAGCAGCTGGCCGTCTACGAGGACCGCGACCGCATCGCGCGCGACCTGCACGATCTGGTGGTGCAGCGGCTGTTCGCGACCGAGATGATGCTGGAGAGCACGCGGCGGCGCTCGGCCAACGCGGCTGCGGGCGGCGGGACCGGGGAGGGCGGCGGGACCGGCGACGAGGTCGGGGAGGAACTGGGCCGGGCGGTGGACGAGCTGGACTCCACCATCCAGGAGGTCCGCACGGCCATCTTCGCCCTCCAGCAGCCGCCCAGCGACGCCCCGACGACCTTCCGGGGACGGGTGCTGCGCGAGACCGGCGGGGCGGCGGTCCTGCTGGGCTTCCAGCCGTCGGTGCACTTCGCGGGCGCGGTGGACGCCCTGCTCCCGGACCCGGTCACCACGGCCCTGCTGTCCACCCTGCGCAGCGCCCTGGCGGCGGCACACCGCCGCAGCGAGGTCACGTCGATCGAGGTAGAGGTCGACGCCACCCCCTCCCGCGTCCGCCTGACGGTCTCCGACGACGGCCGCACGGAGGCGGACACCCGGGGCACGACGGTGGTGTGGGAGGCGGAGCTGTAGGGGGGCGGGCTGTACGCGGCTTGCGGTGCGGGCCCCCTATCTCCCCCTCGACCCGGTGGGAGCGGGTCGGTGGTTGCCCACCCGCCCCCGTCTGCGGGGCGGTGGGGTGGGGAGCGGTATTCCCCTGGGCG
>NZ_JBVJWV010000050.1:0-12224 GCF_055602105.1 Streptomyces sp. NPDC037421
CCCCCCCCCCCCCCCCCCCCCCCCCCCCCCCCCCCCCCCCCCCCCCCCCCCCCCCCCCCCCCCCCCCCCCCCCCCCCCCCCCCCCCCCCCCCGGGACAGCCGGGCTCAGTCCTCCACGCGCACCGGCATGAGCAGCGAGTACGTCTCCTCGTCGTCGCCGCGGCGGACGGTCAGGGGCGTGGTGCCGGTGCCGGCCTCCAGGACGAGGCGGTCCCGGTCCCCGGCGGCCAGGGCGTCCAGCAGGAAGGCGCGGTTGACCGCGATCCGGTCCCCGTCCGCGGGCGAGAGCCGGTCGCGGACCGTCGCCGCGCCCCCGGCCGTCACCTCCAGCACGCTCACGTCGTACGCCGCGCCGTCCTGCTCCCGCACCTGGCTCCGGACGGGCCCGCTCCGCAGCGCCTCCCGGAACGCGGCCACGTCCACCACGGCCCGGCGTCCGGCCGGCAGCCGTACGAGCCGGCGGTAGTCGGGGAAGCCGGTCCCGGCGCACCGCCCGCCCGCCTGCCGCTCCCCCGCCTCCAGGACCACCCTGTCCCCCTCGACCACCAGCTCCGCGGGACCGTCGTCACCGAGCAGTGCCCGCATCGCGTCGACCAGCGGGGACGGGACGACGGCCTGTACGCGGGTGCCGTCGTGCTCCTCGGAACCGGTGACGGCGGCCGCCGAGACGGCCAGCCGGTACCGGTCGGTGGCGACGACCCGCAGCGTCCGGCCCTCGATGTCGAACAGGACGCCGCCGAGCATCGGCAGCTCCGGGTCGGTGCTCGCGGCGAACCGGACCGCGTCCAGCGCGGCGGCCAGCCCGGGCCCGGACACCGTCAGGCGGACGGCGGCGGTGTGGGCGTGGGCGAAGGTCGAACTCATCGGGATCTCCCTGGCATCGAGAAGGGCACGGACCGTGGAGAACGCGCGGCGCGCGTCCGAGAGGCCCCGCTCCAGCCGGAGCAGATGCTCCGAGAGCAGCTTCCGCACGAGGGCGCTGTCGGACCCGGACCATCCGGCCGTCACCAGCCGGATGTCCGCCAGCGGCATGCCGGCCCGGCGCAGGTGCGCCAGGAGGCGGGCCTCGTCCAGCTGTCCGGGCCCGTACCAGCGGTACCCGCTCACCGGGTCCACCCAGTCCGGGACCAGTACCCCGGCGCCGTCGTAGAACCGCAGCGCGCTCACGCCCAGTCCGCTGTCCCGGGCCACCTCGCCGATACTGCGCATCTCGTTCCCCACGCCCAGCACTCTGATCCCTCCACCAAGTCGAGGGTCAAGCCCGCATGGTGCCCGTCCCCCGGTCCCACGACCAGCAGAACACCCCCGGCTTCCACAGGCGGACCCCCGTCGCGGGTTCCGCTCCCCGGACGTTGAGGTGGTGGCCCGTGCTGAACACCATCCGCAGGGCCCCGTTCTTGAACGCGACCGCCGACCGGACCGTGGCACCGACGAGCCGGTCCGACTCCTCGACGGACAGCGCGGCCGCCCCGGGGGCGGACGCCGGGCCGTCGGTCAGGAGCACCGGCCCGCAGACCGTGAGCACCACGCCGTCGGCGAGCGTCACGGTGAGGTCCGGCCCGTCCTGTCCGTCCCGCGGCAGGGCGACGGCCACCACACGGGTGCCCCTCAGCCCGATGAGCCAGCGGTCGGCGAGCTCCTCGATCACGGCAGGTCCGGCAGGTGGTCGAAGATGTTCCCGATGCTGTCGCCCGGACTGCCGTCGGGCATCTGCGGATGGACCTCGCCCGTCTTGGGGTCGATGAGCATGTCCGGGTTCTTGTTGCCGCCGATCCCGCGCCATCCTCCCTGGGCCTTCACCTTGTGGATCGCGTCCTTGATCTGCTTGACGGAGTAGCCGGTCGCCTTCGCGATCGCGGCGGGCCTGCTGCACAGCCCGTTGGAATTGTGCACCAGGACCGGAGTGGCGCCCGCGAGCACGTAGTAGGTGTGGAGGCCGTTGACCGTCAGGTTGTAGGCGCCCCGGAGTTCCTTCCAGTGGGCGACCTTGTCGATCGCGACGGTGGCGCCGTCCGGCGTGCGGAGGGTGTCGCCGGAGTTGAGGTCGGCCGCGTCCGTCCACTGCTTGCGGTTCTCCGACCAGAACGGGTGGTGGTCGGTGGCGGTGAGGGTGCCCCGGCCGGCGTCGGCACTGAGGGTGATGCCGGTGAAGTCGAGGTCGTCGGGCGTGTAGATCGTCGCCTCGACCGGGCGCGGGCCGGTGACGCCCGACTCGGGGTCGGCGGCCAGGACCGTGTCGCCGGGCTCGATCCGCTCGATGGGACGGGTCGCCCCGTCGGCCATCAGTACCGGCGTACCGGCCGGGAAGCTGTTGAAGCACCCGGCGATCCTGTCGCCCTTGCGGGCGGCGCGGATGGCGTCGGCGGTGAGCGTCCCGCCCGTCCGGACCCAGCGCAGCACGACGAGCGCGCCGAGGGCGCGGTCGGTGACGCTCAGCTCCTCGCCGGTGGCCAGGTCCTTGCCGCGCAGGGCCTCCACCACGCCCTTGCCGTCGCCGATGCCGGGGAGCAGGTTGAGCAGCGAGCCCATCTTGCGGTCCTGGGCGGCGAGCACCTCGGCCGGCGTCTGGTTCGCGCCGACCTTCTCGTTGACGTGCGAGAAGTCGAACTTGATGTCCGGCACCGAGACGATCTTGTCCGCGGCCTTGTTGAACCCGCGCACGGCGGTGTTCATCTGACCCAGGCCCTCGTTCATCTCACGGACGCCCTCGTTGAGCTTGTCCATGCCCCGGTTGGCCTGCTCCAGGCCCTTGTTGATCCCGTCGATGCTCTCGTTGACCTGGACCATCGTGGCGTTCATCTCATCGAGGGCCTCGTTCATCTGGTCGAGGCCGGCGATGATCTGGTCGATGTCCTTGCCGATTCCCTTCAGCTCGTCGAGCGCGTCGAAGATGCTCGGTCCGTCGGGTGCGGGCTCGACCGGCTTCCGCTCGGGGAAGTAGTCCCCCAGGTAGACGGAGAGGAGGGTGGTGAGCTCGGCGGACGGCTCGCCGACCGCGTCCAGCAGCTCCGAGGCCTGGAACAGCTGGGTGCGGAACTTGTCCAGGTGCGGCCGGGCCGCCTTGTACGTCTTGGCGAGCTGCTTGAATATCTCCTTCCTCCGCTGGGGGTCCGCCTCCTGGTTCGCCTGGGTCAGGAGCGGCCGGAGCTGGCCGGCGAGAGTCCCCATCTCCTTGTTGACCTCGGCGAAGGCCGCGCCCTTGTCCTTCATCGCCGGCTGGGAGATGTAGAGGTACGTGCCCACGGCGAGGCTGAGCTTGAGGGACTTGAGGGCGAAGTCCTTGGCGCACTGCGGGCGTTCGCGCAGCGGCAGCGACCTGCAGTTCGCGTACTTCGAGACCTTGGCGGCCATCTCCAGGAACGTGGGCTCACGCTCGGGCTGCTCGGCCGCCGCGGCCGAGCCGACGCCCGCACCCGCGGTCAGGCACAGGACGGTGAGGACGGCGACGATCTTCTGTTTGACGTGCTGAAACATGCGTTCCTTACGACGCGGCCCGCGAGGGCCGCGCTTCCCCGTGGCGGCACGGCCGCCGTTGTTGCTCACGCGTCACGCGTGTGGTCGGGGCCGACCGTACGGCGTTACCGAAGGTCATGATCATTTGCCCTCAACCGGCCCCGTAGGGTGGGGGGATGGGGACGGAAGCGGAATCGGAGCGGCGGCGGGCGGTGGCCGTGGACCGGCCGTTCCTCCTCGCCGTCCTGTGCGCGGTGGTCGCCGCCGTCGTGAGCTGGACCGAGCTGATCCTGGTCGTGCCCGGGCGGGTGCTGCCGCACTGGGCGGTCGCGGGGACCGTGCTGCTCGCCGCCGTGGCGCTGCGGATCCGCCGCCGCTTCCGGCGGCGCCCGGCGCCCGTCGTCACGGGGTGGTGGTGGGCGGCGTTCGCCCTGCCCGCGCTGGTGGCCGTGGCCGGCGTCGGGCTCGGCGGGGCGGGGGACCTGGGGGCCGAGTACCGGGTGCTGGAACCGGCGGGGCCGGACGGCTGCCGGGCCGTGGTGCGGGAGAACTCGTTCCTCGTGATCGGCGACGGAAGCGTGTACGCGGTGAAGGGCTTCGGGTTCGCCTTCCCCGGCAGCTCCTGGATCGCCGACGACAACGCCCGTCCCATCGCCGCCGGCCAGTACGAGCTGAGCTGGGGCGAGCGGGCGGGGGTCCTGGAGCTGCGCGGCCGCGAGGGCGACCCCGTGATGCCGGGCCTGCACGGGGTCGACTGCCGCTGACGGGCCGGACCGGGCGTGCTGCGAGACGACTCACCCGTCCGGGTGCGCGCCCGCCTCCAGCAGCCGCAGCGCCGCCTCCCGGGCCCGGACGGCCGGTTCCGGGCCCGGCGTCAGGGCGGCGACCACCGTGGCGCCCTCGGCCAGGATCAGGAGCTGGTCCGCGAGGGCGGGGGAGTCGGTCAGGGTGCCCAGCAGGGAGCGCAGCTGCGACTTGTGGCGGCGTACGACGTCCAGCACGGCCGCGGGGCCCGTGCCGAGTTCCCCGTACGCGTTGAGGAAGGCGCAGCCGCGGAAGTCCGGCTCCGAGAACCACCGCGCCAGCCAGTCGAACACCGCCGGCACCGGCTCCCCGGCCCCCGCCACCGCCTCCCGCAGGCCGCCGATCCAGCGGGCGTCGCGCCGCTCCAGGTAGGCGGCGACCAGGGCTTCCTTCGCCGGGAAGACCCGGTAGAGCCGCTTCAGCGGTACGCCCGACTCCGTGCGGATGCGGTCCATGCCGACGGCCTGGATGCCCTCGGCGTAGAACAGCGCCTCCGCCGCGTCGAGCAGCCGGGTGCGGGCCTCTTCGTCGTCCATGGGGTGAAGGGTAGTCCAGAACCGCTTGCGGCGAGAACGTTCGTTCTCTACTTTGAGAACGAACGTTCTCCGAGCTGCGATCCGAGAGGAACTCCCCATGCTCAAGCCCCCGTTCACCGAGGAGACCGCCCGCGCCAAGGTGCAGGCCGCCGAGGACGCCTGGAACACCCGCGACCCCGGACGCGTCGCGCTCGCCTACTCCGAGGACTCCGTCTGGCGCAACCGCGACCGCTTCCTCACCGGCCGCGCCGAGATCCGCGCCTTCCTCGCCGAGAAGTGGGAGCGCGAGCTGGACTACCGGCTGCGCAAGGAGCTGTGGGCGTACACCGGCAACCGCATCTCCGTCCGCTTCGAGTACGAGTGGCACGACGCGGACGGCCAGTGGTGGCGCAGCCACGGCAACGAGCAGTGGGAGTTCGACGACGACGGCCTGATGCGCCGCCGCGAGGCCAGCATCAACGACGTCCCCGTCGAGGAGTCCGAACGGCGGCTACGCGCCTGAGTAGCCGTGTCTGTTCCGTGCCCTCATGTCCGGTTTCGATACCGTGGCGAGGGCGCGGACAGGAGGTGCACGCCGGTGTCGGTGAAGCCGTCGAAGCGCGCGGTGCGGGCGGCCGAGGCCCTCGACGCGCGGGTGCCGCTGGCCGGGCCGGTGCGCGGGGTGCTGCGGAAGGTGTTCCCCGACCACTGGTCCTTCCTGCTGGGGGAGCTGGCCCTCTACAGCTTCGTCGTCCTGCTGCTGACCGGCGTGTACCTGGCGTTCTTCTTCGACCCGTCGATGCGCGAGACCCCCTACCAGGGCTCGTACGAGCCGCTGCGCGGCGTCCTGATGTCGCAGGCCTACCTCTCCACCCTGCGCATCAGCTTCGACGTCCGCGGCGGGCTGCTGATCCGCCAGATCCACCACTGGGCGGCGATCGTCTTCCTCGCCGCCATCGGCGCGCACATGCTCCGCGTGTTCTTCACCGGCGCCTTCCGCCGGCCCCGCGAGCTGAACTGGGTGATCGGCGTGACCCTGTTCATGCTGGCCACGCTGGAGGGCTTCGCCGGCTACTCGCTCCCCGACGACCTGCTGTCCGGCACCGGACTGCGGATCGCCCAGGGCGTCATGCTGTCCGTCCCGGTGGCCGGCACCTACCTGAGCTCCTTCGCCTTCGGCGGCGAGTTCCCCGGAGACGACATCGTCCCCCGCCTCTACCCCGTGCACATCCTGCTGGTCCCCGGGCTGCTGCTGGGGCTGGTCACCGTGCACCTGCTGCTCGTCCTCCGCCTCAAGCACACCCACTGGGCGGGCCCCGGCCGCACCGCCCGCAACGCCGTCGGACTGCCCTTCTTCCCCCAGTACCTGGCCAAGTCCGGCGGCCTCTTCCTCGCCGTCTTCGGGATCCTCGCCGCCCTCGCCGCCGTCGCGCAGGTCAACCCGGTCTGGGTGTACGGCCCCTACCGCACCGACCTGGTCTCCGACGGCTCCCAGCCCGACTGGTACATCGGCTTCCTGGAGGGCGCACTGCGGCTGATGCCCGGGGTCGAGACCCGGGCGTGGGGGCACACCATCTCCTGGAACCCCCTGGTGACGGCCGTCCTCATGCCCGGCCTGCTGTTCGCCGTGCTCTACGCCTACCCCTTCTTCGAACGCTGGATCACCGGCGACACCGGCGAGCGGCACCTGTGCGACCGCCCCCGCGACCGGCCCGTCCGCACGGCCCTCGGAGCCGCGGCCGTCTCCTGGTACGCGGTACTGCTGCTCGCCGGGGCGCAGGACATCCTCGCGTTCGTCTTCGCCCTGCCGCTGCCCCCGCTGACCTGGACGCTGCGCGTCGCCCTCTTCGCCGTGCCGGCGGGGGTCTTCTGGCTCACCAGGCGGCTCTGCCTGGCCCTCCAGTCGCACGAGCGGGAGCTGCTCACGGACGGCGCGGAGACCGGCCTCGCGGTGCAGGGCCCGGAGGGCGCCTTCCACCCGCGGTACGAGGCGCTCCCGCGCGGCGAGCGCTACGTCATGCTCGCCCGGGACCTGCCCGCGCCGCTGGAGTACGACGGCGACCCCACCCGCTCCCTCCCGCGCCGGGTCCTGAACCGCGTCCGGGCGGCCGTCAGCGCCTGGTTCCACCGCGACGGCGTGCCGTACCCGCTCACCCCGGAGCAGCGCCGCAAGGCCGCCGCCGCCCTCGCCGGACCGGACCGGCCGCGGCCCCCCGAGGACGGCGCCTGAGCTACTCCGGGTGGTCCAGGTTCTGGAAGGCGAAGCCGAGGACCCCGGGCAGCAGCACCCCGAAGCCGATCAGGCACAGCCACAGCCCCTGCACCACGCCCAGTCCGACCAGCGCGCTCCCGGCCGCCGTCAGCACGGGGTAGAAGCTGCGGGCCGGGAAGAAGACCCGCCGCCCGCCGGCCTCCCGCACCTCGGCGTCCGTACGGTCCTCCGGGCGCTCCCCGCCCCGCCGGTACTGCCGCCACAGGAACGCCGCGACCAGGGCCGACATCACGAAGGACACGCACAGCGCGGCGGTGCCGGCCGGCTCGCCGGACAGCCACCCGTAGACGGCGGTGGCGGCCCCGAAGAACAGGGCCGTACCGGTGAAGAGCCAGGCCTCACCTCTCAACGGGCACCTCCGGGTGGTGAAGGTCGAAGGCCGGGGATTCCGAACGGATCCGGGGCAGGGCGTGGAAGTTGTGCCGGGGCGGCGGGCAGGAGGTCGCCCACTCCAGGGAGCGGCCCCAGCCCCACGGGTCGTCGACGGCGACCGGCTCGCCGTACCGCTGCGTGCGCCACACGTTGTAGAGGAAGGGCAGCGTGGACAGGCCGAGCAGGAAGGCGCCGATCGTGGAGACGGTGTTGAGCAGGGTGAACCCGTCGGCCGCGAGGTAGTCGGCGTACCGGCGTGGCATGCCCGCCTCGCCCAGCCAGTGCTGCACCAGGAAGGTGGTCTGGAAGCCGGTGAACAGGGTCCAGAAGTGGATCCTGCCGAGCCGCTCGTCCAGCATCCGCCCGGTCAGCTTGGGCCACCAGAAGTAGAGGCCGCCGAAGGTGGCGAAGACGATCGTGCCGAAGAGGACGTAGTGGAGGTGGGCCACGACGAAGTAGCTGTCGGTCAGGTGGAAGTCCAGCGGCGGCGAGGCGACCAGCACCCCGGTCAGCCCGCCCAGCAGGAAGGTGACGAGGAACCCGATGGACCACAGCATCGGGGTCTCGAAGGAGAGCGACCCCTTCCACATCGTGCCGATCCAGTTGAAGAACTTCACCCCCGTCGGCACGGCGATCAGGAACGACAGCAGGGCGAAGAAGGGGAGCAGCACGGCGCCCGTGGCGAACATGTGGTGGGCCCACACCGTCGCGGACAGACCGGTGATGGCGATCGTGGCCCCGATCAGGGACACGTACCCGAACATGGGCTTGCGGCTGAAGACCGGCAGGATCTCGCTGACCACGCCGAAGAACGGCAGGGCCACGATGTAGACCTCCGGATGCCCGAAGAACCAGAACAGGTGCTGCCAAAGCAGCGCGCCGCCGTTCGCCGGGTCGAAGACGTGGGCGCCGAACTTCCGGTCCGCCTCCAGGGCCAGCAGGGCGGCGGTGAACACGGGGAAGGCCAGCAGCGCCAGGATCGAGGTGAACAGCACGTTCCAGGTGAAGACCGGCATCCGGAAGAGCGTCATGCCGGGGGCGCGCAGGCAGATGATCGTGGTGATGAAGTTGACCGCGCCCAGGATCGTGCTGAGCCCCGCCACCGCCAGCCCCATCACCCACAGGTCGGGGCCCGTGCCCGGGGAGAACACCGCCCCGTTGAGCGGGGCGTACGCGAACCATCCGAAGGCGGCCGCCCCGTCGGCGGTCAGGAACCCGGAGACCACCATCAGCCCGCCGAAGAGGTAGACCCAGTAGGTGAAGGCGTTCAGCCGGGGGAAGGCCACGTCGGGCGCGCCGATCTGGAGCGGCATCACCGCGTTGGCGAAACCGGTGAAGGTCGGGGTCGCGAAGAGCAGCATCATGATCGTGGCGTGGATGGTGAACGCCTCGTTGTACTGCTGGTGGGAGAGGATCTGGAGCCCGGGGCGGGCGAGTTCGGCCCGCATGACCAGGGCGAGGACGCCGGCGAAGAGGAAGAAGCCGAAGGCCGTCACCAGGTAGAGGTTGCCGATGGTCTTGTGGTCGGTGGTCGTCAGCAGGCGCAGCACCGCGGAGCCCTGCCGTACCCGCCGCTCGGTCCGGGCCGCGTGGTCCACCGCTGTCATCGGGCCTCCAGTGAGCCTCGCCGCCGAGCGTGCACTCCCATGCCCTACCGCCTCCCCGCCCGGTCACGGGTACGCCGCGCCGAGCGCGGGGAGCCGGTCCCGCCGACCGGAGGATGCCGTCCGCCCGCCCGGACGGGCCGGTGCGCGCTTCGCGGCCTAACCTGGGGGAGGGGCCGACTCCCGAGGTGGTGTGCGATGTCCGACACGACGAGCAGGTACTGGGCCTCAGGAAACTGGCAGGTACGCGCGGGCGAGGAGGACGAGTTCATCCTGCGCTGGACGGAGTTCCTGACCTGGACCCAGGGCTCCGTCGACGGCTTCCTGCACGCCCGGCTGATCCGCGACCTCAACGAACCGGGCCACTTCGTGTCCGTGTCCCGCTGGACCGGCACGCAGGCGATGAGGGACTGGCAGGCCATGCCCGAGTTCACCGAGCTCTTCGGCGCCTGCCGGGCCCTGTGCGAGGACATGAGCAGCGGCATCTTCGAACTGGCCATGGCCGTGGACAAGTGATCGGCTGACACAATGCGTGCATGGCACATGAAGACAAGACCACTGCGGGCGAGGCCGCTTACGGCAAGGACGCCGCCCTCGGCCTCTCGGCCGGCATGTCCGTGGGCATCCTGCTCGGGCTCCTGGTGTTCGACAACATAGGCCTCGGCCTGGCCCTCGGCACCTCCCTCGGCATCACCGTTCCCGCGCTGCGCCGCTCACTCGCCGCGAAGCGCTCCGCGACCCCGCCCGACGGGGCCTGAGCCTCCCGCCCCGCCCGCCGCGGCGGCGGCTACGCGTCGCCGTGGTGGGCGCGGGTGATCAGGTCCGTGGCGACGTCCAGGGCCGCCAGCCGGGTCTCCTCCGGGTCCCCCTCCACGTGCTGGAGGAACATCATCCCCGCGTGCAGCGTGAACAGGGCGCTCACGCAGCGCACCTGGTCCGTCAGCGGGCCCTCGTCGTTGCGCAGCAGTTCCACCAGGGTGAACAGCCGGCGCTTGACCGTCTCCCCGATGCTCAGCTCCCGCATCGTGGCCTGGTTCTCCTGCATGAAGCGGTACAGCGGCGCGCCCGCCGCCATGGCCTCGCTGTAGCGGCGCAGGATCTCCCGCTTCGACTCCAGCGTCTTCGGCTGCTCCTGCGCCCACTCGATCAGCTCGTCGATCGGCTGGGTCAGGTCGTCGAAGACGCTGATGATGATGTCTTCCTTGGTCTTGAAGTGGTAGTACAGCGCCGCCTTCGTGACCTCCAGCCGCTCCGCGATCTCCCGCAGCGAGGTCTTCTCGTACCCCTGCTCGGCGAAGAGCTCCAGTGCGACGTCCTGGATGCGCTGGCGCGTGTTGCCACGGCGCGGCTGCTGCGGACCGGTGCTGGACATGGCTCTCCCAGAGTACTTACTTGACGCCCGGCTAGTGACGGGTCTACCTTCCCCATTGTAGTGAACTAGCCGGGCGGCAAGTAAGTGCCCGGCGCAGTTGTATGTGAACGGGGAGTGGACATGGCGGAGAACATCACGAAAGCAGCGGGCGCCGAGGAGGTGAAGCCGCGCAGCGTGCGTGTCGTCCTCATGGCCCTCATGATCGCAATGCTGCTGGCCATGCTCGACAACATGATCATCGGCACCGCGATGCCGACCATCGTCGGCGAGCTCGGCGGCCTCGAACACCTCTCCTGGGTGGTCACCGCCTACACGCTGGCCACCGCCGCCTCCACGCCGATCTGGGGCAAGATCGGCGACATGTACGGGCGGAAGGGATCCTTCCTCACCTCGATCATCATCTTCCTCGTCGGCTCCGCGCTCAGCGGCATGGCCCAGGACATGGGCCAGCTCATCGGCTTCCGCGCCGTCCAGGGCCTGGGCGCGGGCGGCCTGATGGTCGGCGTCATGGCGATCATCGGCGACCTGATCCCGCCCCGCGAGCGCGGCAAGTACCAGGGCATGATGGCCGGCGTGATGGCCCTCGCCATGATCGGCGGCCCGCTGGTCGGCGGCACCATCACCGACCACATGGGCTGGCGCTGGTCCTTCTACATCAACCTCCCGCTCGGCGCCGTCGCCCTCGCCATGGTGACCGCGGTGCTGCACCTGCCCAAGAAGACAGGACAGGGGGAACGTCCGAAGATCGACTACATCGGCGCGGCCCTGCTGACCATCGCCATCACCTCCACCGTCCTCGTGACGACCTGGGGCGGCACCGAGTACGCCTGGGGCTCCGCCGAGATCGTCGGCCTGATCGCCGTCGGCGTCCTGTCCATCGCCGCGTTCCTCTACGCCGAGACCAAGGCCGCCGAGCCGGTCATGCCGCTGCACATCTTCCGCAGCCGCAACTTCACCCTCATGTCGGTGATCGGCTTCCTCGTCGGCTTCGCCATGTTCGGCGGCGTGCTCTACCTCCCGCTCTTCCAGCAGTCGGTCCAGGGCGCCTCCGCCACCAACTCCGGCCTGCTGCTCCTGCCGATGCTGCTCTCGATGATGGCCGTCTCGCTCGTCGCGGGCCGGATCACCACCAGCAGCGGCAAGTACAAGGTCTTCCCGATCGTCGGCGGCGCCCTCATGGTCGTCGGCCTGTTCCTGCTCGCCACCATGGACACCGGCACCACCCGCCTGGTCTCCGGCCTCTACATGGCCGTCCTCGGCGCCGGTCTCGGCTTCCTGATGCAGATCACCATGCTGGTCGCGCAGAACAGCGTCGAGATGAAGGACATGGGCGTCGCCTCCTCCTCGGCCACCCTCTTCCGCACCCTCGGCGGTTCCTTCGGCGTGGCCCTGATGGGCTCCCTGTTCACCTCCCGGGTCACGGACACCATGTCCGAGCGCCTCGGCCCGCAGGCCGCGCAGGCCGCCGGCTCCGCCCAGCTCGACGCTGCGAGCCTGGCCAAGCTGCCCGAGGCCGTGCGCGACGCCTACCAGCACGCCGTGGCCGCCGGTACCCACTCGGCGTTCCTGCTGGGCGCGGCGATCGCCGTACTGGGCTTCGCGCTCTCCTGGTTCGTCAAGGAGGTCCCGCTGCGGGGCGCGGGTCCGGCCCCGGCCGGCGGTGAGCCCGCCAAGGCCGCGCAGGCCCCGCAGGACTCCTTCGCGCACTGAGCCGCCAGTCACCACCCCGCCTGCCGGCGAGGGGGGGGGGGGGGGGGGGGGGGGGGGGGGGGGGGGGGGGGGGGGGGGGGGGGGGGGGGGGGGGGGGGGTGGGGGGGGGGGGGGGTGGGTGT
>NZ_JBVJWV010000050.1:12233-37215 GCF_055602105.1 Streptomyces sp. NPDC037421
ACCGAACACTCACACATCACATATCGACCCAGTATCAGCCACCACCGCTCCCCCCCCCCCCCGTTCACCTTCGGAGCCCTCCCCCCCCCCCCCCCCCCCCCCCCCACCCGCCTTTCGCGTGCCCCGAACAGATGTGACAACTGAGGTTATTGAGGACCAAAGTCCTTATTACCTGGAATTTATTGGGCAATTCGGTGGAACCCCGCCAGGTATCAAGGCGTCATGACCCACAGAACCCTTGCAAGGCCGGACGGGGAGTGGACACATGACGAACACCCAGAAGCACAGCCTCCGGAACCGGATAGCCGTCGGTGCCTCGGCCGCCGCCGTGGCCGCCACCATCTGGGGCGTGACGGCCCTCGTCACCACCGACGACGGCCCCACCCGGCCCGGTGACGCCGCCCACCAGACCGGTACGGACACCCCCGGGGGCGGCAACGGGCCGGGCGCCCAGCCGCCGCAGGCGCGGCCGGCCGGGCTGCCCGACAGCATCGCCCACGCCAGCGAGGCCGGCGGCAACGCCGTCAACATCACCATCGACGACGGCCCCGACCCCCGCTGGACCCCGCAGGTCCTGGAGGTGCTGGCCGAGCACGACGTCAAGGCCGTCTTCTGCATGATCGGCCCGCAGGCCAAGGCCCACCCCGACCTGGTCAAGAAGGTGGTCGCGGCCGGCCACCGGCTCTGCGACCACTCCATGGACCACGACACGTCCATGGACAAGAAGCCCGTCGCCTACCAGCAGGCACAGATCCTCGACGCGAAGAAGCTGATCGAGGAAGCCGCCGGCGGCGCCGAGGTCGAGTACTACCGGGCCCCGGGCGGGGCCTTCACCCCCGACAGCCGCAGGATCGCCGCCGCCGCCGGCATGCGCCCGCTCGGCTGGAACGTCGACACCAAGGACTTCGGCAAGCCCGGCACCGCCGCCATCGTCGACGCCGTCAAGCGCGAGATCGGCAACGGCCCCACGATCCTCTTCCACGACGGCGGCGGCGACCGCAAGCAGACCGTCGCCGCCCTCGACCAGGTCCTGACCTGGCTGAAGGAGCAGGGCCGGCCCACCGGCTTCCCGGTGCGCACCGCCCCCGACCCCTCCTGACGACGGCACCGGCACTGACACGCCGCCGGACGGCGAACGGGTGAGGGTCGGCCGCCCGGCCCCGCCGGGGGTGTTCCCTGGTCGCGCGCGCAGAACGGCGCGCGGCACCGTACGCACACGCACGACCAGGAGGCCCCGTGATCAAGCCGGCCCAGCTCACCGACCCCGCCGTCCGCGCCTTCGTCACCGCCGTCAACGCGGGCGACCAGGCCGCCTTCACCGCCGCGCTGACCCCCGGCGCGACGATGTCCGACGACGGCTCGGACCGCGACCTCCAGGAGTGGGCCGAGCGGGAGATCTTCGCCTCCCGGGGCCACATGGACGTCGAGTCCGAGTCCGACGGCGGGCGCGCCCTGGTCGCGAACTACCGCAACGACACCTGGGGCGAGATGCGCACCGCCTGGCGGTTCACCGTCTCCGACGGCCACATCAGCCGCTTCGAGACCGGCCAGGCCTGAGCAGGGCGCGCGGCCTACAGCCCCCGCGCCACCTTCAGCACCGCCGCCGTCAGGCGCCCGTTCTCCGGGGCCAGCCCGCCCGGGAAGCCGAAGCGGCGGCGCGTGTACCCGTACGCGATCCCCGTGACCGGGTCGGCGAAGCCGTTGCCGCCCGCCGCGCCGCAGTGCCCGAACGCCTCCGGGCCCACCGCCGGCTGGGTCTCGAAGCCCAGCCCGAAGTGGTCCGCCTCCGAGGTCACCCGGTCCGGCCCCGGCGTGTGCAGCCGCGCCACGTCGGCCACCGTCGCCGGCTCCAGCAGCGGGGGCCGGCCGTCCAGCCCGCTGATGGCCGCCGCGTACAGGGCGGCCACCCCGCGCGCCGTGCCGCTGCCGCCCGCCGAGGCCGGGCCGAGGGCCTTCACCTTCGGGTGGTTGGCGTACCCGACGAGGTCCATCGGCGGCTCGTGGCGCCAGTTGAAGGCCGTCTTCAGCATCTCGGGCAGCGGTCCGCCCGCCGCGAGCAGCTCCCGCTGCGCGGGCGTCGGCAGCATCTCCAGGACCGGCTTCCAGCGGCCCTCCAGCTCCGCCGGCAGCCCCATGTACAGGTCCAGCCCGTACGGCGCCCGAACCCGCTCCTCGTAGACCTCCTGGAGCGAGCGGCCCGTGACCCGCCGCACCACCTCGCCCGTCAGCGCGCCGATCACGAAGGCGTGGTAGCCGTACGCCGTGCCGGGCTCCCAGAACGGCTTCTGCCCCGCCAGCCGGGCCGCGACGAACGCGTCGTCCGCGACCTCCTCGTACGAGAAGCCCTCGTCGGTGCTGATCAGCCCGGAGCCGTGCGCGACGAGCTGCCGCACCGTCAGCCGCTCCTTGCCGTGCCCGGTGAACTCCGGCCAGTAAGCCGCCACCGGGCGCTCCAGGTCCAGTACGCCCTCTTGCGCCAGCAGCGCCACGACCAGGTGCGCGGCGCCCTTGGTGAGGGAGAAGACCCCGCTCAGGGTGGACCCGTCGGTGTCCTCGCCGCCCCACAGGTCCACCACCGTCCGCCCGTGGTGGCGCACCGCCAGCTGGGCCTCCGGCGGGTTCGGCTCGGCGGCCACGAAGGCCTCGAACTCCTCCCGTACCGTTTCCCAGCCCGGCGCGACCGTCCCGTCCACCGTCATGCCCATGTCGTCCCCCGTGGTCGTGCGGGGAGCGTTTCCCCGTCCGGGCACAGACAACCAGAGGCGCCCGGGGCGCATTCCGGCCCGGAAGGGGAATCCGTCACCTGTGCGTCCGCCGGCCGCTCCGTACGGGTGAACGCGCGCACGGCCTCGTTCCGGCCCGCCGCGGGGGCCCGTTGGACCCGGCATGAAGCGCACTCGCACCGCCGCCCTCGCCCTCGCCGCGGCAGCCGCGGCCGTCGCCCCCGCCCTCGGCCAGGCGCCCGCCACCGCCGCACCGGGCACCGGATACCTCCAGGACCCGGCGGGGGGCGAGCACGAGATGAAGTCCATGTGGACCAAGGACCAGAAGCACAAGCTGGAGGGCCAGGTCCGGTTCCACCCGGGGATCCAGTACGGGACGGTCTCCCGCCCGGCCCTCCCCGGCGACCCGAGGGACGAACGCCGGGTCCCCGACCCGGACACGCTCTCCTGGACGCCCTCGTACGAGTTCGCGTGGGCGGTGTCCGACGTCCTGGTGAACAAGGGCCTGACCACCAAGAACGGCACGCACCCGATCGTCGTGCACGCCGTGCTGCGCGACGCGAAGGGGACCGCGCGGGCGGAAGTGGAGCGGAAGCTGACGGGGCAGCCGGCGACGGGGCGTCAGAAGGTCGCGGACGGCAGGAAGATCGCGTGCGACACCGGCGAGTACACGGTGGAGTGGTCGGTCACGCGCACCCACTACGGGACGCTGACGGGCACCCTGCGCTGGGATTCGAGCTGCGAGCGCTACCGCAAGGCGTTCGCCGCGGAGAACGGCGGGGCGTAGCGGGAGGCGGGGGAGGAGAGGGGGAGGCCTGTCGCCCCGTGCACCTTGTGGGTGCTCGGCGGGCGACGGGGCCGCGGCCTTGGATCAAGTGCCGACAGCCATTCTGCCGTACGGGATGGGGTGCGGCAGGGAGGCGAAGGTCCCTGACTGCGGGGGACTTTCAGTGCTTCTTCTTCGAGGCGGCGCTCGCCTTCGCGGCGATGTCCTCCAGGACGGCCTTCGGGTTGCCGCCCGGTTCCAGGGCCCGCCCGATGTTGCGCTTGATGGTGTCGCTGACGGTCACCCAGGCGGGGTCGTTGACCGGGTAGAGCTGGGCGCCGCGCAGGGCGGTCAGGAACTGCTCGTCGTTCCTGTCGAGGCCGCCGCCCGAGGGGGTCCGGGAGGCCGTGACGGTCGAGGGCAGCAGGTGGTAGCGGCCCGCGAAGTCCGAGAGGTTCTTGTCCTGGTAGACGAAGTCCAGGAACTTGCCGATCTCCTCGCGCTTGCCGTTCTGCTTGAAGGCCATCATCCAGTCGGCCACGCCGACGGTCGGCGGGGTCTCGCCGGTGCCGAGGTAGTCCGAGACCGGCATGGCCACGGCGCCGACGGTGATGCCCTTGGCGCGCGCCTCGTAGGAGAGGGACGGGTAGCCGTTGAGCATGCCGACCTCGCCGCGCAGGAACGCCGCGAAGGCGTCGGCGCGGTTGAGCTGCGAGGGCGGGGTCGGGCCGGTCAGCCCGGGGCCCACCATCTTCTCCTTCAGCCACTTGAAGGTCTCGATGTTCTGGTCCGAGGCGAGGCTGTAGTTGCCGCTGCTGTCGGCGTAGCCGCCGCCGTTGGACAGCTCCCAGATCATCGCCTCCGCGTGCGCCTCCTCGGGGCCCAGCGGCACGGCGAACGGGTACTTCACGCCCTTGGCCTTGAGCGCCTTGGCGGCGGTCTCCAGGTCCGCCCAGGTCTTCGGCTGCCAGGTGGCCGATCCGTCCTTGCCGACGAGGCCGGCGTCCGCGAACAGCTTGGTGTTGTAGAAGAGCAGACGGCTGCTCGCCACGAAGGGCAGGCCGTAGAGGGTGTTGCCGACGGACCCGGCCTCGGCGAGGGGCTGGAGGAAGTTCGCCTCGGCGCTGATCGAGAGAAGTTCTTCCGCGGAATACAGCTTGCCCTCGGCGGCGAAGTCCGAGTAGGAGCCCATGAGGGCCATGTCCGGCGCCTTGCCGGCGTCGACCATACGGGAGACCTCGCGGTCGATGTCCGCCCAGGGGATGAGCTCGACCTTGACCTTGATGCCGGGGTTGGCCTTGGTGAAATCGGCCGTCACCTTGTCCCAGAAAGCCTTGGAACTGTTGGCGGAGGTGTTGCCGTATTCGGCCGCGACCAGGCGCAGCGTGTCGCCGCCGCCGTCACCGGAGGAACTTCCGCAGCCGGACAGCGGTATCAGTAGACCGAACACGGCTGCTGTCGCGGCCGCGCCGAACATTCTTCGTCGCACGGGTGGATACCCCTGATTTTCTTTTGAGTCCCGTTATTACTTATGAGTTGCTCCGGGCTGGGGTGTCCCGCCGCGGCCCGTCTGGCCGGAATTCTCTCCTGCGGGCGGCCGGCTTGAATGCATTGGGGCGGTACTTGTGTTCAATGCTCCAATCACGCGTTTTCGGAATTGTGTTTTCCGATGTGAGTACGGGATATGCGACGCGCGTAGACATGCCGAAAAGCCCGTTTCCGGTGGGGAAACGGGCTGGGTGTGATTTTCGGCGGGCGGCCGGGCGGGCCCCCTAGTCGGCGAACTCGCCGGCGTAGGGGTCGGGCTCGCCCGTCTCGGGGTTGCGTCCCTCCTGCCAGCGGCGCTGGGCCTTGCGCCAGTGCACGAAGCTGAGGTGCCCGGCGTCCCAGAAGGTGATGCTCACGGGGCTCACGTCGAACTCGTCGGAGCAGAGCCGGAGCAGGAATTCGGCCATGCCGTACGGGTGGACGGCGAAGGCGTCGGCGGTGTGCCGGCCGGCGACCAGCACCGGCCACCGGTCCGGGTCGGGGTCGGTGGTGAGCCAGCACAGGATGTCGGACCCGCCGGTGACGCCCCAGGCGATGATCGACTCCGGATCGACGTCGAAGGCCGCCCGGCCGCCCCCGGCCTCCCAGAGCTGCCGGGCGTTGGCGGTCTCCTCGGCCATCTCGGCCGGGTCCCACTGGAGTCCGGGCTTGGGCAGCGGCAGCAGGATGCTGGCCTCGCCGTTGATGGAACCGGCCCCGAAACGCCCCATGAACGCCACGAAGTCGGCCGGGAACCGGGTCCCCCAGACCGCCTCCGCCGCCTGCCAGTCGACGTCCTCGTCGGCGCCGTGCGTCGCCGGCATGATCTGCTCCAGCGCCTTGATCCGCGCGTTCTCCGTCATGCCGCTCCCCTGAGACCCCAGCTCAACCGCCCCAACCTACCGCCCCGTGGCGGGACGTCCAGACGCCGAGACGGCCACCAGGCTCCCCACGGCCAGGCCCCAGCCGGCCATGGCCCCCGCCTCGGCCTCCAGCACGTGCCGGGAGCGGAGCCGGGGCAGGCCCAGGCGGCCCGGGGGCATGGTGGTCAGCGCGATCACGCGCATCCGGCGGTCGAGGTAGGCCACGTCGATCGGGAACCGCATCCGGAAGGTGTGCACGCTCCCCGCCGGCGTCAGCAGCAGCGCCCCCTCGACGCCGTCGCGGCCGAGCAGGCCGCGGGTGCGCGCCCGGTAGGAGGCGGCGACCTCCAGGGGGACCGCCACGGTGCCGATGCGGAGGGTGCCGGGGCCGTCCTGCCAGTGCGCCATGCGGCTCACCCTAGGGCTCGGCGCCGCCTCCTGGGGGCTCCGCCCCAGACCCCCGCGCCTCAAACGCCGGCGGGGCCGGAAGATCCAGCCCGCGCGGCGTTTGAGCGCAACGGGGTCCGGGGCGGAGCCCCGGGGAACGGTGGAAGGGCGGGTAGGGGACCTCGCCCCGCGCAGCGGCCGCCCCCGTCGGCGGGACGGCGGCGTTGGGTCCCGGGGCCCATCCCGCGGAGCGGCCCGGCGGCCTACCGTCACCGGATGGGCGCACTCGTGATCACCCTCGCCGCCACCGCGTACGGCGTCACCGCCGGCCTGGCGCTGCCCCGCGCGGCGTACCGCCTCTCGGTGGACCCGGGCGAGCCCTGGCGCGGGCGCTGCCCCGACGGCCACCCGCTGCGGGGCTGGCTCGGGCCCGCCCGGTGCGCCCCCGGGACCCCCGGCGGGCCGACGGCGCGGCCCTACGGCCCCCGCACCGGGTGGACCGGCGGGATCACCGCCGTGGTGTGCGCCGCACTCGGGGCGGGGCTCGGCCCCCGGCCCGAGGCGGCGGTGTTCGTCGCGCTCGCGCCCGTGCTGGTGCTGCTGGCCCTGGTCGACCTGGCCGTGCACCGGCTGCCCGACGTGCTCACCCTCCCCCTGGCCGCCGCATGCGCGGCCCTGCTCGGCGCGGCCGCGCTGCTGCCCGGCGCCGCCGGGTCGTGGCGGCTCGCGCTGCTGGGCGGGCTCGCGCTCGGGGCCTCGTACCTCGTGCTGTTCCTGATCAACCCCGCCGGGATGGGGCTGGGGGACGTCAAGCTGGCGCTCGCCCTGGGGGTCGCTCTTGGGTGGTACGGGTGGGGGGTATGGGCGGCCGGGGCGTTCCTGGGGCTGCTCTACGGCGCCGTATACGGTCTCGGCCTTGTGCTGCGCGGCCGGGCGGGCCGTGACCAGGGCTTCGCCTTCGGCCCCTTCATGGCCGCCGGAGCCCTCACCGGAGTGCTGCTGGGCGGATTCGGAGCGTAATCGTTTTGCGGCAATGCACGCAGGACGCTTTACGAAGGGTTATGGTGGAACCCCCCCCTCGGGCCGGTCCGTATCCCCCCCACGGACCGGCCCGTTTTTCGTTCCACGCACCCTCAGGGCAAAAGCGCAGGTCAGCCGCGCTGGGCCCAGATGTTGGTGCCGGGGGTGGACACCGCGAAGGAGTCGATCTCCTTCAGCTCCTGCTCGGTGAGCGGCGCACCCGCCAGCGCGGCGACGTTCTCCTCCAGCTGCTTCACGCTCGACGCGCCGATCAGCGCGGAGGTCATCCGCTCGTCGCGCAGCACCCAGGTCAGCGCCAGCTGGGCCAGGGACTGGCCGCGCCGGGCCGCGATCTCGTTCAGTCCGCTGAGCCGGCGGACCACGTCCTGCGACAGCAGCGAGGGGTTCAGGGACTTGCCCTGGCTGGCCCGGGAGCCCTCCGGGATGCCCTGGAGGTACTTGCCGGTCAGCATGCCCTGCGCGAGCGGCGCGAAGGAGATGCAGCCCATGCCGGCCTCCTCCAGGGTGTCCAGCAGCGCGTCCTCCTCCGTCCAGCGGTTGATCATGGAGTACGAGGGCTGGTGGATCAGCGGGCGCACGCCCATGTCCGTCAGGATCCGCGCGGCCTCCGCCGTCTGCTCCGCCGTGTACGAGGACACGCCGACGTACAGCGCCTTGCCCTGCTGGACCGCGGACGCGAGCGCGCCCATGGTCTCCTCCAGCGGGGTCTCCGGGTCGAAGCGGTGCGAGTAGAAGACGTCGACGTAGTCCACGCCCATCCGCTTCAGCGAGGCGTCGAGCGAGCCGAGGAGGTACTTGCGGCTGCCCCATTCGCCGTACGGGCCGGGGTGCATGAAGTAGCCGGCCTTGGTGGAGAGCACCAGCTCCTCGCGGTAGCGCGCGAAGTCCTGGGCGAAGATCTTGCCGAAGTTCAGCTCGGCGGAGCCGGGCGGCGGGCCGTAGTTGTTGGCCAGGTCGAAGTGGGTCACGCCGAGGTCGAAGGCGCGGCGCAGGATGGCCCGCTGGGACTCGAGGGACCGGTCGTCCCCGAAGTTGTGCCAGAGGCCCAGGGAGATCGCGGGGAGCTTGAGGCCGCTGCGACCCGTGCGTCGGTAGTGCATGGAGTCGTAGCGCGAGGGCTCTGCCCGATAGGGATTGTTATCAGTCACGATGTCCTTGCTATCACGGACTTGTGACAGGCCGAGTTGGGTACCCGATCCCGGCGCGCAGTAATGTGGCGGACTCGGGGGAGACCGCAATTCGCACGGGGGCATTGCACGGAGGGGCTCGAAGATCGTGAAGCTGCGCGACCTGGTGTACAGGCTCTATGCACGCCGGGTGGAAGGCCGCCTCGACCATGACGCGTCGCCCAAGCACATCGGCGTCATCCTGGACGGGAACAGGCGCTGGGCCAAGGCGTCCGGAGGCACGACGGAGCAGGGCCACCAGGCCGGCGCCGACAAGATCTCCGAGATGCTCGGCTGGTGCACCGAGACGGACGTCGAGGTCGTCACCCTGTGGATGCTCTCCACGGACAACCTGGACCGGCCGGAGGTCGAGCTCCGGCCACTGCTCAACATCATCGAGAACACGGTCCGGGGCCTCGCCGAGGACGGCCGCTGGCGCGTCCACCACGTGGGCAACCTGGACATCCTGCCCGCGCAGACCCAGACGGTGCTGAAGGAGGCCGAGCAGGCCACCCACGACATCGACGGGATACTGGTCAACGTCGCCGTGGGCTACGGCGGCCGTCAGGAGATCGCCGACGCGGTCCGCTCGCTCCTGCTGGAGCACGCCGAGAAGGGCACCTCCTTCGAGGAGCTCGCCGAGGTCCTGGACATCGACCACATCGCGGAGCACCTCTACACCCGCGGCCAGCCCGACCCCGACCTGGTGATCCGCACCAGCGGCGAGCAGCGGCTGTCCGGGTTCATG
The DNA here is from genome assembly GCF_055602105.1 of Streptomyces sp. NPDC037421. NCBI lineage: Bacteria > Bacillati > Actinomycetota > Actinomycetes > Kitasatosporales > Streptomycetaceae > Streptomyces > Streptomyces sp. NPDC037421. The sequence goes on from NZ_JBVJWV010000050.1 coordinate 21,455, forward strand.
CTGTGGCAGAGCGCCCATTCCGAGTACTACTTCTGCGAGGTCTTCTGGCCGGCCTTCCGCAAGGTCGACTTCCTGCGGGCGCTGCGCGACTACGCCGCCCGCCACCGGCGCTACGGCACCTGACCGCAGGCACCTGACACCCCCTCGGCCCCCTCCCGTCACCCGCGCGAACCCTTCACCAGGGATTCACCGAGCGTCCGTCATATGCCATGGCATGGCACCGCACGTTCGAGGGCATAACCCAGGCAGGTCGACGCCCGGTCCACGGGTGTCGAGTCTCAGCGGGCGGCACAGGGCCGTCCGCCCGGGAGGCCCTTTGCACCAGGACGAGCGTGCGGTTCGCACGGACGGATTGGAGGGCCGGAAGTCGGCCCTGGCACTGGCGCCGATGACCGGTCCGGTCTTCATGGCCCGACCTCTTCCGAGGGGGTACGTCCTTCCGTGGTGACCAGCACAAAGCGCCGCCTGCCCGACAGGCGGACCTACGTCCTCGACACCAGCGTCCTGCTGGCAGACCCCAACGCGTTCTCCCGCTTCGACGAGCACGAGGTCGTGCTCCCGATCGTGGTGATCACCGAGTTGGAGGCCAAGAGGCACCATCCCGAACTCGGCTACTTCGCCCGTCAGGCCCTGCGCCTGCTCGACGACTTCCGGGTCCGCTACGGTCGCCTCGACGCCCCCATCCCGCTGGGAGATCTGGGCGGCACGCTGCGCGTCGAGCTCAACCACTCCGACCCCGGCGTCCTGCCGGCGGGCTTCCGGCTCGGGGACAACGACTCGCGGATCCTCGCGGTCGCCCGCAACCTCCAGGCCGAGGGCTACGACGTCACGGTCGTCTCGAAGGATCTCCCGCTGCGCATCAAGGCCTCCTCCGTGGGGCTGCTCGCCGAGGAGTACCGCGCGGAGCTCGCCATCACCGACGCCGGCTGGACCGGCATGAGCGAGCTCGCCCTGTCGGGGGAGCAGGTGGACCTCCTCTACTCCGAGGAGCGGCTCTACGTGCCGGAGGCCGCGGAACTGCCCGTGCACACCGGGCTGGTCCTCCAGTCCGAGCGCGGCAAGGCCCTGGGCCGGGTCACGGCCGACGGCAACGTGAAGCTCGTACGGGGCGACCGCGAGGCCTTCGGGCTGCACGGGCGCAGCGCCGAGCAGCGCATCGCCCTGGACCTGCTGCTCGACCCGGAGATCGGGATCATCTCGATGGGCGGCCGGGCCGGCACCGGAAAGTCGGCGCTGGCGCTGTGCGCGGGCCTGGAGGCGGTGCTGGAGCGGAGGCAGCACCAGAAGGTCATGGTCTTCCGCCCGCTGTACGCGGTCGGCGGCCAGGACCTCGGGTACCTGCCCGGAGACGCGGCCGAGAAGATGAGCCCCTGGGCGCAGGCGGTCTTCGACACCCTCTCGGCGGTCGCCGGGCGCGAGGTCATCGAGGAGGTGCTGGGCCGCGGGATGCTGGAGGTCCTGCCGCTCACGCACATCCGCGGCCGCTCGCTGCACGACGCGTTCGTCATCGTGGACGAGGCCCAGTCCCTGGAGCGGAACGTTCTGCTGACCGTTCTGTCCCGGATCGGGGCCAATTCACGGGTTGTTCTCACCCACGACGTGGCCCAGCGGGACAATCTGCGCGTCGGCCGGTACGACGGAGTGGTCGCCGTCGTTGAGAAGCTGAAGGGGCATCCGCTCTTCGCCCACGTGACGCTGACCCGCTCCGAGCGCTCCCCGATCGCCGCACTGGTGACGGAGATGCTGGAGACCCTCTAGGAGGGAACGGGGTAAAACCCCCATAGCGGGACGGTCAGTTGGCGCCGCCCGGCAAAGGCCCAGGAGCCTAGCCGGGCGGCGCCCTGCTGCACAGGCGTTTTCCCGAATCACCGGTATCGCAGCAGGTGTGACCTTTCACACGCAACGCGGAATTGCCCTGCGGCGTCGAGGTCCGGCAGAGTCTGTTTTCCGTCAGGCCCCGCATACGGCACCCTTGTATCCCCCGTCGGGATGCGCGCAGTACGAACAACTCCACAGCCGATGCCGTATGCCGCCCGGTACAGCCGGCAGCCCCCGCAAGGGAGTTGCCCACGGGCCAGCGTCTCCAGTGACCTCAACACCACGGAGACCAGCGTCGAGGGGCACTCTTGCGATCGCGCGGTCACTGCGGACGCTGCTGGAAGGACACCGTGTGAGCCGGATCTCGGTCCGGGGGTTCGCAGTGGCTTCGGCCACCGCGGTCACCACCGTCGGCGCAGTCGTGGGCGTTGCCACTGGCGATGCCGCTTCGAACGACCTCGAGACGACCGCTTCCGGCGCGACTCTCCTCACCGACCTCCCGGTCGGCGAGCAGGCCCAGGTCCAGAGCGCCACCCTGGCGCAGCAGGCCGACAGCATCGCCCACGCCGCCGACGCCGACGCCAAGCGCTCGGTGGAGGAGGCCGCCCGCATCCAGGCCGCCGAGGACGCCAAGTCCAAGAAGGCGGAGGCCGAGAAGGCCGAGCAGGCGAAGAAGGCGGAAGCCGACGCCAAGCTCAAGGAGCAGCGCGAGGAAGAGGGCGAGGTCGCCAGCCGGTCCGCGGCCCGCGACGCCGGCGACTTCCCGGTCCAGGGCTCCTACACGGTCGCCCAGGTCAAGGACATCGCCCGGCAGCTGGTCCCGGCGGGCCAGTTCCAGTGCTTCTCGAACATCATCAACCAGGAATCCACCTGGAACTACAAGGCCGTCAACTCCTCCTCGGGAGCCTACGGTCTGGTCCAGGCGCTCCCCGGTTCGAAGATGGCCTCGGCCGGCTCCGACTGGCGCACCAACCCGGCCACCCAGATCAAGTGGGGCCTGGGCTACATGAACGAGCGCTACGGCAGCCCGTGCAGCGCCTGGAGCTTCCACCAGGCCAACGGCTGGTACTAGAGCCCTGGCATAGGGCCCGCGTACAACCTCGGGGAACCCCGCACCGTCCAACGGTGTGGGGTTCCTCGCGTGTACGGTCGTGCGAGGTGTCACCGCTGGGCGGGGGGAAAGGAACGACATGGCGAAGAGGGCAGGCTGGCTCGGCCGGCTCGGCAGCAGACTGAGCCGGATGGAGGCGGCCCTTGACGAACGGCGGGCCGAGGTCGAGGCCGAGGCCGCCGACGAACCGCCGCTGCCCGCCTCCGCCTCGGCCTCCGTGTCCGCCTCGGCAGCGGCGGCACAGGGCGCCGCGGCACCGGGCGGGCACGCGCCGCCCGCGTCGCCGGCCCGGCCCGACCCGGTGACCGTCATCCCGTGGGGGGTGCGGGTCGCCGCCGAGGCGAGCTGGCGGCTGCTGCTGCTCGCCGGGATGGTCTGGGTCCTGATGAAGGTGATCAGCGAAGTCCGCCTGGTCGTCCTCGCCTTCGCCGCCGCCCTGCTCGTCACCGCGCTGCTCCAGCCGTTCGTGGTGCGGCTGCGCAGGCTCGGCCTGCCGCGCGGGCTCGCCACGGCCGTCACGGCGATCCTCGGCTTCGTCGTCATCGGGCTGGTCGGCTGGTTCGTGGTCTGGCAGGTCATGGAGAACCTGGACGACCTCTCCAACCGGCTCCGCGAGGGCATCAACGAGCTCAAGTCCTGGGCACTGGACAGTCCGTTCCACGTGACCGAGAAGCAGATCAACGACATCGCGAAGAACCTCAGCGAGACCATCGGCACCAACACCGAGGAGATCACCTCCGCCGGCCTCCAGGGCGTGACGGTGCTCGTCGAGGTGATGACGGGCATGCTGCTCGCGATGTTCTCGACGCTCTTCCTGCTCTACGACGGCAAGAAGATCTGGACCTGGGTGCTGGGCCTCGTCCCGACCGCGGCCCGCCCCGGTGTCGCGGGCGCGGGTCCGCGCGCCTGGCGCACGCTGACCGCGTACGTGCGCGGCACGGTGCTCGTCGCGCTCATCGACGCCGTGTTCATCGGCCTCGGGCTGTACTTCCTCGACGTGACGATGGCCGTGCCGCTGGCCGTGTTCATCTTCCTGTTCGCCTTCATCCCGCTCGTCGGCGCCGTGATCTCCGGCGCGCTCGCCGTGGTCGTGGCCCTGGTGACGCAGGGGCCCGTCATCGCCCTGGCGGTCCTGGGCGTGGTGCTGGCGGTCCAGCAGATCGAGGGGCACGTGCTCCAGCCCTTCATCCTCGGCCGGGCCGTACGGGTCCACCCGCTCGCGGTGGTGCTCGCGGTGGCGGCCGGCGGGATGATCGCGGGCATCGGCGGGGCCGTCGTCGCGGTGCCGCTGGTGGCCGTCACCAACACCGTGGTGGTCTACCTGAGGGCCTATTCGCGCGAGCGGCACCTCGGGGCCGTCGCCGCCACGGGTCCGGGACCGCACGGGGCCACGGCGGTACGGGCCGCCGCGCTGGAGGCCGGGGATGATCAGCGAGCCTGAGCTCGAAGGGGAGTGGGCCGAGGCCTCCCCGGCCGAGCTCGCGGGCCCGCCCGTGCAGCCCGAGGGCCGGGAGGGGCGCCGACGCGCTCCCTGGCTCTGGGCCCTGGGCGGGGCGCTGCTGGCCTCCGCCGTGTGGGCGGGGGCACTGGTCGTGCAGGAACGTTACGCCGCCGCCGGGCCGCCCATCGCGTACCGGCACAGCGAGCAGCTGTGCGGGGAGGTCCCGCTGAAGGCCGTCGGGGCCGTGACCGGGAGCCTGGGCGTGGGCATGCCGAGTCACGGCGAGAGCCCGGCGCTGGACTGGTCGCACTGCTTCTCCGTCGGAGGGCGGGACGGCCGGCTGCCCACCCACGACGCGCAGGTGCTGGTCGAGCTGCACCGCAAGACCGACCCCGGGCCGGAGTTCGGCTCCGGACCCGTCCTCAACCTGAGCATGCGCTCCCCGTCCGTCCAGCCGGAGCAGGTTCCCGGCCTCGGCGAGCGGGCGGTGTTCTCCGGGGAGGGGGCCGCGCCCCGGCTCCAGGTGCTCGACGGCGGGGCGGTCTTCACGATGCGGGTCCAGTGGTGGGCGGGCCAGGACGGCGAGGGCGGCGACCTCGACGAGAACGCCGTCAAGGCGGCGATGATCGAGGACGTGCGCGCGCTGATGGACCGGCTCCGCAAGAAGTGACCCGGTAACGCGCCGTGCCCCCGCAGCCCTTGCGGGCCGCGGGGGCACGGTGACGCGTGGCGCCACCCGTACGGGTGACTACTCGGCGGCCAGGGCCGCTTCGGCGTCGAGGGTGACGGCGACGGCCTGGATCACCGAGGCGATCTTGAAGGCCTCCTGGACCGTCTCGCGGTCGACGCCCGCCTTGCGCAGGACCTGCTCGTGCGAGTCCAGGCACTGGCCGCAGCCGTTGATCGCGGAGACCGCGAGCGACCACAGCTCGAAGTCGACCTTCTCCACGCCCGGGTTGCCGATGACGTTCATCCGCAGGCCCGCGCGCAGCGTGCCGTACTCCGGGTCGGAGAGCAGGTGGCGCGTCCGGTAGAAGACGTTGTTCATCGCCATGACCGCGGCGGCGGACTTGGCGGCGTTGTACGCCTCCGGGGACAGCGCGGCCTTGGCCTCCGGCTCCAGCTCACGCAGGACGCGCGGGGAGCGGGCGGCGATCGCGCAGGACAGGACGGTGCCCCACAGCTGCTGCTGGGTCAGGGTGTCCTGGTTCCCGATGACCGAACCGAGGTTCAGCTTCAGGTCCTTGGCGAAGTCCGGTATGGCCGACTTCAGGGAGTCGAGGGACATCCGTCACTCACCGGCCAGCAGGGCGCCGGCGTTCAGGGTGTCTTCGCCCTTGTTCCAGTTGCAGGGGCACAGCTCGTCGGTCTGGAGGGCGTCGAGGACCCGCAGGACCTCCTTGGGGTTACGGCCCACGGAACCGGCGGTCACCATGGCGAACTGGATCTCGTTGTTCGGGTCCACGATGAAGACCGCGCGCTTGGCGAAGCCGTCCTCGCCCTCGACGCCGCAGGCCTGCATCAGGTCGTGCTTGACGTCGGCCAGCATCGGGAAGGGCAGGTCACGCAGGTCGGCGTGGTCCTTGCGCCAGGCGTGGTGGACGTACTCGGAGTCGCCGGAGACGCCGAGGATCTGCGCGTCGCGGTCCGCGAACTCGTCGTTCAGCTTGCCGAACGCGGCGATCTCGGTCGGGCAGACGAAGGTGAAGTCGGCAGGCCAGAAAAACACCACGCGCCACTTGCCCTCGTAGGACTTGTGGTCGATCTGCGCGAACTGCTTGTCGGCGTCGAGGGAGACGCAGGCGGTCAGATCGTAGGTGGGGAACTTGTCACCGACAGTGAGCACACTGACTCCTTGCAGAGCGGAAAGGGGCCCTTTTGGGGGCTTTCCGAAGGGGTTGGACGGTCTCACATGCTGGCACAGTGGCATTGATCGCGGAAATCGCAAACGGTGGTCGCGCTGATCAGGCTTCCCTATCAATGCCGCCCAAGCGGGGCCGGTGGCCGCTGCCCTATCCGTGGCCGCCGCAGAACGTCCTGGCGGCCAGCGCCGCGCCGGCGTCGTAGCCCTTCTGCCAGTTGGGGTCGACCTCGCCCAGGGTGTTCGGCGGCTTGGCGCCGCAGTTGGCCCTGATCGCCTGGAAACCCTTCCGGAAGCCCTTGTCGTACTCGGCCTTCGCGTCCGCCCCCTTGTCCTTGCCCGCACCGTCCTGCACCGGGTCCATTCCGCCGGTGCAGGCCACGCCCCCGACCGTGTAGTGGCCCGCGGGCAGGCCGGGGACCCGGACGGTGCCGGCCTGGACGCTGGTGGACCTGCTGTAGCCGTTGTCGCCCGTGACCGCGACGGTGAGCCCGGTGAAGCCCTTGCCGTCGATCGCCCAGTTGTCCGGCGGCGGGGCTTCGCTCTGCACGACCTTGCAGGTGCCGGCCGCGGGAGCCGCCGGCACGGCGTGGGCCGGGACCGCCGGACCCAGGAGCAGCGGTGAGACCGCCAGCGAGGTCAGGGCGGCGATCCGGACAAGCCTGTTCGTCATGGTTGCCTCCCGGGCGGAGGCCGTGGCCGGGCCCCCTCGCCCTTCCTCCACTCTCACGCACCGCCGGGCCGCCCGCAGGACGCACGGCCTAGTCTGGTGGTGGGTGATCGGAGGTACCTATCAGTGGCCGTCGGCAACAGGGGAACGAAGCAGGCGACGCTCGCACAGCTGCGCGCGTTCGCGGCCGTCGCCGAGCACCTGCACTTCCGGGACGCGGCCGCGGCGATCGGCATGAGCCAGCCGGCCCTCTCCGGCGCCGTCTCCGCGCTGGAGGAGGCCCTCGGCGTCCAGCTGCTGGAGCGCACCACCCGCAAGGTGCTGCTCTCCCCGGCGGGCGAGCGGATCGCGGCCCGGGCCCGGACGGTCCTCGACGCCATGGGCGGGCTGCTGGAGGAGGCCGAGGCCGTACGGGCCCCCTTCACCGGCATCATGCGGCTCGGGGTGATCCCCACGGTGGCCCCGTACCTGCTGCCGACCGTGCTCGGGCTGTTCCACCGGCGGTACCCGCGGATGGACCTCCAGGTGCACGAGGAGCAGACCTCCTCGCTGCTGGAGGGACTGGCCGGCGGGCGGCTCGACCTGCTGCTGCTCGCGGTGCCGCTCGGCGTCCCCGGGGTCACCGAACTGCCCCTCTTCGACGAGGACTTCGTCCTGCTGGCGCCCCGCGAGCACCCGCTCGCCGGGCGGCGCGACATCCCGCGCGAGGAACTGCGCGACCTGCGGCTGCTGCTGCTCGACGAGGGGCACTGCCTGCGCGACCAGGCCCTCGACATCTGCCGCGAGGCGGGCCGGGCCGACGGCGCCGCCGTCACCACGACCGCCGCCGGGCTGTCCACCCTCGTACAACTGGTCGCCGGGGGACTGGGCGTGACCCTGCTGCCGCGCACCGCGCTGCGGCTGGAGACCGCGCGCAACGAACACCTGGCCACCGGGTACTTCGCCGAGCCCGCGCCCTCGCGGCGGATCGCGCTGGCCATGCGGACGGGTACGGCCCGCCAGGAGGAGTTCCGGGCCATCGCGGCGGCGCTGCGCGAAGCGGTACGCCCGCTCCCGGTGTGGCCGGCCGACTAGGCCCTGGCCGGGCGATCTTCGCGGGCCCGCGACGTCCGGCACGGCACCTCGCCGCGTTGTCGGAGCGCGCGAGTACGGCCGAGTACGAGCTGCGCTCCTCCGCCTTGCGATGCACCGCACCAGACCCCGCGGCCTGATCCACGAAGATCGCCCGGACAGGACCCAGGGGTGTCCGGGCGGATCAGGGCCGCGCCCGGGACGCCGGGCGTGCCGCGGGGGCGGGCGCGAGGCTCCGCGGGCTACTCCGTGCGCAGCCCGTCCGGGCGCATCAGGCGCAGCAGCGGCGGCAGGCTGAGCAGGGTGACCGCCGCGACCAGGCCCGCGCCGGCGCCGGTCAGCAGGAGCACCGGCGTCCACTCGACCCGCACCGGGACGTGGGCCATCCCCATCAGCACCGAGCCCAGCCCGATGCCGGCACCCGCGGCCAGGACCAGCCCGAGGGCCACCGGCAGGGCCGTCTGCCAGAGCACCGACAGGCACAGCGTCGAGCGCCTGGTCCCGAAGGCGACCAGGGCCGCGAGCAGCCTCCTGCGCTCGCGCAGCTGCTCCAGCTGGCCGACCAGCAGGCTGGTGCCGATCAGGACCAGCACCCCGGTCGCGCCGAAGAACAGGCCGGCCCGGATCCCGGAGAAGGCGCGGTTCTGCTGCGTGGACCGCAGGGTCATCGCCGTGGCCAGGGGGTCCGCCTTGAAGGCGGCGGTGCGCACCCGCTCCAGCGCGTCCGGCACGGAGTCGTCGAGCTGGACGAAGACCTGCGCGGACTGGGCGCGCCCCATGCCCTTCGGCGCGGCGGAGGGGGTGGCCAGCAGACCGGAGCGGAGGCTGCCCGTCGGGTCCTCGCGGGGGCGGACGGTGCGGGCGCCGGCCGGGACGGTCCACTCGACGGTCTTCGCGCCCAGGCCGGCCGAGACCTCCGGGGAGACCCTGACGTCGCCGGCGAAGACCCGGTCCCCGGGACCGACGGCCTCCTCCAGCGGGCCGCCGGCGAGGACGAAGACGTCACCGTCCCGGCAGGCACCGAGCTCCGCGACCTCGGCGAGCGCCTGGCAGGTGCCGATGGTCACGTTGGAGCCGGGGCCGGGGACCTGCCGGGCGACGCCCACGAGGTTCAGCGGGACGGCCCGGGTGACGCCCGGGGTCTCGGCGATTTGCCGGCCGAGGGCGTCGAGACCGGACTCGGTGCCGCCGTGCATCATGACCGCGACCGAGGCCCGGGACGGGTCCTGTCCCGTCTCCTCGGTGGTGCCGCCCTCGACGCCCGAGAAGAGCATCTGGAGGGCGATGGCCCCGGCGACGGCCACCGCCATGCCGTTGACCAGGCGCGCGGAGGGGCCGCTGGAGACCTGGAGGCGGCGGACGGCCAGCTGCCAGGAGACGGGCCCGCCGCGCATCCGGCCGACGCAGCGCTCCAGCAGCCAGGGCAGCAGTGCGGTGATCCCGACCAGCAGCAGCACCACGCCACCGCTGACCTGCCACTGGTTGAACCGGCCGCCGCCGTTGCCGCGGCCCGCCAGAGGCACGAGCAGCGCGAGCCCGCCGAGCGGCAGCAGCAGCCGCCACCACACGCGGCGCGGGCGAGGGGCCGCCGTCCGCAGGACGCCCAGCGGCTCGATGACGACCCCGCGCAGCGTGAACAGGGTCACGGCCACGGCCGCGGCCGGCACGGCGAGGGCCACCAGGGCGACCAGCCCCGGCGCGGGGGTCAGGTCGGCCGGGAAGACGCTGCGCTGGCTGATGGAGAGGGAGCCGGCCAGCAGGCGGCCGGCCACGAAGAACACGGAGCCCAGCAGCAGCCCGGCCACCGCTCCGGCCAGCGCCTCGCCGGCCGCGATCCGGCGGACCGTCCGCCCGTCGGCGCCGACCAGGCGCAGCGCGGCGAGCCGCTGGTCGCGCCGCTCCCCGCCCGAGCGGACGGCGGCGGCGATGAACACGGCGACCGGCAGCAGCAGGGCGACGAAGGTCAGCAGGACCGTGAGCATCAGCACCGGGCTGAGCTCCGGCTCTTGCGGATCGGGGGCGAAGCCGGTGATGCGCTGGACGCGGAATTCGCCCGGCTCGGTCGCCGGGAGGCTGCCGGCGCCCTGGTAGAAGGCGAGCTCGGCCGGGCCGGTCAGGCCGGCGTCGCCGATGACCTCGCCGATCCTGCCGTCGAGGCGTTCGCGCAGCAGCGCGCCGTCCGAGGACCGCAGCAGCTCCCGCAGGGCCGGGGAGACGGCCAGTTCGCCGGGGGCGGGGAAGGCCTTCAGCCCCGGCGGGAGCGGCGCGTCGGGGCCCTCCGGGTGAAGGAGCCTGCCCTCGATGTCCTGGCCGTGGTACGTCATGTCGGCCCTGGCGATCAGCATGGTGTCGCGGCCCGGCGCCGCGGCCGTGGGGGCACCCAGGAGGGAGCGGGCGTCGCCGCGCTGTTCGCGTGCGGTGAGCGCGCCCGGGACGGCCGTGCTGATCAGCAGCAGCGCGACGCCGAGGCCGACGCCGACACCGGTGAAGAGGGTGCGCAGCCACCCCTCGCGGCCGCCGCCGAGGGCGAACCGGGCGCCCATGGCGAGGTCCCGGCTCCACACGAGGGCCTTGCCCGGCACGCTCATATGATCGGCTCCATGTCGCGGGAGCGGCCGTCGCGTACGACGATCTCGCGGTCGGAGTACGCGGCGACGCGGGTCTCGTGCGTGACGAGGACGACGGCGGCGTTCGCCGAGCGGGCGGCCTCGGTGAGGAGCTGCATCACCAGCTCGCCGTTGAGGGAGTCCAGGGCGCCCGTGGGCTCGTCCGCGAAGATCACCCGGGGCCCGGTGACCAGGGCCCGCGCCGCGGCCACCCGCTGGCCCTGGCCGCCGCTGATCTCGCCGGGGCGCTTGGCGCGGAGGTCCTCGACCTGGAGCCGCTCCATCCAGCGCAGCGCGGTCCCCTCGGCCTCCTTGCGCCGGGTCCCGGCGAGGCGCAGCGGCAGGGCCACGTTCTCCACGCAGGTCAACTCGGGGACGAGCTGGCCGAACTGGAAGACGAAGCCGAACTCGCTGCGGCGCAGGGCGCTGCGTCCGGCGTCGTTCATCGCGGACAGCTCGCGGCCGGCGTAGGTGACGGTGCCGGAGTCGGGGGTGACGATCCCGGCGAGGCAGTGCAGCAGCGTCGACTTGCCGGAACCGGAGGGCCCCATGACGGCGACGACCTCGCCGGGGTGGATGGAGAACCCGGCGCCGTCCAGGGCCTTGGTGGGCCCGTACGACTTGCGCAGGTCCGCGGCGGCGAGCAGGGTGCCGGCCGGGGTCATCGGCGTACCTCCCGGGCGAGCTGGTCGAGCCGGGCGGCGGTGAGCTCGAGCCAGCGCAGGTCGGCCTCCAGGTGGAACAGGGCGTGGTCGCAGACCAGCTGGTCTGCGATGTCCCCCTTGCGCTTGCGCTGGGTCAGGATGCGCATGAGCCGCAGGTGCTCGGCGCGCTGGGTGTCCAGGAGCTCGTTGGCGCTGCGGTGGGTGAGCAGCGCGAGGACCACCTTGGTGTACAGGGTCGACTGGAGGTACGGCTCGGGCTTCTCGGGCTGGGAGAGCCAGTGCTCGACGTCGGTGATGCCGGCGTCGGTGATCGCGTACCGCTTGCGCTCGGGACCGCCGCCGCTCTCGACCCCGTCGACCTCTACGAGGCCGTTCTTCAGGAGCCGGGACATGGTCGAGTAGACCTGCCCGTAGGCGAGGGGGCGGTCGTGGCCGAAGGTCTCGTCGAAGGCGCGCTTGAGGTCGTAGCCGTGGCGCGGGCCGGCCTCCAGGAGGCCGAGCAGGGTGTGACCGATGGACATGCCGGCGACTATACACGTCGTGTATACGCATGGTGTATAGGTTGTTGACGTGCGGATATGCGCAGCGGGCACACAGGAGGCCCGCCGGCGGGGGCCGGCGGGCCCGGATGGGTGCAGGGACGTACGGGCGTACCGGCTCAGGAATCCGGTGCGTTGCGGGGGCGGCCGCGCGGGGGGATCGGGGCGGCGCCGCCGGGGAGCCGGCCCGACTCGGACAGGGCCCTGCGCAGCAGGAACTCGATCTGTGCGTTCGCGCTGCGCAGCTCCTCCCCGGCCCAGCGCGCGAGGGCGTCGTAGACCTGCGGGTCGAGCCGCAGGAGCACCTGCTTGCGCGCCTGCCGGGCCGCCCGGGCGGGCTTGCCCTCGCCCGGGCCCGCGGCGGAACCGGAACCGGAGCCGGCCCCCTGGCCCTGGGGGCCGCCGGGGCGGGGGGCGGGGGGCGGGGTCACTGGTAGAGGGTGCCCGTGTTGATGACCGGCGTGGCCGCGCGGTCGCCGCAGAGCACCACCATCAGGTTCGAGACCATGGAGGCCTTGCGCTCCGGGTCCAGGTCCACGATGTCCTCCTCGGCCAGCCGGGTCAGGGCGAGCTCCACCATGCCCACCGCACCCTCGACGATCTGCTTGCGGGCCGCCACGACCGCGCCCGCCTGCTGGCGCTGGAGCATCGCGGAGGCGATCTCCGGAGCGTACGCGAGATGCGTGAAGCGGGACTCGACGATCGCCACGCCCGCCGCCTCGACCCGGGTCGCCAGCTCGGCCGCGAGCTTCTCGGTGATCTCCTCGGCGTTGCCGCGCAGCGACAGGCCGCCCTCGTCGTGGGCGTCGTAGGGGTACTCGATCGCGATGTGCCGGACCGCCGCCTCGGTCTGGGTCTCGACGAACTCGGTGAAGTCCTCGACCTCGAAGACGGCGCGCGCGGTGTCGGAGACCTTCCACACCACGACCGCCGCGAGCTCGATCGGGTTGCCGTAGGCGTCGTTGACCTTGAGGACGGCCGTCTCGTGGTTGCGCACCCGGGTGGAGATCTTCCGGCGCGAGGTCAGCGGGTTGACCCAGCGCAGTCCGTCCGTGCGGACCGTGCCCCGGTAGCGGCCGAACAGCTGGACCACCCGGGCCTCGCCCGGGGCCACGGTGTTGAGCCCGGTCATCGCGAAGAGGGCGCCGAGGAACAGCAGGAAGCCCAGCGGGATCAGGGTGGCCTTGACCGCCGTAGCGCCCGAAACGGCGGCGAGCGCCAGCAGGCCCGCTCCGGCCGCCACCCCCGCCAGCCCGAACAGCAGGGCGGGTCCGCCGCCGACGCTGCGCGCCGTGAACTCCCGTACCTCATTCGGTCGCGCGTCCGCTGCGTTTGCCATGGAATGCCCCCGTTTGTTGCGTTGTGCCCGGCCGTCGTCGACCGTGCCGCTCTATCAAAGTGATATCACTTTTTGCGGACACCGCAACCCTTCCGGCATCGTGGGCGTCGGTTCCATCGGAGTGGGTGCTGATTCTCACGTCCGAATTGACCGGTATTGATCTGGGTTGATCAACCTTTGTCACAGCCTGCGGTGTTAGTTTTCTGAGCTGACGTCGGGGGGGTAATCGAGCGGAGCGGGAGCGATGGGCCGAGCAGATGCGCGACGGGCGCAGCAGCAACGCGGTGCGCGGAAAGCGCCGAGCGGGCGCGCCGGCGGGCGCACGGGCAAGGCGACCGGGAAGCGCAGCGGCATACGCCGCTTCCTCAACTGGAAGACGCTGCTGGGGACTTTCCTCGGCGGCATCCTCCTCCTGGTGGTCGCGGGCATAGCCCTCTACTTCTCCGTGGACGAGCCGAACGACCCGAACAAGACCGCGACGCTCCAGAGCAACACGTACAAGTACGCCGACGGTTCGGTCATGGCCCGCACCGGCGACATGAACCGCGAGATCGTCACGATCGACAAGATCCCCGAGGACGTCCGCACCGCGTTCATCGCCATCGAGAACAAGACCTTCTACACGGACCGCGGCGTCGACGTCATGGGCGTGGCCCGCGGCCTCGTCAACACGGTCCGCGGCAAGGGCACGGCCGGCGGTTCGACGATCACCCAGCAGTACGTCAAGAACTACTACCTGACCCAGGACCAGTCGCCGACGCGCAAGCTGCGGGAGCTGATCATCTCCCTCAAGGTCGACCAGCGGATGGAGAAGCCGGACATCCTCGCCGGCTACCTGAACACCAACTTCTACGGCCGCAACGCGTACGGCATCCAGGCCGCCGCCCAGGCCTACTACGGCGTCGACTCCGACAAGCTGACCCTGGAGCAGGGCGCGTACCTCGCCGCGGTCATCCAGGCCCCCAGCCAGTACGACTGGGCGACCGCCGGACCCAACGGCAAGCGGCTGGTCATGATCCGCTTCAACGCCGTCCTCGACAACATGGTCGAGATGGGCAAGCTGGACGCGAACAAGCGCAAGACCTTGCAGTTCCAGGAGCCGATCAAGCCCAAGCCGCGTCCGGGCATGGACGGGCAGAAGGGCTACCTGATCCAGGCCGCCGAGGTCGAGATGAACCGGCAGGGGATCAAGGACTCCGAGATCGCCGCCGGCGGCTGGACGATCACCCTCGCCATCGACAAGAAGAAGCAGGCCGCCCTGGAGAAGGCCGTCCAGGACGAGCTGGAGTCCAAGCTGGAGCGCAAGAACACCAAGGACCGGCCCCAGGACCAGAGCGTCCAGGCCGGCGCCACCTCCGTGGACGCCAAGACCGGCCACATCGTCGCGATGTACGGCGGCGTGGGCCTGACCGAGAAGTCGGCGAGCAACGCCCTGCGCACCGACTTCCAGCCGGGATCGACCTTCAAGCCGATCGTGCTGGCCTCCGCCCTGGAGAACGGGTCGAAGACCCAGGACGGCCGCCCGATCAACCCGAGCACCCTCTACGACGGCACCAGCAAGCGCCAGGTGGTCGGCAGCGACACCCCGTTCGCCCCGCAGAACCAGGACAACGAGAACTACGGCGACCCGATGCTCTCGGTCCAGGAGGCCACCAACTCCTCCGTCAACTCGGTGTACGCGCAGATGATCGTGGACGCCAAGCCGACGAACGTGAAGAAGACCGCGCTCTCCATGGGCATGGTCGACCGCGAGGGCTGGCCGGCCGACAAGCCCGCCATGTCGCTCGGCACGATGAGCGCCAACACCGTCGAGATGGCCGCCGTCTACGCCACCCTCGACAACCACGGCAAGAAGGTCACCCCGACCATCATCAAGAAGGCCGAGCACAAGGACGGCGAGTTCAAGGCCGTCAGCCCCATCGGCTCCCAGGTGCTCACCAGCACCACCGCCGACACCGTGACCAAGGTCCTCACCGGCGTCGTCCAGGACGGCTCCGGCAAGGCCGTCCGCAGCTCCGCCTACGAGGCCGCCGGCAAGACCGGTACGACCGAGTCCAACGTGGCCGCCTGGTTCACCGGCTACACCCCGGAACTGGTCACCGTCGTCGCGATGTTCGGCGAGGACCCCAACACCCACGGCCAGGTCACCCTGACCGGCACCGCCGGCAAGGGCCGCGCGGGCGGCTCCAGCTTCCCCGCGCAGATCTGGCAGGCGTACACCACCGCCGCGCTCAAGGGCATGACCACGAGCCAGTTCGACCTGGACGACGCCAGGATGGGCACCCCGGCGCCCTCCCGCGCCGCCACCCCGTCGACCAGCCCCAGCGGTTCCGGCTCCCCGTCGCCGTCCGGTACCGGCAGCACCCGCCCGTCCGGCACCCCGGACCCGTCGGGCAGCTCCGGCGGCTCGGTCCCGCCGACCGGCAAGCCCACGCCGCCGACCGGCAAGCCGACCCCGCCGACCGGCAAGCCGACCCCGCCGACGAAGGACCCGACACCGCCCTTCCCGCCGGCGCCGAACCTGGACCAGCGCTAGGCACGTACGGGCGCGGGGGGGGGGGGGGGGGGGGGGGGGGGGGGGGGGGGGGGGGGGGGGGGGGGGGGGGGGGGGTGGTGGGGGCTGCAAGGAGAGGGGGGGGT
>NZ_JBVJWV010000051.1:0-25044 GCF_055602105.1 Streptomyces sp. NPDC037421
AACCACTGGTACTAGACCAGCGGCAGGCTGCACAGAACACCGGGAACGCCCGGCCGAGATCCCTCGGCCGGGCGTTCCCGCACGTGCACGGCCGAAGGCCTCAGGCCTTCAGGATCCGCCCCGACACCGCCAGCGTGAGGCGCCGGGGCGTCAGCGCGGAGGCGATCGCGGAGACGCGGTTGGCGAGGCCGGCCACGATGCTGGGCGGGGTCTTGGCGCGCTCCAGCGCACGGCGCGTCGCGGTCACCACCTGCTCGGGCGTGGCCATCCGGCCGACGGCCGCGTCCCGGCTGCCGACGACGTCGAAGAACTCGGTGCTGACCGGACCCGGCGATACGGCGAGCACCCGCAGCGGCGAGGTGCGGGTCTCGTAGCCGACGGCCTCGGTGAAGCTCAGCACGAACGCCTTGCTGGCGCCGTAGACCGCCATCGCGGGGGTCGGCTGGTACGCGGCCGCGCTCGCGACCGTGACCAGCGCACCCCGGCCGTCTGACACGAGATCGGGCAGGAACGCCCGGGTGAGCTCGGTGACGGCCGTGACGTTCAGCTGGATCATCTCGTTGATCTGCGCCATGTCCTGGCGGACGAACGGGCCGTGGCTGCCGAAGCCGGCGTTGTTGATGAGGGAGTGCACGGTGATCCCGCGGGCGTCGAGCTCCGCACGCAGCGAGGCCGCGGCCCCCGGACGGGCGAGGTCCGCGGCGATCACGTGGGCGGTGACGCCGTAGCGCTTCTCCAGGTCCGCCGCGAGCTCTTCGAGCCGGTCGAGGCGGCGGGCGACGAGTACGAGGTCCGCCCCGCGCCCGGCCCACTGGCGGGCGAACTCGACACCGAGCCCGGCACTCGCCCCGGTGATCAGGGTCACGGTCCCCTGGTATGTCATAGGCATCGTCGGCTGCTCCGTTTCCACGTGTTGGACGGTCTCGAATGTAGGCGGCGTCATCATTGTAGTCAATGACAACATCAGGAGAGGGGAGCCCGCCTTGACCGAAGGGCCCTACCACCACGGCAACCTCAGGACCGCCCTGCTGGAGCGCGCGGAGACCGTCCTCACCGAATCGGGCGTGGACGGCCTGTCCCTCCGGGCCCTGGCACGCGACCTCGGCGTGAGCCACGCCGCGCCGTCCCGTCACTTCCGCGACCGGCAGGCCCTGCTGGACGCCCTCGCCGTCAGCGGCTTCACCCGGCTGAACGCCCGCCTGCGCGCCGCCGCCGAAGCGCCCGGGCCGGTGCCGGTCCGCCTGGCCGGCCTGGGGCGGGCGTATGTCGACTTCGCCGTCGGCCACGCGCCCCTGCTGAACCTGATGTTCAGCGCCAAGCACGCCGACGACTCCAGCGCCGAACTCAGGGAGCTCGGGCACCGCAGCCTCGACACCACGGCCGAGCTCATCGCGCAGGCGCAGGCGGAGGGAGTGGTCCGTGAGGGCGACCCGGCCCGCCTCGCCCAGGTCGCCTTCTCCACCGTGCACGGACTGGCGACACTGGCCCTCGGCTCCCTCCTCGACGACACCCCGCTGCCGGAGGCGACCGAGCTGGCCCTCGACGTACTGCTGACCGGCCTGGCCCGCCCCGGCCGGTGACGGCCGGGCCCCCTCCTGCGCACGGTCCGTTCCCCACAGGCAAGGACTCTCATGACCACCACCAGCGGCCACACGCCGTTCGGCGCCGCCCGGGAGCTCTTCGACATCCCCGGACACGTCGCCTACTTCAACACCGCCTCGCTCGCCCCGACCCTGCGGACCGCCCGCGACGCGGGCGAGGCGGCCCTGCGGCAACGGGCCCAGCCGTGGCGGATCCGCACCGCGGACTGGTTCGACGGGGCGGAGGAGCGCAGGAGGCTCTTCGCGGGGCTCATCGGGGCGACCGCCGATGACATCGCCCTGGTCCCGGCCACCAGCTACGGCCTCGCGGTCGCCGCCGCCAATCTGAACCCGCCCGCCGGGAGCCGCATCCTGGTCCTCGACGGCGAGTACCCCTCCGGCGTCTACACCTGGCGGCGGCTGGCCGAACGCACCGGCGCCTCGCTGCTCACCGTCCGGCGGGAGCCGGGCGCGACGTGGACGGAAGCGGTACTCGGCGCCCTGGACGGGGCCGTGGCCGTGGTCTGCGTACCGCAGGCGCACTGGACCGACGGAGCCCTGCTGGACCTGGAACCGATCGCCGGGGCCGCACGGGCGGCCGGCGCGGCGTTCGTCGTCGACGCCAGCCAGTCGGCGGGGGCCGTGCCGCTCGACATGAGCGTGCTCCGGCCCGACTTCCTCGTCAGCGTGGGGTACAAGTGGCTGCTGGGCCCCTTCGGACTGGGCTACCTCTACGCGGCTCCCGCCCACCACCAGGGGCGGCCCCTGGAGGAGAACTGGATCGTGCGCGAGGGCTCCGAGGACTTCGCCGGGCTCGTCGACTACCGCTCCGGCTACCAGCCGGGCGCCCGCCGCTTCGACGCGGGCGGACGTACCGCTTTCGAACTCACACCGATGGCGGTCGCCGCCCTGCGCCAGTTGTCGGCCTGGACGGTTCCCGCCGTCGCCGGGGCGCTGTCGGCCGTCACCGGCCGCATCGAGGAGGAGGCCCGCAAGCGGGCGCTGCCCACCCCCCTGCCGCGCGGCCCGCACATGCTGGGCATCACCGTCCCCGAAGAGCTGCGGGGGCGGGTGGTGGCGAGGCTGGAGGAGGCGGACGTCTTCGTGGGCGCGCGCGGCACGTCGATCCGCATCAGCCCGCACCTGCACACCACGGACGAGGACGTCGAGAGACTGTTCGACGCCCTCGACGGCGCACTCGCGTAGCCCGTCGGCGGCCGCGCCCCGTCAGCGCCTCCCGCGGTCAGCGCCTTCCGTGTCGCGCAGGGAGGTGAGCAGGGCGTCGAGGGGCGCGGGGACGAGGCCGAGGTCGAGGCCCTGGGCGAGGAGGTGGCCGTAGCGGATCTTGCGGCCCTTCTTGGTGCCGAGGAAGCGCCGCATCCGGTGGTGCGGGTCGCGGCCCCGTTGCGCGGGCTGGCGGATGAAGGTCTGCCACGGGACGAGGTCGCCTTCCGCCTCGATGATCTCTTCCACCCTGGGCACGCCCAGCGCGCGGATGAGCTCTTCTTCGAGGTCCTTCACGCAGACGAAGACCTCGTGGCCGGGAGCGCCGGCCTGCTGGAGGGCGCGGTCGTAGAACGGCTGCTCCTGTTCGTCGCACAGCCCGGTGACGCGCAGCCCCAGTCCGGGCGGGCCCAGGAGCCGGGCGTAGCGGCCGATGTTCATCGCTCCGCCCATGGAGATGACGCAGACGCCCTCGGCCGCCAAGTCCCGGTCCAGGCGCGCCGCCAGGGTCTCGACGGCGGCGAGGTCGCTGGGCCCCTCGACCAGCACCACCGCCGCGACACCCAGCTCCGCCGCCAGCTCCCCGGCCGGCCCGCCGGGGCCGCCGGCCGCCCAGTCGGCCACCGCGTTCCGGAACACTCCCATGTCTGCCATGCGGTGATTCTGCTGCACCCCGGGGCAGGACGGCAGTCATTTTCCCCTGCTCCCGGGGGCGTTCGCATGGACGCGGAAGGTGCGGCGGTAGGTGTCCGGCGGGACCCCGACCGTCCGGTTGAAGTGCCGGCGGAGCGTGGTGGCGGTGCCCATGCCCGTGGTGGCGGCGATGGCGTCGACGGTGGCGTCGGTACCCTCCAGGAGCTCCTGCGCGCGGCGGATGCGCTGGATGTGGAGCCACTGGAGCGGCGTGGTGCCGGTGACGGTCTTGAAGTGCCGGGTCAGGTGGCGGGAGCTCATACGGGCCTGCCGGGCGAGGTCCTCGACGGTGAGGGGTGCGTCGAGGCGGGCCAGGACCCAGGGGAGCAGTCCGGCCAGGGGGTGGTTGCCGGGCGCGGGAACGGGCGTACGGACGAACTGGGCCTGGCCGCCGTCGCGGTGGGGGGCGACGACCAGCCGGCGGGCGACGGTGTTCGCGACCGCCGTCCCGTGGTCGAGCCGGACCAGGTGGAGGCACAGGTCCATGGCAGCGGCCTTCCCCGCGGAGGTCAGGACGCTGCCGTTGTCGACGTACAGGACATCGGGGTCGACGGTGACGCGGGGGTGCCGGCGGGCCAGTTCGGCGGTGTGGGCCCAGTGCGTGGTGGCGCGCCGGCCGTCGAGGAGTCCGGCGGCGGCCAGGACGAACGCGCCCGTGCACAGGGACGCCACGCGGGCTCCCGCGTCGTGGGCGGCGCGCACCGCGTCCACGAGTCCGGCCGGCGGGTCGCGGTCGACGTCGGCCCAGCCCGGCACGATCACGGTGTCGGCGCGTGCGAGCCCGTCGAGTCCCTCGTCCGGTTCCAGCCGGAACCTGTCCACGACCACCGGCCCCGGGCCGCACAGCGAGAACCGGTACCAGGGGTCCACCAGATGCGTCAGGTCCGAACCGAAGACCTCGCAGGCCAGCGACAACTCGAAATGGAGCATGCCGTCGGTGACGGCCAGCGCGACGCTTCTCATGTCGGGAACTGTACGTCCCATGTCGTTCCGGACACTGTCGCGGGTGTGCCGGGTCCGGCCAGGATGGGGTCCGTTACGGCGCACCGGGCCGCCGAGCGAGCAAGGGGGGCCCGGGCGCACGGCAGACGCGAGGCAGGGGAACGGTTTACGTGAACGGCACGGTGCACGACACGACGGTGGCGGTCTACGGCGCGTACGGACACACGGGGAGGTTCGTGGTGGCGGAGCTGGCCGCCCGCGGGTACCTGCCGGTCCTCTCCGGCCGGGACACCGCGAAGCTGACCGCCCTGGCCGACGCGACCGGGTACCCGGCCCGGCCGGCCGCGGTCGACGACGCGGCCGCGCTCGACGCAGCTCTGACCGGCACCGCCGCGGTGATCAACTGCGCGGGACCGTTCGCCTCGACGACCGGACCGGTGATCGAGGCGGCCCTGCGCGCGGGGATCCCGTACCTGGACGTGGCCGCCGAACTGGAGGCCAACCTCGACACCTTCGCCCACTACGCCGACCGGGCCCGCGAGGCCGGCGCGGTCGTCGTCCCGGCGATGGCGTTCTTCGGCGGCCTGGGCGACCTGCTGGTCACGGCCGCGATGGGGGACTGGACCCACGCCGACGAGGCCCACATCGCCTACGGCCTGAGCGACTGGCACCCCACCGCCGGAACCCGCCTGTCCGGCGCGGTCTCACGCGAGCGGCGCGGCGACCACCGCCTGCGCTACAGCGGCGGCGCCTGGCAGCGCCGCACCGACACCCCGCCCACCGCCGAGTGGCCCTTCCCCGCCCCGATGGGCCCCCGCCCGGTCGTCACCGAGTTCACCATGGCCGACGTCGTCACCGTCACCGACCACCTGTCGATCCGCGACGTCCACACCCACATGGCCGTCGACGCCGTCCAGGACATCGCCTCGTCCGACACCCCCGCCCCCACCGCCACCGACGAGCTCGGCCGCTCCGGCCAGACCTTCCTCGTCGACGCGGTCGTCCGCTCCGGCGGCGTCGAACGTCGCGCCGTGGCCGGGGGCCGCGACATCTACGCCGTCACCGCGCCCCTGGTCGTCGAAGCCCTCGACCGCGTCCTGACCGGACGGATCCGCACCACCGGCGTCGCCTCCGCCGGCCGCATCTTCGACGCCCCCGACTTCCTCGCGGCCCTCGCCCCCCACATCACCCTCCACCCCTGACGGGACCAACTCCGCTTCCGGCAAGTCCTCCGTCGGCACGGCGCAGTGGTACCGCGGCGGGGACCTGCTCGAGACGGTGCCCGAGCACGTCACCGGACCTGGATCCACGCTCGACGAAGCGTGCTCCGCGTCCTCGGCATCAGCGGGACCCCCTCCCCGGGCGGGAGCTCCGCCTGCCCTTGATCGACTGGCCACGGCACGGCCGCCGGAGGACTCTCGAAGGAGGGAAGAAGGTGGTCCGGGTGAATCGGACGGTGTCGTTGTGCACCGCCGGGGGCGCCGTGATCGTGGCCGCGCTCGGAGCCCTGACCCCGCAGGCACACGGAGCCGGTGACGACCGCGGGCAGCGCAGCGCGGCGGTCCTGCGGGAACTCGTGCCTTCCCCCGACGGCCCGGGATGTGCGGCCGCGGTCGGTGAACGCGGCGAGGTCGTCTGGGAGGCGGGGAGGGGGAAGGCCGACCTGGCGACCGGGCGTGCCATCACCCCGCAGACGGTCTTCGACATGGCGTCGAATTCCAAGCAGTTCACCGCGGACGCCGTCCTCCTGCTCGCCGGGCGGCACCAACTCGCACTCGGCGACCCCCTGTCCGACTTCCTCGACGATCCGCCCGCCTGGACCAAGGACGTCACCCTCGGCGACCTGATGCGCCACACCAGCGGCATCCCCGACTACCAGGACCTGCTCGAGGCCGAGGGCGTCAAGCTGACGGACCCGGCCGGCCAGGGGGAAGCGCTCGCGGCCATCCTCGCCTCACGGCCGGAGGAAAAGCCCGGGAAGAGCTTCTCCTACTCCAACTCCAACTACCTCCTCCTGGCCCACGTCGTCGAAAGAGTCACCGGCAAGCCGTTCCCGGACTTCCTCCAGCAGGAGTTCTTCACCCCGCTGCACCTGCGCATGACCCTCTCCCCGGCGGTGGACGTTCCCGGCAAGGCGAAGTCGTACGACGGGAAGGACGGCTCCTTCACCCCCAATTCCTCCCCCTGGAAACAGTACGGAGACGGATCCGTCCAGACCACTGCCGGAGAACTCGTCCGCTGGGCCGACAATTACCGCACCGGCCGCATCGGCGGAAGGGAACTCCTCGCCGGAGTCACCGACGGAGCGGTGAGCGTGGGCGACGTCCTGCGCCCGCGCGGCGTCGAAGAAGGGCGCTACGGGGCCGGAATCCTCCTCCTGCCCGACAAGAGCCTCCTCCACCGGGGCGACTGGGAGCAGTTCCACAGCACCTTCAAGGTGAGCCCGGACCGGAACACCGCGGTCACCGTGGTGTGCAACGCGGATCCCCCCGACAGTTTCCGGGCGGCGAACCAACTCCTGGACATCTGGACCGAATGACGGGCCGACCGGTCAGTTGGTGAAGCCGCCGTCGCTCCTGAGCAGCTGTCCGTCGATCCACTGGCCCTGCGGCGAGCAGAGGAACCCCACCAGGCGAGCGGCGCCGCGCAAAGCCCCCGGCCGGAGACTTCGGCCCTCAGGTCGCCATCGCCATCCACGGAACACGGCAGACGTGAGGGGCCGTTCCCGCCGGGCACATGGCCGTGATCACCGTCTTGCGGACCGCCCGCCACGTCCGCAGGGAGCACGTCAAGTGAACGCGCAGCTCGATCAGTTGCCGTGCGCCGCTGCCCTGGCCGGGGTGTTCCACGGCCCACTGCTCCGCGAGGAGGTCGTACATGTCGGCGGTCGGCAGCCCGCTGTGGGGGAGGGTCTCCGTCGAGACGGTCTCACCGGTGATCCGGGCCCCGCGGCAGCCCACCGCCTCCGCGACGAGTTCCCTCACCCAGGCCAGTCCCTGTTCGTCCGCGTACAGGCCGAACCTGAGGTCACGCGTCCTCATCGCCTCGGACCTCCCCGATCGTGCCGGTGCCGCTCCCGGCGAAGACCGTGGTGAACCAGGGGTAGACCGCAGCGAGGGCCGGTGACGCGGGCCATCCGTTGACCGTGGCCAGCAGCCGCCAGTAGCGCTCGGCACGGTGGTCCGCGGTGGTCCGCAGACGGGCGAGGAGCCAGCGCCGCAGATCGCCCGCGTCGGCCCGCTGGAACGCGTCGGCGTAGAGACCGCCCAGCGAGTCGGAGGGGGGCGCCCCGGTGGCGGAGGCCGGCAGGAGGCCGGCGGCCGCTGCCTCGTCGATTCGTTCACGCATCGCCTGGTTGATGTCGTCGTGCAGGCTGCAGGCGTCCTGCGGGGAGGGCTCTTCCGCCTGGTCCTGCGCCACGCGGCGGATCGCGGCGCGGAAGTCCGCGTCCTGGCAGAGTCCGGCGAGTTCCACCCAGGCCTCGACCTGCTCGGGCGTGGGATCGTCCGGGAGCTCGGGCACGGCGGACCGCATCAGGGCCACGAATTCGGGGTTGGTGTCGAGACCCTCGAAGGCGTCGTCGATGAAGTCGGACACCAACCGGTGTCGTTCGGCCTGGGAGAGCGTGGCGAGTCGGTGCATCAGGTCCATCTCCATGGTGGTGGGGCCGCGTCTGGCGACTGCGCGGAGGACTGCCCGGCGCAGACGGAGGGTCCGGATCTGCACGTCCAGGGCTTTGGCGTGCGCTTCCGTGACCTCCGGTATGGACGCCTCCCGGTCCAGCACCCTGCGCACGGTCGCCAGGTCCAGCCCGAGATCACGCAGCGTGCGGGCGAGGTCCAGGCGGGCGAGCGCGTCGGTGCCGTAGAGCCGGTACCCCGCCGGGCTCCGGTCGGTCGGCGGGACGATGCCCCGGTCGGAATAGAACCGGATGGTCTTCACCGTCAGGCCGGTCCGGCGGGATAGTTCTCCGATGGAGAAGAGCGTGTCGCTGTCCATGCCCCCAGCTTGATGTCTCCCCCCACGGGAGACTCAACCGGAGCCGAGACCGCCGGGGGAGGCAGGGGCGGTGACGTGGAACTCGTTCCCGCCGGCGTCGAGGAACTCGCCGGGCTCCCGGCCGGGACGGGTGGTCTCCAGCCGCAGCCTGTTCCGCCCCGCCTTCGGCGCCGCGGGCGGCCCCATCACCAGCGAGACCGTGCTGGTGGGAGTCCGGCGGAGCCGGAAGCCCCAGGTGTGGGACTCGACCGCGTTCCAGTCGGCCTGGGGCGGCCAGAAGGCCTCCTGGGCCTGGCGGTCCTCCTCGGCGATGTCGAGGCAGACCGCGACGAGGCCGGAGTCGGCGAGTACGCCGGGGTGGCCGGGCCGCAGCACGCAGAACTCGTTCCCCTCCGGATCGGCCAGCACGTCCCACGGGACGTTCCCCTGGCCGACGTCGGCCCGTGTCGCCCCGAGCGCGAGCAGGCGCGCCACCTCCGCTTCCCAGTCCGCGCCCCCGGCCAGGTCGAGGTGGAGCCGGTTCTTGCCCGCCTTCGGCGTCGCCGTCGGCACGAACCGCAGCCGCAGACCGCCCGTCCGTCCCCGCGTCGCCTCCTGCCAGAAGCGGTCCATGCGTACGACGTCCAGCGCGTCGATCACGATCCCGGTCAGCATCCGTTCCCCCAAACCCTCGAAGCAAGATCAGCACGCACCCGGACACCCTGCCGACCGAGCTCGCCGGGCACAAGAGGGGCAGGCCCGTACCGGGGGGTGTCGCTCGGCGAAACGCGGCTCAGGGGCGTGGGGGTCCGCCCGGGCGGGGCGGGGCCGGGCGGCGGTCAGGTCCAGCCGAGCTCGCTGTAGAGGCGGCCCGCGCGGATGCCCTCGATGGCCGTCCGCGCGTACGGGACGATCCGCTCCGGCAGCGCGTCCGCCGGCCACCAGTCCCAGGAGACGCACCGGTCGGGCTCCCGTACCTCCGGCGTCCCCGCCCACTGCCGGGCGCGGAAGACGAGCTGCATCCGGGGCTGACCGCCGACGTGGTCCACGATGTGCACCAGGTGGGCCAGTTCCACGTGGGCCGGGTCGAGGACGAGGCCCGCCTCCTCCAGGGCCTCCCGGATCAGGCAGGCGACCGCCGATTCCTGCTCGCAGTGCCCCGCGAGGAAGTGGTGGGTGGACGCGGCGAAGGCGGAGTCCGGGTGGCGGAGCCCGAGCAGCACCCTGCCGTCCCGCTCCAGGTACAGGTGGACGCCCACCACGTTGGGGCGGGCCCGGCCGCCGGGCCGGGCCCGGGCCGGGAGGAGCGTACGGGCGGGTGCCCGGGCCTGGTGGAGGTCGATCACGTCCTTCGTCCACGGACACATCGTCAGGTACGGGACGGTGGCCGCGTCGAAGTGCCGGAACATGATCCCTTCCGGGCAGGGGAGATCGTCCGCGTTGCCGTCCCAGGCTCCCAGATAGACCTGGATCCGCCCCTCGGCACCGTCGGGGCCCACACTGCCCACGACCGTGAACTCCTCCAGCGGCACCACCAGGCCGGTCTCCTCCCAGAGCTCCCGGGCGACCGCCTCCCGGGCGGGCTCCGTGCCCTCGCGGTCCCCGCCGGGGATGGACCACGTGCCGGGGTCGCAGATCCTCTTGTTCGCGTCACGCAGGTGCAGCAGGTACCGGCCGTTGCTGTCGACCAGCAGCGCGGCGGTACCGCGCGGTTCCTCGGAAACGGTCATCACGGACTCCTCACAGGGGGACGGGTACGGACGATCACGACGCGGTGGCGGCGGCCCCGGGCCCGGATCCCCCGCTCACGAGGCCGTCCCCGTACCCCGCCGGGGCCGGCAACACGGCGCCCGCGGCGCTTGCCCGGGCCGGCGGAGCGACGGGGATGTTCGAATGCGGCGGGGGCCGCGGGGCGGGCGGGCACGTCATGCACGGCGTCCTCCGGATGGGCGTACGGCTGGTACCGGTGCTCCAAGAACGCCTCCGGAACGGGTCCGTCACGGCCCGTCCGGGGGCAGCAGGTGAACGAATGTTCCAGACGCGTCCGCCGGGCGTGCGGAGTCCGGGCCGAAGGCGTTGAAACTCGCTCGAACAGGGCCGGGTCGCCCGCACGGGGGATTGCCGGTCCGTCGGTCAGCCGCTCGCGGCGCCCCGCCTGGACCCTCGGTGCCGCGGTTCCCGGGCGCGTACGGTCAGGCCATGACGAGGACCACGCCGGCCGGACCGGTGTCCGTGGAGGCCGTTTTCCCGGAGCTGGCCGCGCACCGGGGCCGGACCACCCGGCTGCACCCCCGGCACGGCTCGCCCGGCATGCGCGAGAGCCATGTCGGCGGGCCGATGCTGTGGCCGGCCCGCGAACCGTGGCCCCTCTGCCACGAGCCCCACCAGCCCGGGACCGAGGGGTACGCCCCGGACGAGATCCGCAACGCCCAGGCCCCTCGGTGCATGGCCGAAGAGCCGGCCGTGGCCCGCCGGCACGGCACCGGAGGGGGACGGCCCCGTACCGTTCGTGGCGCTGGCACAACTCTTCCGCCGGGACGTCCCGGGCCTGGCGGCCGGGCCCGCCCACCCGCCCCGGTGGCTGCTCGCCTAAGGGCTGCCCCGGCGGGCGCACGACGCCGGCCACGGCACCTCGCTGCGTCGCCGGAACGCCCGAATACGCCCAGTACGGGCGCGCCCCTCCGCCTCGCGATGCACCGCATCCGACGCCGTGCGCTGATCCGCCGGGGACTACGGGACAGCCCTTGGCTTCCGTACGCTGGCGACATGCGCACGCGCCCCACTCTGAGCTGGACCCCGACCGAGAGCCTGCCGCCCGGCAGCACGGACCTCGGCCCCGTCGCCGACGCGCTCGCCGCCGGCGGTGTGCTGGTGCTCACCGGGGCGGGCATTTCCACCGAGTCGGGCATCCCCGCCTACCGCGGCGAGGGCGGGAGCCTGAGCCGGCACACCCCGATGACCTACCAGGACTTCACCGCGGGTGCCCAGGCCCGCCGCCGGTACTGGGCGCGCAGCCACCTCGGCTGGCGCACCTTCGGCCGGGCGCGGCCCAATGCCGGGCACCGGGCCGTGGCGGCGTTCGGGCGGCACGGCCTGCTCGCCGGAGTCATCACCCAGAACGTCGACGGCCTGCACCAGGCCGCCGGCAGCGACCCGGTGGTGGAGCTCCACGGAAGCCTCGCCCGGGTCGTCTGCCTGTCCTGCGGAGCCGCCGGGCCGCGCGGCGAACTCGCCCGCCGGCTGGAGGAGGCCAACCCGGGATTCGAGCCGGTGGCCGCCGCGATGAATCCGGACGGCGACGCCGACCTCACGGACGAGCAGGTCGCGGACTTCCGCGTGGTGCCCTGCGCGAGGTGCGGCGGCATCCTCAAACCCGATGTGGTGTTCTTCGGCGAATCGGTCCCGCCGCAGCGGGTCGAACACTGCCGCGCACTGGTCGACGCGGCGGCCTCACTGCTGGTCCTGGGATCCTCGCTGACCGTGATGTCCGGGCTCCGCTTCGTCCGAGAGGCGGCCCGGGCCGGGAAGCCGGTACTGATCGTCAACCAGGACCCGACCCGCGGCGACCGGCACGCCGTCACCCGGGTCGCCCTCCCCCTGGGGCCGGCCCTCACCACCGTGGCCGCCCGGCTGGACATCCCCGTAGCCGGCGCGGACGCGGCATGAAGTGCTCCCGGCCGGACGGGACGGCCCCTCACTCCCGGGAAGGGTCCGCGTAGCGGGCCGCGATCGCGGCGGCGCGGGCGCGCAGGGAGGTGCGCAACGACCGCGGGGCCAGGGCTTCCGCGCCCGTGCCGAGCTGCCACAGCGCCCACTCGGCGTGCCGTGAGTCCTGGTAGGTCACCTCCAGCCGCACCCAGCCGTCGTCGTCCGTGCCGGGTTCCTCCGCGCGGACGGCCAGCGCGGTGCCCAGCAGCTCCTCCCGCCGCGCCGGGTCCACCCGTACCAGCACGGTGAGGTGCTCGCCCCCGGAGAGGAACCGCGCGGAGCGCTCCCGCCAGATCCGGTCCAGATCGACCCGGTTCGGGCGCTCGGCCTGCTCGGGGAGCGCCTCGGCCGCCAGCACCCGCGACAGCCGGTAGGTGCGGTCCGCGCCCGCTCTCGTGGCCAGCAGGTAGCCCCGGTCGCGTACGGTGACCAGGCCGATCGGGTCGACCGTACGCCACTGCGGCGCCTCGCCCGTGGCCGCGTAGTGGATGCGCAGCTTGTGTCCCGCCAGCACCGCGCGCCGGACCTCGGTCAACGCGGCGCCGGGTATCTCGTCCGCGGCCGGCCGGCGTGAGAGCAGGTCGCTCTCGGGATCGACGAGGAACCGCTGGGCCGCGTCGCTCGCGACCGCCCGATGGCCCTCGGGCAGCGCGTCGACGACCTTGCGCATGGCCGAGGCGAGCGCCGAGCCCAGACCGAACACCAGCTCGCCGCGCCCCGATCCGGCGGTCAGCAGGGCGAGGGCCTCGTCGTGGTTCAGTCCGGTGAGCTCGGTCCGGAAGCCGGGCAGCAGCGAGAAGCCGCCGTGCCGGCCGCGTTCGGCGTAGACGGGGACCCCGGCCGCGGAAAGCGCCTCGATGTCACGCAGCACGGTGCGGGTGGACACGTCCAGCTCGCGGGCCAGGCTGTCGGCGGTGAGCCGACCGCGCTGCCGCAGCAGGAGTACCAGCGAAACCAGCCGATCGGCGCGCATGCCGGAACCCTAACGAAATACCTGACCGAGGATGTCGTGATTTGTTGCGAGGCTCGTTCCACGACGTCGAAGCCGGCGGTTGCCGAGCCGGCGGACGCATGTACGTACGTAATCCCAGTGGATCGAATGGAGCTGACGTGGCGATGGAACGAACGGCGGTCAACCCGGTGTCGTGGTCGACGGAATTCGGATTCAACCAGGGCGAATTGGTCTCCGGGCACACGCGGACCCTGTACATCTCGGGGCAGACCGCGATGAGCGCCGACGGCAAGCCGCAGCACGAGGGGGACATGGGGGCGCAGTTGGCGCTGAGCGTCGACAACCTGGAGGCCGTGCTCGGCGAGGCCGGGATGTCCCTGGCGAACCTCGTCCGGCTCAGCGTCTACACGACCGACGTCGACCTGCTCTTCCGGCACTACGGCGTGCTGGCGGCGCGGCTGGGCGCCGCCCGGGTGGCGCCGGCCAGCACGATGCTCGGGGTGACGCGGCTGGCGATCCCCGGCCTGATGGTCGAGTTGGAGGGGACCGCCGTCGCGTGACGCGGCCCCGCCGCCCCCGCGTCCCGACCGGGACGCGGAGGCGGCGGACACGTCCTGGGCTTCCGGGCCCCAGGCGCGGAGCCGGTCGATCGGCACGGCGTCCCCGTCGATCCGCACGGAGTCCGCCGGGATGCGGTCGTGGATGCAGAGGACCAGCTCACCGGCGGTGCCCAGGACGCCGACACCGGCCGGCTCCGGACCCTGGGCCGTCGCGGCGGCGGTGACCGGCAGGCCCAGGCGGCTACCGTGGGGGTACGCCCCGCCTGGAGGAGCCCGTGAGCGCACAGCCCGAGCAGGTACCCGCCCCGCCCCGCGCCCACGCGCCGGCGCCCGGCGCCCCGGCCGAACTCCTCGCGGCGCTGCGCGCCGACCGCCGGGCCGAACGCTGGGTGCCGGCGTTCGAGGCGGAGTGGGCGGGGGCGCTCGAGGAGTCCCGCCGCACGTTCTCCCTTGCCGCGCTGTACGGGGTCGTCAACACCTGGCAGGCCCGACTCTCCTGTGCCCCGGAGGTCGACGCGTTCCTCTCCTCCGGCCGCGACGAGACCGGGTTCGTCGGCCCGGAGGAGCTTCGCGGCAGGCGCCGCTGACCGGCCGGCCGTCGCCCTTCGGGCAGGACTTCGCCCGTTCGCCCGCCCAGGCGGCCGCGGCTGCGGGAGAGTCGGTCCCGAGGCCGGGTTTCCGGGCGGAAGGCAGGAGGGGCTGTCGTGGCGGATGACGAGACGTGGACGACCGATGAGTACGGCCCTTCGCACGAGGGGCGGGTGGGTGTGCTCCTGGCCGACGGCAGTGTTCCCGAGCCCGTGTATTTCGACGCCGTGTCATCGGCCGATGGCCGGAAGGTCACCCACTGGAGCGTCTACGACGGCGGCGCCCACCCGGACCGGCCCCGGGCGGCCGTGCTGCGGGCGGAGTGCGCCTGCGGCTGGAAGGGCCCGGACCGCCACCTGGACTGGGCCGCCTTCGGCGAGCGGCGCTTCCACGAGGCCGGGGTGGCCTTCGCCGACCGGTGCATGGACGACTGGGACGGGCACATGGCCCGCGTCGGTGACGGCACGGTTCCCCTCCCATCGGAACTGGAGGCCCTGCTGGAGCAGGTCGAGCAGGCGGTCGAGGCCCTGGCGGCGCAGTCCCCGGCGGCCGCGGTCAAGGCCGTGCGGCGTCTGGAGGTCCTGGCCGCGGACCTCGGCTACTGGCCCGCCCACGAGCTCCGGGAGCGAGGGCGCCCGACGCGGTCGCGGCCGACCTCGGCCTGAATTCCGGTCAGACCAGGGCCCTGCTCGCCCGGTTGGGCCGCTGGAGCCCGTACGCGTGACCGCCCCCCGCGCTTCCTGACCGCCACGCCGACGGCCCCGGCCGGCGCATCCCCTGGGTAGGGCGACCCGTTGGGTCTGAGTAGGACGACTCAGGCGGGCCGGGCACGCGTTGACGACCCTGGGAGCAGTCGCCGCAGTCGTCGTAGCCGCCGTCACGAACCGGGAAGAACGCCATGCTCAGCCGCCTCGCCCAGCTCCTCGTCCCCACCCTCGGACACGTCCGCGTCACCACCGAGCCCGACGTCCGGGTGCCGCCCGGCAGCGTCATCGTCGCCAACCACACCTCCCTCGCCGATCCCGCCGTGGTCCTCGCCGCCCTGCGCCGCTGCGGTGTCGAACCCGTCGTCATGGCCGCCGCCGGGCTGTGGCGAGCCCCGGTCCTGGGACGCCTGCTGGTCCGCGAGGGCCACATCCCCGTCCACCGGGGGGACCGGCGGGCCGCCGAGGCACTCGACCACGCCGCGTCCGCACTCGCCGCGGGACGCTCGGTGCTCATGTACGCCGAGGGCGGCATCCCCTCCCGCCGCGACGCCGCCGAAGCCGCACCCCTGGCCTTCCGCAGCGGGCTCGCCCGGCTCGTCGCGCGCACCGGAGTGCCCGTCGTACCGGTGGGCCAGGCCGGGGCCAGGCGCATCACCTCCGGAGGCGCCGCCAAGCAGGTCGCCGGCCTCGTCACCGCCCCGCTGCGACGGCCCCGGCTGCACGTCCACGTCGGACGCCCGCTGGAGCTGACCGGCGACACCGCCGCCCGCACCCTCCAGGCGCACGCCGCCGTCACCGACGCCTGGCGCACCGCGGCGGCACGCCTGCGCGAGCCCGCCGCGAACGCCGCCTGACAGCGGCGGAATCCGGCCAATTCCGGTGATCCCGCCAGACGGAGCCGCGCGATCGGTAGCGTCCCGGTACGGAAGATCCGTGCCACGCCCGGCACACGACACCAGCGGAGGACAGCCATGGCGAACGTGGAAGTGTCACTGAAGGAAGCGATGACCTCGATCGAAGGGGCCCTGGGGGTGGCGCTGGTGGACTACGCCAGCGGGATGGCCCTGGGCACGCTCGGCGGGGGCAAGGACCTGGACCTGACGGTGGCCGCCGCCGGGAACACCGACGTCATCCGTGCCAAGCTGCGCACGATGGAGATGCTCGGGATGCAGGACGAGATCGAGGACGTGCTGATCACGCTCGGCGGTCAGTACCACCTGATCCGGATCCGGCGCAGCCGCTCCGGCGGCGGTCTGTTCCTCTACCTGGTCCTCGACCGGGGCAGGTCGAACCTGGCGATGGCCCGACACCAGCTCAGCCGCATCGAAGCCGAGCTGGAGGTCTAGTCGCGGCGTCCGTCGGGCCCACGCACGCCCATGAGTTGAAGAACTCTTCAACTCGGAACATGTGAAACCGGTCATCATCGGTTCCGCGTGGGCCGGCCGGACGCGACGATGGGTGGGGGTGGTGATCCCCGCCCGAGCCGGAGTCCGTTCGAAGAGGAACAGGAGCGTCGTGGGAATGCAGGTCCCGCTGTACCAGGCCAAGGCCGAGTTCTTCCGGATGCTCGGTCACCCGGTACGCATCCGCGTGCTGGAGCTCCTCCAGGACGGCCCGATGCCCGTACGGGACCTGCTGGCCGAGATCGACGTCGAGGCGTCCAACCTGTCGCAACAGCTGGGCGTCCTGCGCCGCTCGGGCATCGTCGTCTCCACCCGCGAGGGCTCGACCGTCACGTACGCCCTCGCCGGCGGCGACGTCGCCGAACTCCTGCGCGCCGCGCGCCGGATCCTCACGGAGATGCTGGCCGGCCGCAACGCCCTGATCGCCGAGCTGAACGAGTCGGACCCCGCCCCGGCCCGCATGTAGGGCGGCACCGGGCGCTCCCGTCCAGGGTGGGGCCGTTGGCGAACGAGGAGAGGTGAGGTGGGGCAGTGAGCGGTGGGAACGGGATCGTGGTCGCCCAGACCGTGGTGGACGACGAATCGGTGGCCTACGACATCGCGCGCGGCGCGGTGGAGGCGCGGCTCGCGGCCGGGGCGCACGTGGACGCGCGGATGACGACCTTCTCGTGGTGGAAGGAGACGGTGCGTCACGAGCGCCAGTACCGGGTTTCCTTCCAGACCACGCCGGAACGTGCGGCGGAGCTGAGGGAGTGGGTGCACGCACGGCACACCCACGAGGTACCGCAGTGGTTCGTCGTCCCGGCGGCCGGGGCTTCGCAGGCCTACCTGGACTGGACGCGGACGAACGCCGGCGCCGGCCGGTAGCCGCCGGGAAGTCCGTGGGGCGCGGGTGCCGTCGGCAGCCGCTCCCGGTACCCGTTCGCCGGCGGCCACATTTTGTGCACACAGTCTGACGTTGGGTAACTTTCCCGGGTGCTCCTCTTCCTGACCGGGCTGGCGGCCTCCACCGCGGCGACGGTCCTGCTCTCACTGCCGCACCCCGGGCCGGTCCTCCGACGGGGCCCCGAGGCGTGTGTCCCCTCCGGCCACGACTCCCGCGGGCGGTCCTCCGTGGACCACGGGGTGATCGCCTGGGAGGACGACACCGTCTTCGACGACGCCCGCGCCCACGCCGTCGGCCAGTGGACCGGCGGCAGCCTCAAGAAGGTCGGCTTCCGTCCGGACACCGCCTCGGAGGTCGCCGACCTGGAGTGGAACGACACCCGGTCGAGCGGAGGCGACTGGAAGAACGTCCTCGCCCGCTGGACCGGCCTCCCGGGCACGGACAGCATCACGATGAACCGCTACTACCTCGACGACGGCGGCGCACGCGGTACGACCGCGCACCGGCGCCGCGTCGCCACCCACGAACTGGGCCACGCGCTCGGGTTCTGCCACAAGAGCGCGAAGGCGGGCTCGATCATGTGGGCCGACAACGCGGAGGCCGCCCGCTTCGGCATCGACCGGATCACGGCCAACGACCGCACCTACTACCACCGGCTGTGGGGATGACCACGAACAAGCTCCTCCTCGCGGCCGCCGTCCCGGCCGCCGCCACGGCGGTGCTCGCGGGCGGAGCCTGGCTCGGCTGGGAGCGGTACCGCGACGCGCACGCCGTCAGCGAGGTCGTCCACGCCTTCGACACCACCGACCCGTTTCTCGTCGCCCCGGACGCCACCGCGGTCTTCGTCGGCACCGTCATCGAGGACCTCGGCCGCCGCACCGTCGAAGGCCTGCCGTCCGACGCCTACCGCGTACGCGTCGACCGCGTCCTCAAGGGCAGCGCCTCGGGGGAGACGCTGGTCAGCCAGAGCGACGAGTCCGCCCACAAGTACCTGGTGGGGCAGGCGTACGTGTGGGCGACCAACCCCGCCACCCGCCCGGAGGAAGGCGTGGCCCAGCTCTACGACGCCGAGCCCCGCCCGGCGGCCCCCGCGGACATCGCCGCCTGGACGGCGGCCGTGGAGCAGGCGCGGCCGCGGTGATCCGGCAGCGCGACCGGACCGCCATGCCGCCCCCCGCCGTCGCCTCGGCCATCGGCCACGCGATCGGGCAGCCCGACGGCGTCGACGTCAGCGGGATCGTGGTGCGGCCCACCGCGCGGTCCTGACCGCCGCCGGGGAGTCCGCGGCCGGCCCGGAGCCCGGCGTTCGGCTCACTGGTCGCAACCGTCCGCCGGCTCCCGGCAGGCCGTCGTGACGGCCGACATCCAGGCGAGGGCGGCCTCCCGTTGCTCCGGGGCCAGCCCCTCCTCGAGCTCGGCCTCCCGGCGCACGACGGCCGGGAGCGCCTCCTCGTAGCGGGTGCTCCCGAGGTCGGTCACCTGCAACTGGTGCGTCCTTCGGTCGGTGGGGTGCGGGGACCGGGTGATCAGGCCGTCGCGCTCCAGGGCCGCGAGCATCTCGTTCGCGGCCTGGCGGGTGCTCCCGACCGAGCGGGCCAGCTGCGCCACGGACATCCCCGGAGACGCCCTGACCATCATCAGGGTCGCGAACTGCGGAACGGTCAGCCCGAATTCCGCCAGCTCGGCCCCTATCGCCGCCCGCATGCCGAGCCAGGTGTGGCGGACCAGGAAGCTCAGCACCCGGCCCTGGGTCTGCTCGCCCATGGGCGACCTCCGAAATCATGATTGACAGGTACTTGACGAGTTGTCACGATGAGTCGACCGTCAGGTACTTGACGATCATACGCCGAGGGCGTGCCGAACCCACCCTGATCCGAAGGCAGTCACGCATGTCATCCGCCACACGACCCCCAACGACAACGACACCGGCCGCCATGCCGGCACCGGCCCGGTCCACCCTCCCACCGGCCCGGCGCCGCCTCGTCCTCGGCGTCCTCGTCTTCTCCCAGCTCCTCATCTGGCTCGACGGAACCATCCTGTCCACGGCCTTCGAGACGCTGTCCGACCCCGTCCGGGGACTGGGCACCACCCCCGGCCAGCTCCAGTGGGCCACGGGCGCGTACACGCTGGCCTTCGCCGGCCTGATGTTCACCGGCGGCGCGCTCGGCGACCGCTTCGGCCACCGCAACACCCTGCTGGCGGGCATGGCCCTGTTCGGCGCCGCCTCGGCCCTCGCCGCCTACGCCACCACCCCCGTCCAGCTCATCGCCGGCCGCGCCGTCATGGGAGCCGGCGCCGCGCTGCTCGTCCCGGCCACCATGGCGGTGGTCAGCTGGACCTTCGAGCCCGCGGAACGCCCGGCCGCCTTCGGCATGCTGTCGTCCTTCGCAGGCATCGGCCTCGCCGCCGGGCCGATCCTGGCCGGGGCGCTGCTCGCGGCGTTCTGGTGGGGGTCGGTGTTCCTGGTCAACGTACCGGTGGTCGTCGTCGGCCTCGGCTTCGTCGCGCGGTACGTGCCCAACTTCCGCAGCCCCCAGGTCCGGCCCCTCGACCCGGCCGGGCTGCTCCTGTCCACGGGCGGCCTCGGCCTCCTCGCGTACGGCCTGATCCGGGCCGGCCAGGACGCGTCCTTCGCCCACCCGGGCGTCTGGGGCTGCACCGCGGCGGGCATCGCCCTGATCGGGGCGTTCGTGGTCACGGAGCTGCGGATCGCCCACCCGAGCTTCGACCCCAGGCTGCTGGCACAGCGCGGGTTCGCCGCCGGGAACCTCACCCTGATGCTGGTCTTCCTGGCCCTGACCTCCGGATCGTTCTACCTCGCCTTCTATCTGCAAGGCGCCCGCCACTACTCGGCGTTCGAGGCCTCGCTCCTCGGGCTGCCGGCCGCGCTCGGAGTCGTCGTCGGCTCGCCGATCGCCGTCCGGCTGGCCCGCCGTACGTCCGTCCGGCTCGTCTCGTCCGTCTCACTCGCCGTCGCGGCCCTGGCGATGGGGGCCCTGGCCCTCTTCGGCGCGACCACACCGATCGCCTGGTACTCGGCGGTCATGGTGGTCCAGGGCACCGCGATCGGCATGGTGATCGCACCCGTCACGGGCGCGGTACTGGGCTCCCTGCCGCTGGAGCGCTCCGGCGCGGGCAGCGCGGTCAACAGCACCCTGCGCCAGACCGGCAGCGTACTGGGCATCGCGGCCGGCGGCACGATCACCTCGATCGTCTACCAGCGCGCGATCGACGGCTCCCTCACCGGCCTCCCGGACGAGGTACGGCTCCAGGCCCGGGTCTCCGCGGAGCTCGCCAGGCACGTGGCGGCCGCCACGCACGACGCCGGGCTCGCCGAGGCGGCCGACACCGCGTTCTTCCACTCCATGCACGTCGGTGCGCTCTGGACGGCGGGATTCGCGCTGGCCGGCGCGGTGGTCCTGGCCATCGGCTTCCGGCCGGACCGCCGCCGCACCGCGCCGACGGCGGAGTAGGCCGCGCGGGTCGGCGGGAGGGCGCCCGAACACCGGGCACCCTCCCGCCTTGCCGTGTGGTCCCGCTGCTCCGGACGGCCCACCCCTACGGCAAGGCCCCCGCCGCTTCCGCCCGCCCTGTGCTCGGGTGGCCCTGTGCGAACCGGCCGTTCCCGCCGCTCCGCCACGTGTCCCACGGCGCCGGGCGGCCATGCGCGGCCGACGGCCCTCCCTTCGGCAGGAGAACGCGATGAACCCCCTCCGCTCACGCTGCGCGGCGGCCCTCGGCACGCTGCTCGCCTCGGTGGCCCTCGGCTCCCTCGCACCCTCGTCCGCCGCGTCGCCGCCACGCGAACTGGTGGTTCCCTCGGCCGCCTACCCGACCGTCCAGTCCGCGGTCGACGCCGCGCACCCCGGGGACCGCATCGCGCTGCGCCCGGGCGTGTACCGCGAGCAGGTGACGATCCACAAGAACCTCACCCTCACGGGGGCGGGCGCCGGCAAGACCACGATCCTCGCCCCCGAGCACCTGGTGGCCGGCCCCGACGGCCGCAACTCGATCGTCTCCCTCGACAACTCGGCGTCCGTGAAGATCTCCCGCCTCACGGTGAGCGGGCCGGGTTCCGGCACCTGCGCGGAGGGCGCGCTCGGAGCCGGCATCCGGGTCCTGGGCGGGGCGCACCTGGACCTGAGCCACGCGGCGGTGACCCACATCAAGGACACGCCGATGGCCCCCTGCTTCCGGAGCGCCAACGCCGTCCTCATCGGGGACTTCCCCGCCGGCGCGGGGTCGGCGGACATCCGGGACTCCGAGGTCACGGACTATCAGGGGTCCGGCATCGTCGTGCTCAGCGCGGACTCGAAGGCCACCGTGCTGCGCAACGTCGTCACCGGGCAGAAGAGCATCTCCACCGACGGCATCGAGTTCGTCGAGGCGACCGGCCGGGCCGAGCAGAACACGGTGAGCGACAACGCCTGCCGCGAGCCGGATCCGGGCTGCGGCCCCGACTTCTTCACCGAGATCCAGCACGCCGGAATCCTGGCCAACACCGGCGTCGCGGTCACCAGGAACCGCCTCGTGGGCAACCAGCTGGGCCTCTACGCCTTCGGCGTGATGGAGACCAGCCACAACACCTTCATCGACAACGAGTACTTCGCGATGGCCTTCCAGGACGGCAGGTTCATCGCGGTCAAGGACACCGTCCGCGGCGGCGGGGGAGGGGTCGCGGCCGTCGCCACGGCCGTCGACACCACCGTCCGGCTGGACCAGGTGAAGATCACGAAGGTCTCGGGAGACCGCATCCGTACGTTCGAGCAGAACGGCTTCACCGCGAGGGTGACCACCCAGCGCTAGACCGCGCCCCAGGCCGCTCGCCGACCGCCTGCCCGGACGCCCGCCGACCCGCGCGTGGGCGGCTTGGCATGTTCACCTCTGAGAAGATGATCCCTCGGAACATTGAGGTGCGGGTCGTGGCGGAGTGCCGCCCGGTCCGGGGAAAGGCGAGATGAGAATGCGTACGTGGACGCGGGCCGCGTCGGCGGCGGTGGGGGCCCTGACGTCGGTCGCCGTACTGACCGGCTGCAATGGCCTGCCGCAGGCGAAGGCGAAGGGCGGCAACCCGGCTTCGCCGCAGGCCGGCGCGGGTGCCAAGAAGACGTTCCGCCTGGGCGAGGCGGGCCCGGTCCAGGAGAGCCAGAAGCTGGACTCGCAGGACGCGAAGTTCACGGTGACCCCGCTTGAGGTCCGTACCGGTACCGAGGCGGACATGGAGAACTCCGGCCTCCAGAAGGACGAGAAGGACGGCCCGCAGATCCCCGTGTTCGTCTGGGCGACCCTCAACCACAAGAGCGGCACGCCCATGAAGCTCGGCGACATGGACGGCAACCTGATGGTCAGGACGGAGTCCGGCCTGCGGACGCGCGCCCTGATCGTCATGATGGGCAGGGCGAAGTGGGCCGACTGCCCCTCGACGCAGAGTGAGAAGACCCTGGGCCCGGGACAGTCGGAGAAGATCTGCACCGCCTTCCTGATCCCGGCCGGGCAGAAGCCGGCCGCGGTCGAGCTCTTCCGGGGCTTCAACGCCGAACCGGCGCAGTGGCCGCTCGGCGCCTGAGCCGGGCACCGACCACGACCCTGGCGGGGGCGGAGCGCGATCACTCCCGCGCGCCGTTCGTGCCAGGGCGCGGAAGACGGCAGCGGTGTGCCCGGAGCGGCATCGGCCGGTACCCCGCCATGCCCCCACCGGGCCGGTGTCACAGCCCGAGTGCCGTGAACGCCGCGTCGAGGAAGCCCTCCGGCAGGCCCGTCCCCGTCCAGGTCCAGTCGGCCGGACTCACCGCCTCGGCGGCTTCCTCGACCGCCGTCCCCGCGCTCGCGGGATGTTCCGCGGGCAGCCCCAGCGCGACCACCGTCCAGGACGCCAGCTCGGCGACGTCCAGGTACTGCCACCATTCGGCGTCGTCCCACCCCCGGCGCTCGGTTGCCTTGTCGGTCCAGGCCGTGCGGTAGAGCGACGCGAGCGTGGTGCGCGGATCTCCTGCGGAGGCTTCGACGGCGCACCGCACGGCCCGCAGGCGCTCCAACTCCACGGCCCAGGGATGCCTCGCGAAGAACTCCAGGTTCTGGCGGAGGGTGGGCCGGAACGCCCGCCCCCGTCCACGGTTCCACTGCCCGGCCGGTGTCCACAGGCCACCCGGGCCCGCGCCCAGTCCCGCGGCCCGCGCGTCCGACGCGATGCCGCCGAGCACCGCGTCGCGCCAGCCGAGCCCGTACGCCGTCCGCGCGGCGACGATCGCGTGGATCTGCCCGTCCGTGGCCGGTGCGTCGAGGAGCGCGTCGTCGCAGCCGTCCCACAGTACGGTGACCGCCGCGGTCACCGCCTCCATGGAGCGTGCGTGCAGCTCACCCAGGGGTACGCGGGTCCAGGGGAGCAGGGCCAGATGGGTCCTGTCCCACAGCTCCCGCACGGTCGTGGCTTCCGGCATGGTCCTGTCCTCGTCGATCGGAACGTCACGCGTGACGTTCTCGGTGCAGTCGGAGGTGCGCCCCCGCAGGAAGGACGCCGACACCGTGAGGACGGTTGACCCGGTCAAGCACCAGGCGAAGCGGCAGCGCATCGTGAACGCCGCCGCCGCACTCTTCGCGGCCAAGGGCTTCGAGCGCACGACGACCGCCGACATCTGCAAGGCGGTCGGGATGAGCGCCGGGAACCTCTTCCCCTGCTTCCCGAACAAGCGGGCGATCTTCTTCGCCGTGCTCGACGGCGACCGGGAGGAGAAGGCCGAGCGCCTGGCCCGGGCGCAGTCGGCCGACGACCCGTGGCAGGGCCTGCGGGACGCCGTCGACCTGCTCGCCGAGGCCGCGGCGGAGCCGCTCGTCCCGCAGCTGGTCATGGAGGCCATGGTCCAGGCGTACCGCGACGCCGAGCTCGAAGCGCTGCTGAGCCGCGGCAACGCCGCCGAACACGCCGCGGTCGGCGCCCTCCTGGCCCGGGCGGCCGCCGCCGGGCGGATCGACCCGGAGCTGAATCCGGACGACACCGCCACATGGGTGCTCGCGCTCGTCGCCTCGCTCTACACCAGCGCCGCCACGGACCCGTCCTTCCGGCCGGCCGCGCAATTCCCCACCCTCCACCTCATCCTGCACCGCTTCCTCCAGGCGGGGGCCGGGTAGGGCGGCGCGGCCCCGCCGAAGCACCGAACGGTCGGCGTACGGATGCGCGACACCCCCTTTCTGCTTAGTTTTGGCTTGCGTACCGAAAGGTCTCGTACATCCGCTCTGCCCCTGTCAGGAAGGTCTCCCATGAAGCGATTCCCCGTGGTCGGCGTGCTCTGCGTCAGCGCGGTGTTCGGACTCGCCGCCTGCTCCGACAACAGCGACGACAACTCGGCCTCCGAGCAGGCCACCAAGGCCGCGGCCGACCTCTGTACGGACCTGAACTCCCTCAAGTCGGACAATGCCAAGCTGAAGGCCATGGACCCCGCATCCGCGACCAAGGACCAGGTCAAGGAGGCTTACGACGCCGTCCAGAAGGACTGGGAGAACGTCAAGGACAACGTGGCCAAGCTCAAGCAGGCGGAACAGGACGCGGTCAAGGAAGCCGCGGAGAACCTGAAGAAGGGCTACGAGAACCTGCCGGGCGACACCACCGGCAAGGACGCCCTCACCCAGCTCCAGCCGCAGATCCAGAAGCTGGACGAGGCCTCGACGGCCGCCTCCGCCGGTCTCAAGTGCTGACGGCGCGCTGACCGACGCGCTGCCCCCGAACCGGCCCAACCCGGCCCGGGGGGGGGGGGGGGGGGGGGGGGGGGGGGGGGGGGGGGGGGGGGGGGGGGGGGGGGGGGGGGGGGGGGGGGGGGGGGGGGGGGGGT
>NZ_JBVJWV010000051.1:25053-36112 GCF_055602105.1 Streptomyces sp. NPDC037421
CCCCCCCCCCCCCCCCCCCCCCCCCCCCCCCCCCCCCCCCCCCCCCCCCCCCCCCCCCCCCCCCCCCCCCCCCCCCCCCCCCCCCCGGGCCGGGTCCGGCGTTCGGAATTCCCGGCTCTGGCTCCGCGCGCCGTCACGGCGGCGGATCCGCCGTCTCCCACGCCGCCATCTGCTCCCGGAACTTCGGGCATCTGACGATGTCCTCCTCACCGCACCTGAGGGCGTGCGTCAGGAGCTGATGGGCGTGGCCGAGGTCGACCATCCGCTGCTCGATCTCACTGATCTTGGCGCGGATCATCGCCTCCCGGTGCGGCTGCTCCCGCTGGAACTCGCCGATCTCGACCAGGGTCAGACCGGCCTGCTGGCACTTGCGAAGGACCGTGATCCGCTCGGCGGCCTCCGGCGGGTAGCGCCGCTGG
Organism: Streptomyces sp. NPDC037421; assembly: GCF_055602105.1. Taxonomy (NCBI): domain Bacteria; kingdom Bacillati; phylum Actinomycetota; class Actinomycetes; order Kitasatosporales; family Streptomycetaceae; genus Streptomyces; species Streptomyces sp. NPDC037421. The sequence continues at coordinate 25,473 of NZ_JBVJWV010000051.1, forward strand.
CCGCTGACGCGCTCGGGTTCCGGCAGCAGGCCGTGGCGCTCCCAGTACCGGATGGCCGAAGCGGGAACCCCGGTGATCTCGGCGAGCCGGCCGATCGTCATGCGCACGTTCCGCTCCACCTCCTGCGGCTGCTGCCCGCTCGCCGCGCCCGGCATTTGACTTAAACCTTAGTTCAAGTTGAAGAGTGGTCGGCACGTGGACAGCGGCGAACGAGCGACCGCTGGCAGCACACCTGGAGATACGCCATGAGCGACACGCACGTACGGGATGGGCGGGCCGAACAGCTGGCGCGAGCCGCGGAGCAGCTCTTCGAGGCGGGGGTGATGTCCCACTCCGGACACGCCAACCTCAGCGCCAGGCTCGACGGCGAACGCCTCCTGCTGACACCGGGGTTCGTCCGCGGCCTGCGCCCCGAGCAGCTGGCCACCGTCGGCTTCGACGGACAGGTCCTCGAAGGCGAGCTGCAGTCCGTCAGCGCCGAGATCATCGCCATGCACAGCGCGGTGTACCGGGCCCGCCCCCAGGTGGGGGCCGTCATCCACACCCACTCGCCCTCCGCGACCGCCTTCGCCGTGGCCCACCGGCCGCTGCCCTGCCGCACCGAGCCGATGCTGCGCTTCGGACAGGCCGAGGACATCCCCGTGGTCCCCTGGGGACCTCGCGGATCGGACGTGTCGGTGCGCGGTATCGCCGAGGTGCTGGAACGCTGCCCGACGACGGCCGCGGTCCTGCTGGCCAACCACGGCCTGCTGGTGTTCGGCCCGGACGCGGCGGCCACCGCCCACCTCGTGGTGGCCGTCGAGGAGAGCGCCGAGGCCGAGATCGCCGCCGCGGCGATCGGAGGGGCCGTCGACTTCCCCCCGGGCGGCCGGGAAGCCGTCCGCGCCGCGATCGCGCGGGTCGCGTCATGACCCGGGACGCGCAGGCCACCCGTACGGAGGCCGTACGCGACCGCTACCGCTCCACCCTCGGAGCCGTTCCCGGCGGGGTGCAGGAGCGGCTGCGCCTGGCCCAGGAGTTCGGCCGGCTGCCGACCGAGGAGGCCCTCGCGGCCCTGCGCCACATCGTGCTGACGGAGAGTCCGCTGGGAGCGCGGGTGCAGCAGCTCGTCCACTTCGGGCAGCTGCTGGCCCTCGGCCGGGCCCACCCCGCCCGCATCCACGCCCGGGGCGCCCTCCACGCAGGAGCCGCCATGGCCGACCTCGTCGGCGTCGCCGAGACGGCGCTCGTCACCGCCGGCGTCCCGGCGTACGCACTCGGCACCGAGATCATCGCCGAACTCCTGCCACAGGAGGACCGCCCGGACACCCCGGCCCGCCCCTGAGCGGGCAGGGCCGGCGCGCCCCGGCGGACGGGCTCACCTGGACTGCGTGGAGACGCTCACACCGCTGAAGTCCTGCGCGGCGGCGAGGCTGAAGTACACCCAGCCGGACGGCGGGTTGTCGATCGTCAGGGTCTCGCCGTTGCCGGCGCCGGCGGACTTCGCCTGGTGGCTGCCGGTGGTGGCCCAGCTGCCGCCGCCGTAGTAGAGGTCGGCGTTGCCGGTGCCGCCGCTGCTGGTGATGGTCAGCTGCTTGACGCCGGCCGGCAGGTACACGAAGTGGTAGCTGTAGTTGCCGGCGGCGGCCGCGAGGTTGTCCCGGCGGCAGTTCCCGTCGAACTGGCGGGGGTCGCCGGTCGTGCAGAGCGGCGCGGACGGGGCAGCCTCCGGCAGCGGACCGCAGTCCCCGGTCGCGCAGGCCGTCGTCAGCCAGGTGGCGAAGCCGGCGTCGTAGCCGGTGCCGATGGTCTGCTTCAGGAAGGTGCGGGCACCGTTCCAGTCGCCGGTCCGGTACTTGCCGAGGACGGTCTGGACGTCGGCGGGGTGCGCCTGGAGCATGTAGCGGACCGCGAGGAAGCCCCAGCGGTAGACCCGGGCCGAGTTGACCTGGGGGTCCTCGTCCTGGCCGTAGACGGTGTCGAACAGCTCGCTGAGCCTGTACGTCTTCTTGCCGGCCTCGGCGATCGCGTCGGCGTTGCGCTCGCCCCGGTAGCCGAACGAGATGTTCTCCGCGATGCCCTCGACCCACCAGATGGTCGGCGTGGTCAGGCTGGCGTCGAAGTCGCCCGCCATGTTGTAGCGGCCGTCGAGGTAGTGGGTGTACTCGTGGTTGAGGTTCCAGATCTGGAAGTCCGGACGCAGCCACTGGGCCTCGTGGGCGATGAAGCGGGCCTGGTTGCCGGCGGCGGCGGGGTTGCCCTCCTCGTACATGCCGCCGTTGTCGACGTCGATGTTGTAGATGGCCCAGGCGTACAGCGAGTAGTTGGTGTAGTCGTCGAAGACGACGACCTCCAGGTTGGTGTTCAGGTCACCGGGGATCGCGCCCTTGTCGCCGATGATCCGGTGGAAGTAGGCGTCCTGGTTGACGAGGCTGGCGCAGGTCCCGGCCAGCTGGCCGGGGGACATGTCCTGGGCGCGGATCTTCAGGCCCGGGGTGCAGGTGTGCTGGATCGGCAGGACCGCCGGGAGCACGCGCTCGCCCAGGTCGCAGATGGCGTAGGCCGCGCAGTTGCCCCTGTCGTACTGGCGCGTGTACCAGCCCAGGTTCATGGTGATCGGCGCCGTGGGGCCGACGTTGGGGTAGCGGTTGACGAGGTCCTTGAGCAGCGGCCGGAGCCGGTCCCTGAGCTCGGGGACGTCGAGGGCGTGGCCGAGGTGGCGGCCGACGTTGCTGACGACGTCCAGGCGGTTCAGCTGCGCGCCGTTGCGCGTGATGAAGCCGGCCCAGGTGTCGAGGATGGCGGGGTCGGCCTTGAGGGCGGCCCGCCAGCCGCGGCCGTCGTTCTTGGCCTTGAAGCCGTTGTCGACGACCCACTCGACGTGCTGCATGGCGAGGTCCATCTGGCCTGGCCAGGTGCTGTCGTAGCCGCTGAGCATCCACTTGACGACGCCGGCGTACCGGCCGGCCGTGTGGGTGCTGTCGATCAGCGTGACGACCTCGTTGAGGATCTCGCCGTTGGCGTCGGTGACGTCCTTGCTGCGCGGGGAGGCGAAGAAGGCGTCCAGCGCGCCGCGCGCCGCGCCGTCCAGCGCCGTGCCGTACTCGCCGACGACGTCCGCGTGGTTGTCCTGCACGTAGTAGCCGGCGCGCAGGAACAGCACCAACTGCCCGATGGCGGCGCGGTTGTCGCCCGAGTAGCCGGCGGAGGCGTCGCGCAGCGCGCCCGCGACCGTCACCATCTGGGCCTCGTGGAAGGCCTTGCGCGCGTTCTCCCCGGTGAGGCCGAACAGCGGGTAGGTACAGGTGATCTGGGGGAGGGCCTTGAGCTGCTGGACCAGCGCGCCGCCGGTGGCGTTGATCACCCCGGAGAGGTCGCCGCACTCGTTTCCGGCGGCGGCCGGGGACTGCTTGTCGCCCTTCGCGGGTCTGGCGGGCTTGACGGCGGGGGCGGGGGCCGGGGCGGACTCCTCGGCGCCGTCCTGTGAGGAGATCCGGAGGCGGGAGCCGTTGCTCATGGCATCGGGCGACCTGGGGACCGGGATGGACCGGGGCGCCGGGGCCGGGGCGGCGCCCGCGTACGCACCGGCCGGGGCCGTGGCGCCGACGGGCGCGGCGTGGCTCTGTGGCGTCAGCAGGCCGAGCGCGATGAAGGCGGCTGCGCCGAGCGCGGGAAGTCTTCGCGCGCCGGCCTTCGATATCCGGAAGGGATGCATCTGTGGGGGCCTCCGGGGCCGTTGGGGCCGTGTGCTGGGGACACCGGCGATTGACATGTGACATGTAAAATTGCATACGTCGCGTCACTTCGGAAGCCCCGGACCGGATTCCCCGCCGGCGGAACCGAAGCGCGGTCGGGGCGCGGGCGTTGGCTGGATGTCGGCGTCGCGGCTTGGGCTTGTGGATCACCGGCCGTTAACCTCCCGCTAGTTGCTCAAGTCAACCAATGGGAATGGGTATGCACGACACCGCCGAACACTTCCGCAGCCACGTGGAAGAGATCCTCGACACCCTCGGAAAGGACCCCGGCCGAGAGGCCTTGGTGCACCGGGACCGGCGCATGAGCGCGGGTGAACTGCGCGGCCTCGTCCACGGCATGGCCCGCGCGCTGCGGTCCCAGGGGGTGGGGCGCGGTCAGACGGTCACCCTCCTCTCCGGCAACCTCCCCGAGACGATCGCGGCCCGCTACGCCGCCGGTCTCCTCGGCTGCGCCGTCAACCACCTCTACACGGGCCTTTCGGCCGACGTGCACGCCGACATCCTCCGCGACGTCGAGACCCGGCCCCTGATAGCCGACCCGGCCCATCGCGAGCGCGCCGCCGGGCTGGCCCGGCGGGTGCCGCTGGAACGGGTGCTCGTCCTCGGCGCCGGCAGCGGCGCGGACCGGGACCCAGACCCGGACGCGCACCCGGACCTCGGCCCGGACCTCGTGCAGCTGGCCGCCGACGAGTCCGCCGAAGCACTGCCGGGCTCGGCGCGCCCGCAGGACATCTGCACCATCCGCCACACCGGTGGGACCACCGGTCATCCCAAGGCCATCTGCACGACCTTCGAGCAGTGGGCGTCGGCCGGACCGGTCTGGTCCGGCGAGGAGCGGGTCAGGACCCTGGTGTGCACCACCCTCGCGCACGCGGCGGGCATCATGGCGGACACCACGCTGCACCGCGGCGGCACCGTCGTCCTGCTGGACGGGTTCGAAGCAGGATCCGTACTCGCCGCCATCGAGCGCGAGCGCATCACCCACACGTTCCTGCTGCCGCCGCTCCTCTACCAGTTGACGGACCACCCCGACGTCGACCGCACCGACACCTCCAGCCTGCGCATGCTCACCTACGGCGGCTGCGCCTCCTCCCCGACCCGCCTCGCGGCGGCGGTCCGGCACTTCGGCCCCGTACTCAACCAGTTCTACGGCCAGAACGAAGCGGGCGGGATCAGCGTGCTCTCCCCGCAGGACCACGATCCAGAGCGCCCGGAGCTGCTGCGGAGCGCCGGGAAGGCCATGGAAGGCGTCGAGGTCGCCGTACGCGACGCCGACGGCAGGCACCTGCCCGCCGGCGAGCACGGCGAGATCTGCGTACGGTCCCCGCACGTGATGAAGGGCTACTGGAAGCAGCCCGAACTCACCGCCGAAGTACTGCGGGACGGCTGGCTGCACACCGGTGACATCGGATTCGTCGACCCGGACGGCTACATCACGATCGTCGACCGCCTGAAGGACATGATCGTGGTGGTGGGGGGCCACGTGTACACCGTGGAACTGGAGGACGTGCTGAACTCCCATCCGCAGGTGCTGCAGAGCGCGGTGCTCGGAGTCCCCGACGCCAACCTCGTGGAGCGGGTCCACGCGGTCGTCGTCCGCACGCCGGGCGGCGACGTCGGCGAAACGGAGCTGCGCGCCATGGTGCGGGACAGGAAGGGCGCCATGTACGAGCCCGCCGGCATCGTCTTCGTCGACGCGCTGCCCCTGACCGACGCGGGCAAGCCGGACAAGAAGCTGCTCCGCAGCCGGGCCGTCGCGGCGGCGGGGTCCCCCTGACCGTCAGGGCGTCAGGGGTTCGAGTACCTGGTCGTGGGCGTGCCGGCAGATCACCGAGGTGCGGAACCCGACGACTTCGCGGCGCTCGGTGAACTTGTCCATGAGGAAGCCGTGCAGGTAGTCCACGCTGGGCACGGACACGTGCACGATCACGTCGTCGCCCCCCCGTGACGACGTCGACCGTGCTGACCTCGGGCAGGCCGGCGGAGTACGTCTTGAACGCCTCGATGACCGCCCGGCCGAGCGGACGGATCCGGAAGTGGACGAGCGCTTGGACGTCGGTTCAGGGCGGCCGGGTCGACCGCGGCGTGGTAGCCGGTGATGACTCCGCGGGTCCGAGGCACGGCTGACCGAGCGCCTCGGCGGCATCGGCGCCACCCTCCGGGAGGTCTTCCACACGGCCCGGACCCGCCGGTGCACCCCCGCGGACGTGGCCGCCGGACTCGCCGCGCGACGGGTCCGCGGCCCTCACGTGTGACGCAGGACACCTCCCGGCCGGCGGCGGGGGAGCGGTTGGTAGCTTGATCACCATGAATCAGGACCAGGTGCTGGAGGCGTTCCGCCTCGAAGCCGGGGAACTCTCGCGGGCGGTCGCAGGTCTGTCGGAGGCGGAGTGGGACCTTCCGACGCGTTGTGAACCATGGTCCGTGCGAGAGCTGTTGGGCCATGTACGCGTGGTGATCGCCTGGTTGCCGGCCATGCTGGACGCTCCGCCGCCCGGCAGGGCCGAGGTGTCCGCGGTGGAGTACTACCGGCCCGACGACCGCTTCGCCCCGCAGACCAACACGGCCCGCATCGCCTTGGCCCAGGACCACGCGTCCGGGCAGGCGGACGGTGCCGCGCTCGCCGAGGACTTCGCCGAGACCTGGCGGCGGGTGGACCGGCTGTGCCGCGCCGAGCCCGCGGACCGCGTCGTGCGTACGCGCCACGGGGACGCGATGCTCCTTTCGCAGTTCCTGGTCACCCGGGTGGTCGAGGTCGCCGTCCACGGCCTGGACCTGGCCGAAGGGCTGGGCCGCGAGCCGTGGCTGACCCCGCGGGCCGCGGACGTGGTGCTGGAGCTGCTGCTCGGCCCGGACCGCTCGGCCGCGACCCGCGCACTCGGCTGGGACCGGCTCACCTTCCTGCGCAAGGCGACCGGCCGCGAGCCGCTCGACGCGGCGGAGACCGCGCGGGCCGAACGGCTCGGCGTCCGGTGGCTCACCCTGGGCTGACGCCGCGACGACGGATCCCGGGGGGCCACTCCGGACTCGTCCTCAGCCGCACAGTGCCGTCCGCCGCCCGGACGCCGACCCGCTCGGCGTCCGGCCCCGGCCCGCACGCCACGTCCCCGCGCTGACGACGGTGGAGATCATGCCGCCGGCGGTCCGGTCGTAGGAAGGGCTGAACCGGTTGATGTCGCGTCCCGCGAGGTCGTGGCCGTGCAGGTGGCCCTTCCGCCCACGGGCTCTCAGGACCGGAGACCGGGCCCGTCCCCGTTCCGCAGCCGCTCGGCGAACGCCCGGGCAGCGGCCAGGTCCGCGGCATCGGGCCGCTGCCTGTTGATGCCGCCGACGAGCCCGAAGGGCCCCCAGGTGTCGGACGCCCGGCACGAGAAGGTCCCCTCGACCCGGAAGCCCTTGCCCGCCAGGCGCCGCACCAGGGGGCGGGTGAAGGGCGCCGGACGCAGCTCGGGCAGCCCGCTGGTGGCGAACACGAAGGCTCGTCCGCGCGCGTTCGGGAGAGCCCGGACCAGGGCGCCCAGGCTGGGGTGGAGCCTGCCGTAGAAGACTCCCGAGCCGAATCCCACGAGGTCGGCGGCGGCCAGCTCCGCGAGGTCGGCCTCAGCGGGGGAGACGACCTCCGCGCCCAGGACCCGGGCCATGGTGTCGGCGACCCGGCGCGTATTGCCATGAGACACGGAGGTGCAGACGATGACGGACTTCATCGCGGTGGTCCCTTCTCTCGATTCCACAGAGGGGACAGTGCGGCGGGGCCGGATGTGACACCCGGGCTCGATGCGGACGTCATCGCCCTCCGGGTCCGCTCCTGACGGAACCCTCCGGCCCCGCTCAGGTGTAATAGGTGTCGAACGAGGCGATCCAGAGCGCCGACAGGGGCAGTACGGACAGCTGGACGACCGCGGTGGTCCAGCACCGCCCGAGCACCGCGGCGGAGGCGCTCCACCAGGCAGTCGTACGCAGCAGGGCGACGACCCCCGCCTGGTAGCCCTCTCCGCCGGGATCCATCATGCCGGGATATCCCATCCACTCCTCGGTGAAGACGCCGTCCGAGCCGGATACGACGACGGCCGACACGAGCCACAGGTCGGCCAGCAGCGCCGCCACGGCGAGTGTCCTGTCGAAGCGGAGGTACGCGGGGGCCGGGAGCAGCAGCCTGGCGAACGGATGCCCGTGCGCCCGCACCCACCGCTGCCCCCGGCTTCGCCACAGCACCGAGGTGGCGTAGCCCAGCCATCCGAGAGCCATGGCCCAGCCGCACATGAAGACCAGGAGGAAGAACAAGATCGCGACACCCATGCCCCACCAGATGCCCCCATCCCCGGAGCGGTTCCCTCCGCCCATGACGGGTGCGCAGGAGGGAAGCCGGGGCGGTCGAAGCGCCGGCCGGGGAAACAGGCCGAGGCGTCCACGTCCGTCAGGGTCGGCGGAAGGAGCCGACGTTCTCCCTCACCCGGTCGCCGTAGGTGCGCGGTGGCCGGCCGGTGGCCCGGGCCCGCTCCAGCGAGGCTCGGCGAGCACCCGCACCCGCCGTCCCGCGGCGAGGAGTTGCGGGCCGGACACCTGCCGGCGATCCCGTTCAGTACTCGAAGACCGGGTGTCCGGCGCCGGGGCGGGTCCAGTGGTGGCCGGCCCGCAGGTGGGCGAGCACGGCCCGCCGGGTGTCGGTGCCGGCGGTCAGCGACTGCGCGTCGTCCAGGTCCCGCACGTAGCGTCCGAAGGCGTACTGGATCGCGTCACGGTCGCCGGTGTAGTGATCCTCCCGGCAGGCCGAACTGTCGGCGCCGGCAAGGAAGGACATGAGGTTGCAGTGCAGATCGTCCCGCCAGTGGTGCGTACCGGCGATGGCGACCACGGCCCTGACCGTTCGCCGGGCCGGCTCGTCGCCGTTCGTTATCGTCATGGCGACGATAATAGGCTATGGTCGCCCCATGAACGAAGCACGGAACGGGAACCCCGGCCCCACGGCCGACTCGGCGGCCGAGCACGCGCAGCGGGTGGCGGCGACCGTCACCGCCGAGGCGGCGGGCGAGGAGTGGAAGAAGCATCACCACATGACCTTGACCTTCTTCCTGGCCGGCGCCCGGTCGGCGCACGAGGAGGACGATCGCGCCCGGCAGTTGGACGACTGGAGGAAGCGGCTCGTCGACTGCCTCGCCGCGGACGCCTACGCCGAGGTCGCCGAGCTGCAGGAACAGCTGCAGGACTGGATCCTGACGGAGCTTCGACGGCGTGACGGCGCCCTGGAGTCGCTGCTGAGGTCCTACTCCCCGCCCAAGCCGCCGCGCGAACCGCGCTCGCTCTTCCCCATGCCGGCGTCGGAGGTCTTCGGTGACAAGGCCGATCTCTACTTCGCCGACGTCTTCGACTTCGTCACCGGCTACCTGGCCCACACCATCCGCCGCCCCCTGGACGGTACGACCGCCACGTGGTGCCCGCGCTGGTGGGACCACTTCGAGGCGGGGGCCCGGCTGTCCGCGCTCTGGCTGGCCTGGGAGCACCTGCGTCATGACCCGGGCCTCGGCATGACCACCTGGTGGATCCAGCACGCTGATCCGCACCTGCGCGTCCTGATGGACCCCGAACGGGGCCCGTTCGCCGGCTGCTCGCCCGAGGAGCACACACGGACCCCGTTCGCACCGCTCCCCAACGACCCCTACGACCCGGCCCGGTGACCCGCGCCCGAGCGGGATCGGGCGCGGAACGCAGCAGGTGACCGACGGTCAGGCCGGGCGCGGGACGTAGGCGAGGCCGTGGGCGCCGGGTTCGCCGGCCGGGTCTCCTACCGGGCGGCCCCGAACGTCCACACGGCACGGTCGCCCGGGCCGGCCACGAGGGTCGAATTGCCGATGTGTTCCTCGTGGCGGTTGAACACCGGGCGGTTGAGGGACATCTCGACCTGCCGGAGCCCGGCCTGCTCGCGTGCCACCGTGTCCAGCCGGATGGTGGTACCGCCCCCCTGCGCCACGACGCCGCCGCCGGGGAGTTCCCGTACGGCGAAGCCGCCGGCCTTGAGCAGGGGCACCGTGTTGGCCAGGTCGCGTGCCGTGACTCCGAGGCGGATCGAGGTCACGTCCTTCATGAGGCGGTCGCGGTAGCCGTCGGACAGGTACCGCTCGCGGCCGACGTCACCCGGGTGGGAGGCCGGCTCGGTGTTGCCGCGCGGGTCGGCGAAGTACTCCGGCAGGTACTCCATGCCCCAGGCGCCGAACGCGTCGTACTGGCCGGTCGTGAAGACGGCGTCGAACCACGGCACCGGCACTCCGTCGCCGAAGTCGCGGGTCTGGCGGAAAGTCACCGGGTCCGGCACGCCCTGGTCGCGCAGGCGCGCCGTGACCGTGGCGAGGTCCCCGGCCCGTTCGGCGGACACCCCCAGTCCGCCGGCGCCGAGCGTTCCGTCCTGGCCGGGGAGGTCACCCGTGCCGAACAGTTCGAGGTAGGTTTCGCGGCCCATCAGATACCGGCCGGTCCAGGTCTCGCCGCCCGAGCCGGTGGTGGTGCGGACCTGGAAGTTGGCGAAGTCCCGCAAGTAGGCGGAGTGTTCGATGGCATCGGCGGTTTCCCGGTCGAGCACCCCGTAGGCATGGTTGTAGAACAGCAGTTGACGTCCTGTCGGCGACCCGTCCTCCTGAGCCGACGCGATTCCGGTGGCACCTCCGGCCCATCCGGTCAGTGCCACGACGAGGACCATTAACACGTGCAGTACACGACGATGCGACATGCGGGCGATCGTAGGCCGCGCGGCGCGGGTCCGCCGCCCATTAAGGGGCACGGGGCGGTACACCGCCTTCCGGCCACGGCCTCACGGCTGGGGAAGCCGGTGTCGGGTGCGTCCGTTTCCTTCGGTTCGGGGGCCGGATGTGACCGGGGGCACCCACCACAGCGGGTCTGTCCGGCTACCCGGGGTGA
>NZ_JBVJWV010000052.1:0-31702 GCF_055602105.1 Streptomyces sp. NPDC037421
GAGCTGTTCACCAAGCCGTCCGAGTACCCGACCGACGTCTACGTGCTGCCCAAGCACCTCGACGAGAAGGTCGCCCGCCTCCACCTGGACGCGCTGGGCGTCAAGCTCACCACCCTGCGCCCGGAGCAGGCCGCGTACATCGGCGTCGAGGTCGAGGGCCCGTACAAGCCCGACCACTACCGCTACTGACCGCCGTGGCCATCATGGAAGCGGCTGTGGGAGCCGACGCCGAGGTACGCGACCCCTGGCTCCCCGACCGGCTGCTGCGCACCGAACGGGACGCGTTGGTACCGCTGTTGCGGCGGACACCGGAGGCGGCGTACGGGCTCCGCACCGCCTGCCCGGGGTGGACCGCCCGGGACGTCCTCGCGCACTGCGCGGCCGCCCTGGTCCGCATCGTGGAGGGCCGGCTGGAGGAAGGGGTGTTCCTGCCCGCCGCCAACGCCGCCGATGTGGCCGAGCGCGTGGACTGGCCCCTCGCGCGGATCGTGGACGAGCTGGAACGCGGCCTCACCGAGGCCGGCCCGGTCATCGCCGAGGGCGACGGCACGCTCGACGCGGTGGCCCTGGGGGAGTGGATTCACGCGGGCGACGTCCGCGCGGCGTTCGGGGAGCCCGGGGAGTACGCCGGCGACAGCCTGCCGCTGGCCCTGCCCCTGCTGCGGATGGTCAGCCGCAAGCGGGAGACGCCCCGGCTGGTCGCGGACATCGGCGGCCGGGGAGGCCCGCTGGTCCTGGGCAACGAGGTGCCCGGCCGGGCCCCGGCCCGCTTCCGGGGGGACGCGGCGACGCTGATCCGCCTCTACTCCGGCCGCCCCCTGGTCGCGACCCGCTACGAACTGGCGGGCGCGACCGAGGCGGAACTGCTCGTCTACCGGTGACCCCGGACAGCACGAGGGCCGGGTCCCGCACGCCCCGCACGGCGAACGCGACCCGGCCCCGGCGGACCCCCCCCGTCCGGTCACTCGATCCTGACGACCTGGAAGGCCTCCGCCATCCGGCCCGCGGGCAGCCCTGCCGCCCGGGCGTGCTCGCCCAGCCACTCCCGCAGCAGCCCCGCCAGGTCGTCGAAGTGCGCGGTCTGCGAGGTGTGGATGCGCAGGGCCTCGACCTTGCGGTCGAAGACGGGGGTGACGTCGACGTACTGGTTGGGCGTCGGCCCGGTCATCAGCCACAGCTCCGGCACGATCCAAGGCTCCAGGCCCTCCTCCTTGAGGAGCTCGGGGTGCGCGAACGGATTGCGCGCCTCGGGGTAGACGGCCCGCAGGGCGGCGTCGCCCACCGCCCGGTGGTCGGGATGCAGGTCCGCGATCCGGCCCCAGTTGATCTCCGGACTCGGGATGACGGCACGCTGCGGCCGGACCTGCCGGATCACCCGGCACAGGTCCCGGCGCAGCTCCACGCTCGCCTCGACGTAACTGTCGGGGTAGCCGAGGAAGCGGACGTCGTCGACGCCGCTGCGCTTGGCCGAGTGGACCTGCTCGGCGCGGCGCAGGTCCCCCATGGCCTGGCGCGGTAGCTGCTCGTCGTAGCCGCCCGCACCGCCGTCGGTGACGATGCAGTACGTCACCCGGGTGGTGCCCTGCGCGATCCACCGCATGACCGTCCCGCTGACGCAGAACTCGATGTCGTCCGGGTGCGCGGCCACGACCAGCAGGGATTCGGGGGCGCTGCGGTCTATGCGATCGGTCGCGAAGTGTTCCATGTGATCAGCCTGTTGGGCGCGGGCACCGGCCGCAAGGCGGCTCCTTTGGCGTACTCGCGACATGTCGCCTCTACGCCACTCGCAGACTTCACTGCTCCACATCGTCGAGGGAACCACGCGCGCGTGGGAAGCGGAGGCGTCCGGCATGGGCAGGATTTTCGGCTTGCTCGCGGCCGGGGCGACCGCACCCGACCCGGCCGAGCTGGCGGCGGTCTCGGCCCGGCAGCGGCACGGCGGTCCCGACGGGCACCAGGTGCTGCGCGGGCCGGGGTGGGCGCTGGGCTGCGACCGGCTCGCGGTGACCGACCCGCGCGGCGGGCGGCAGCCGTACCGGCTGGCCCACCTGCCCGGGGTGGTCGCCGTCCTGGGCGGGGAGATCTACAACCACGCCGAGCTGCGGCGCGAACTCGCCGCCCGCGGCCACCGCTTCCCCGACCTGTGCGACGGCACCCTGCTGCCCGCCCTGTACGCCGAGTACGGGACGGGTTTCGCCCGCCGGCTCGACGGCATGTTCGCCGTCGCGGTCCTCGACGTCCGCGCGGCCCCCCGGCTGGTCCTCGCCGTGGACCCCATGGGCGGCAAGCCCCTGCACTACCACCAGGGCGCGGACGGGGCGTTCCGGTTCGCCTCCGAGATCCCCGCGCTGCTGGCCTTCGACGGGGTGCGGACGGCCCCGCGCGCGGACAGCCTCGACACCGTCCTCGCCCTGCGCACGCCGATCTCCGCCCGGACCGCCCTGGAGGGCATCAGCGCCCTGCCGCCCGGCGCGACCGCCGTCGTACACCCGGGGCGCCCGGCGGCGCTGCGGCGCCGGTCCCCGGCGCCGGACGCCCCCGAGCGGGCCCGCCGGTCCACCGCCGACGTGCTCCGCGGGGAGGTGCGCCGCCTCGCGCGGGCCGACGTACCGGTGTGCGCCCTCACGAGCGGCGGGCTCGCCTCGGGCCTGGTCACCGCGCTGACGGCCGAGTACGCCCGGGAGGCGGGGGCGCCCGCCCCGCACAGCTTCCACCTCGGCTACCGGGGCCGCTGGCCCGACCGTGAGGCCGCGTACGCCCGCGCGGTGGCCCGGCACACCCGTACCGTCCACCACGAAGTCGCCCTGGACCCGGCCGAGCTGGGGTCGCTGCTGACCCTCACCACCCGGCACCTGGGGCAGCCCGACGCCGACCCGGCCGCGCTGAGCACGTACGCCCTCTTCCGGGCGGTGCGGCAAGCCGGGTACAGCGTGGCCCTGACCGGGGACGGCGCCGACGAACTGTTCGGAGCCTGCGCGCGCACGCGGGTGGCGGGCACGGGCCCCTTCGTCGCCGACTGGGCCGCCGCCTACACCGACGGGCTGTCCGCCGCGCCCCGGCTGCTGCGCGAGTACCTGTACACGCCCGCCTACCGGGCCTTCATCGCGGAGGAGGGCTCGGCCGCCGACCGCGTCGAGCGGGAGCTGCGCTCCGCGGGCGGTGACCGGCTCGCGGCGGTCACCGCGTTCGAGAGCCGCTGGCGGCTGCCTGCCCGGCACCTGCGCCGGCTCGACCACCTGGGCATGGCCTCGGCCGTCGAGGCCCGGATGCCGTTCTGCCGGCCCCCGGTGGCCGCGCACGCCCGGGCCCTCCCGGCCCGCCTGCTCCAGGACCGGCGGGCGCTGGCCGAGGCGGGGCGGGAGCTGCTGCCCAAGGCCGTGCGGAAGCGGCCCCGGCAGCCGTTCGCCCTGCCCGTCACCGCGATGCTCGCTCCCGGCGGGCCGCTGCTGGAACCCGTACGCGAACTGCTGTCGGCGGAGCGGCTGGCGCGGGCCGGGCAGGTCCGGCCCGACCGGGTGCGGACCCTGCTGGCCCGTCAGCTGGAGCGGCCGTCGGACCGCGACGCGCTCGCGCTGTGGGCGCTGGCCACGCACGAGCTGTGGACCGAGGTGGTGCGGGGGATGCGCGTGCCGGTGGACTGCGCGGCCTGAGGCCGCGCACCCGCCCGCGGGAGGCCCCGCTGGCGTGTCCACGCAACGGCGCGAACGCGCAAGCCGATACCAGACCGCACGGTTCGTTTCTCTGTCAGTCTTGGCTGGGCACCCGCTGTTCCTTCCGTTCCGAGCTTCGCTGCGTCCTTCGCACCACAGCGTCAAGGAGGTCCCATGAGCACCCCCGTCTGGATCACCGCGACCCCGCCGGCCACCCACGGCGAACTGCACGTCGGCCATCTCGCAGGACCGTACGTCGCCGCCGACGTACTCGCCCGGTTCCTGCGGGCCGAGGGCGAACCCGTCCGGTTCACCACCGGCACCGCCGACCACGCCAGCTCCGTCCACGTCCGCGCGCTCCGCGCGGGCCGCAAACCGGAGGAGGTCGCCGAGGGGTACCGCGCCGCGATCACGTCGGACTGGCTGCGCTCGGGCGTCGAGTTCGACCACATCGTGCGGCCCCGCCAGGACAAGGGCTACCGGGGCCGGCTGACGGAGCTCTTCCGCCGGCTGTACGCGGACGGGGTCATCGCGGCCCGCACCCGCCTGACGCCGTACTGCGAGCCCTGCGGACGCTGGCTCCACGGAGCGCACGTCACCGGCACCTGCCCGCACTGCGCCGCGGTCAGCGACGGCGGGATGTGCCACGAGTGCGCCCGCCCCAACGACGGCGGCGACCTGCTGGAGCCGCGCTGCGCCCTGTGCGCCTCCCCGGCCCGGCCCCGGCGCTGCCGGCGGCTGTACATCCCGCTGGAGCCGTACCGCGAGGCCCTCGCCGAGTACTGGGCCGGCACCGGCCTGCCGCCGAGGCTGGCCGCGCTGTGCGAGTCGCTCGTCGAGGACGGGCTGCCGGACATCGCCGTGTCCCACCCCGCCGAGTGGGGGCTGCCCGTCCCCGTCGACGGCTTCCCCGAGCACCGGGTCGACGGCTGTTTCGAGGCGGCCGCCATGCACTTGTTCGGCCACGGCGACCAGCCGCTGCCCGAACGGGCCGTCCACTTCTGCGGCTTCGGCCACGCCTTCTGCCACGCGGTGCTGCTGCCGGTCCTGCTGTTCGCCCAGGGGCTCAAACTGCCGCAGCACTTCTGCGTCAACGAGGCGTACGTCATCGAGGACGAGGCGCTCGTCTGGGGCTCCGGCCAGAAGGCCTGGGCGCTGGACCTGATCACCGAGTACGGCTCGGACACCCTGCGCCGGCACGTCCTGCAGGCCCGCCCGCTCGGCCGCCGCACGGCATTCCACGCCGACCGGCTCGCCGCCGCCCGCCGGGAGCTGGACGAGAGCTGGAACAACTGGCTCGCCGGGCTCTTCGCCGCCGTCCGCGAGGAGTGCGCCGGACTGGCCCCGGCGGCCCTGCCCGGGGGCTCCGGCTGGGAGGTGTTGGAGCGGCGGCTGCTGCGCGGGCTGGAGGACCTGCGGGAGGCCTACTCGCCGGACGCGTTCGACCCGCGCAGGGCCGTCGCCCTGCTCGACGAGATGGTGCGTTCCGCGGCCGACTTCGGCCACGTCAACGCGCACGAGGCCCACCGCCCCACCGCAGCCGGCCGCCACCTCCCGGTGCTGGCCGCGCAGTTGGCGGTGGCCCGGGCGCTCGGCGCGTGGGCGCGTCCGGTGATGCCGGAGGGCGCGGACCGGCTGGCCGCCGCGCTCAAGGCGGAACCCGGCGGGCCGGTCTCGGCCGCGGCCCTCGTCCCGCCCGCGCCGGGCACCCGGCTGGCCCCGCCGTCGGGACCGGTGTTCGGCTTCTAGCGCGGTGCCCCGCGCGCGGACGGCGGCACCCGCGTGCGCCGCACGGCCCGCGGCACGGGAACGACCGGCACCCTGCGCCGCACCCCCCGAACGACGGCACGACCCGCACCCCCGCACGACAGCAAGACGACAGAAACCCTTCTTCGCCGCGTGACCGCGCGCCGGTCGCCCGGTGGCGCGGGGCGGACGCGGCCCCTGCCCGTAGGAGCTCCCCGTGTCCCTGCGCGTCGCCATGCTCAGCGTCCACACCTCGCCGCTGCACCAGCCCGGCACCGGGGACGCGGGCGGCATGAACGTCTACATGGTGCAGCTGTCCCGTGCCCTCGCCGAACAGGGCGTGGAGGTGGACCTGTTCACCCGCTGCCGGGGCGAGGCCCGCCCCTCCCCGGACGCCCTCGGCCCCGGTGTCCGGGTGCGCCACCTGGAGGCCGGCCCGCGCGCCGCCCTCGCCAAGGAGGACATGCCCGCCCTGGTCGTCCCCTTCTCGCTGGCACTGCTCAAACAGGAGCGGCGCTACGACCTGGTCCACTCGCACTACTGGCTCTCCGGCCAGGCGGGCCGGATCGCCGCCGCCGGCTGGCGGATCCCGCTGGTGCACACCGCGCACACCCTGGCCCGGGTGAAGAACGGGGCCCTCGCCGAAGGCGACGCCCCCGAGCCGGAGCTGCGGATCCGCGGCGAGCACCAGGTCGTCGGATCCGCCGACCGCCTCATCGCCAACACCGCCGACGAGGCCCGGGCGTTGCGCGAGCTGTACGCGGCCGAGGAGCGGCGCACGGAGATCGTCCGGCCGGGGGTCGACCTGCGCACCTTCGGGCCCGGCCGGGGGCGGGCGGCGGCGCGGGCCCGGCTGGGACTGCCGGCCGACGCGTTCGTCCCCCTGTACGCGGGCCGGATCCAGCCCCTCAAGGGCCCGGACGTGATGGTCCGCGCGATCGCCGAACTGCTGCGTCAGGACCCGGAGCTGCGCCGGCGGACCATCGTCCCGGTGGTGGGCGGGAACTCGGGGGCCGGGCCGCGCGGCGAGGCCTGGGACCTGGCGCGCGAGCTGGGGGTGTCGGACGTACTGCGGCACTTCCCGCCGGTGCCGCAGGCGGAGCTCGCCCAGTGGTACCGGGCGGCGGACGTGCTGATGGTGCCCTCGCGCAGCGAGTCCTTCGGGCTGGTCGCGCTGGAGGCCCAGGCGTGCGGGACCCCCGTGCTGGCCTCGGCGGTCGGGGGGCTGCCGACCGCCGTGCGCGACGGGGTGACGGGGCTGCTCGTACGCGGCAACGACCCGGTGGAGTACGCCCGGAGGCTGCGCTGGTTCGCCGGGCAGCCGGGGGAGGCCGCGGAGATGGGGCGGGCGGCGGTGCGCCACGCACGGAGCATGAGCTGGCGGGCCGCGGCCGCGCGCACCCTGGAGGTCTACCGGGACGTGCTGCGCGAGGAGCGGTGGGGCCCGGAGGTGAGTGAGGCAGGAGCGGCGGCACGCTCCTGCCTCGCCGACGCCTCTCCCCTGGAGGGTCGAGAAGGCCGGAAGGCCACCCTAACAGCTCTTTTGAGCTGACCAAAGATGCGCAGATGTAACGTGTGTATGAACTCCAGATCCGCCCTAAACGCGCTACAGGAAAGTGGCCCGGCCGCGGAATCCATATGAGAATGGAGATGTCTTCGACGGAATACCGGCGGCACGGATCCGCGGAGACGGAATCGATATTCAGACTTCCTGGAGGAATCATGTCCGCCGTGCACACCACCGGAATCCGCGCGAACGTCCGTCACGCCGCCCCCGCCCGCCCGTCCTGTACCGCGGCGGTCGCCGTCCGCTCGTCGTCCCGCGCGGACGGCAACGGCTGGGACTGAACGGCCCGCCCCGCTCGGGCGGGTGAAGCCCCGTGACCGCCTCCGGCGGACGCGGGGCTTTTCGCGTTCCCGATCCGAGGCGTACTGCCCGGACCGAGTATTGCGGCGGTATTGCGGCGGACCGTCACAAGTGGACCGGAAAAGCGGTCCAGGATCGCCGGGAAACGGGGTCGGTGGCCTGTGAAATCAGTCCAGCCAGCCGAGCCGCTGGGCGCGTACGCCGGCCTCGAAACGGCTCGACGCGCCCATTTCCTGCATCAGCTCGGACAGCATTCGGCTGACCGTTCGCAGGGATACCCCGAGGTTCCGGGCGACCTTCTCGTCCTTCATTCCCGAGGCGAGCATTTTCAGGGCGGCCCGCTGCTGCTCGGACAGCCCGTCGCCGCCGAGTTCCGGTGCGACGTCGTCGCCGTACGGGGTGGCCGCGTGCCAGCAGTGCTCGTACAGCGCGAGGTAGGAGCGGACCAGGGCGGGACCGCGGGCGAGGATCGCGCCGGCCGCCCGGTCGTCGGGGTGCACGGGCAGCACGGCGAACTGCTGGTCCGCGATGATCATGTTCATCGGGACGGCGGGGGACAGGCGGATCTCCACCCCGGCCTCGACCCGGCGGCGGAGCATCTCCACCGCCTCCGGCGAGGTGGTGATGCGCTGGTGGTAGATGGCGCGGATGCGCACCCCGTTGTCGATCTGGCGGCGGTCGCGGCTGAGCACCCGGTCGGCGACCTCCCGGACCAGGGCCGTGACGTGCATGGACGTCAGGTCGTGCCGGATGACGTCCGTGATGTCCTCCAGCACCTGCTGGATCCGGCCGTAGTCGTCGAGGATCTCGACCTCGACGTCGGAGGCGTTCAGCGAACCGGGCCGCAGGAACCTTCCGACCAGGTTCTCCAGCGCGCTGTACGCCCGGTCGGACTCGTCCAGGTGCTCGCGCAGCCGCTCCCGTTCGCGCTGGAGCATCCGCAGCAGGGCGATCTCGGGGTCGACCACGGTGACGGCGTCCGGACCCGGTTCCCAGGCGCCGGACTGGAGGTCGGCACGGGTGGCGTGGGTGGTGCCGGTCGGCACGATCAGGCCGAGGGAGGTCAGTTCCGCGCGCCACTTCTCGTACTCCTCGGGCGCGAGCCCGAGCTCCCGGAAGACCTCGTTCAGGTCGGACACCCCGCGCAGGCGCAGCTCCTGATAGAAGGCCAGCACCCTGTCGGCGGACTGGATGCCGTCCCTGCCGTCGCCCGTTGCCATCGCGAAGCGACCCCCTCATCTTACGAATCGACAGTCACACTTTGGCACATGCCCATGGGAGGGCTCCCGCCCCCTCGAACGGGATGTGACGGGCGTCACAGACTGCCTCTGAGGTGCGCGACTGTGCTTCCGGCCGGCCCGGACGGGGCTCCGGCGGGGGCGGTACGGGATCTTCCGCGGGCCAACTCCCTTGCCGCTGACGGGAGACAGGGCGGGCGCGGGCCCGTCAGTCCTGCGGCGCGCCCAAGGGCTGTCCCGTAATCCCCGGCGGGCGCACGACGTCGGCAACGGCACCTCGCCGCGTTGTCGGAACGCCCGAATGCGCCCAGTACGGGGGCGCCTCTCCGCCTTGCGACGCACCGCGTCCGACGCCGTGCGCTGATCCACCGGGGATTACGGGGCAGCGCTCAGGCAG
Source organism: Streptomyces sp. NPDC037421 (assembly GCF_055602105.1). Taxonomy (NCBI): domain Bacteria; kingdom Bacillati; phylum Actinomycetota; class Actinomycetes; order Kitasatosporales; family Streptomycetaceae; genus Streptomyces; species Streptomyces sp. NPDC037421. The sequence goes on from NZ_JBVJWV010000052.1 coordinate 8,899, forward strand.
TCGGGGCACAGCCCCTTGAAGATGACCTCGGCGCCCTCGCCCATCCGCCAGGCGTGGATGGCCTCGCCGGCGGGCTCGGGCACTTCCGCCCGGACGTTCTCCACGCGGCCGCAGCGCACGCACAGCGCGTGCTGGTGGGGCGGGCCGGCGATCTCGAAGACGGCCGGCAGGCCGGGGCGGTCGAACTTCGACGCCAGCCCGGTCTCCAGGAAGTGCCGCAGCATCTCGTAGACGGCCTGGCTGGTCAGCGTCCCGAGCCGCTCACGGGCGGCGGCGGTGATGGACTCGACGTCCATGTGGCCGCCCGCCGACAGTACTTGCAGCACTTCGAGACGGGGCCCGGTGACCCGCAGCCCGACGTCGCGGAGGCGCTGGATCACCGCCTCGCGGCCGGTCGACTCCTCCACGACAGCCATCTCTCCGCCACCATCCGCGATCTGGTCCACTCAAACCTTTGGGGGCATCGTACCTCTTGCCCGGCCTCGCGGAACGGCTCGGCGGCGTCAGCCGCCGGCCCGGCAGACCAGCAGGACGCTCTCCGTCCGCTCGTCCACGCGGTGGCAGCGCCGGCGCTCCACGGGCAGGCCGGCCCCGTGCAGTTCGGCGGTCAGGCACTCCGGGTCGATGATCCACTTCCGGGTGGCCCCGGCCACGCGCTCGCTGCTCAGCTTCCCCGTGCGGACGGAGTGGTAGGTGATGTGCTCGCTCATGCCGTCCAGGTCGAACTCCTGGCGGGCCACCGTCCACTCCTCGACCCCGTCGAACCGCGGCACCTGGAACGCCCAGGTGCGCGAGGGGTCCTCCGACAGCCCGCGCAGCCGGTGCGCCGTGAAGTCCAGGGCGAGCGCGCCGCCCGGTTCCAGGTGCGCGGCGATCTCGCGCAGCAGCCCCGGACGGGCGTGGGGCGGCACGGCGGAGATCATCGCCCCGGCCAGCAGTGCCAGCCGGTACGTGCCCCGCAGCCGCAGCCCCGCCAGATCGGCCCGGGTGGTGACCAGGCGCCGCGACACCTGCGGCCCGATCCGCCGGCCCCAGGCCCGCAGCCGCTCCAGGCTGGCGGCGTCCCGGTCCACCGCCTCGACCCGGAAGCCCTGGCGGGCGAACGGCACCGCGAGCCGTCCCGCGCCGCAGCCCAGGTCCAGGACCGGGCCCCCGCCGCACTCCCGGGCGAGGCCCAGGTAGCGGACGATGTCCGCGCTGTGCGGGCCCAGCAGCGCGTCCTGCAGCCAGAGCGAGTCCTCGTCGGCGGGCGCGGTCGACTCCAGGCCGGGCAGGAAGCCGGCGGGGGACGGGACGGCGGCCGCGCCGGGCGCCCACGGAGCACCGGCGGCCGCGCGCGCGGCCGGCGCGGCCGGTGCGAACGGGGCGGGCGCGAACGGCAGGACGGGCGGGGAAATGCCGCTCGGTGTGTGCATCGCTCCTCCAGGGGGTCGCTCGGGCCAGCCGTCCGGGGCGGGGCTCCCGTGCCGCCGGGACCGCCCCGCTGGTGAAATCCTGTCCTGCGCGGGAGGTCCGGGGCCAGAGCGGCGGGCTGCGTGAACACGCGATGGCGTGGATCTGCCACGCCCCCGGCGCGGGCGGGCGGCGTCAGAGGGTGCGGCCGAGCCTGACCGGCGTGAGCGCGCCGAAGCCGTGGTGGGTGAAGAAGGGGAGCGCCGGGGCCTGTTCGACGGGCAGCGTGATCCGCTGGTACGCGGCCCCGTGCGCCCGCATCCGGCCGGTGGCCGCCTCCAGCAGCGCCGTGCCGACGCCCTCCCGCTGCCGGGCCGGGGTCACGCACAGGGCGTAGATCTCGCCCTCGGCGGCGACGGGCACGCCGCCCGAGACCGCACCCACGACGGTGCCGTCGGTGTCGGCCGCGACCAGCCAGCCGAGCCAGGCGGGAGCTCCGCCGGGAATTTCAATTTCCGCTCTTATGCGCGGCAGGGCGCAATGGTCCGACACCAGCCGGCCGACCCCGATTTCCCCGAGGGCCTCGCCGTAGCCGTCGCGAATCGCTTCGGCGAGGAGCCGGGAAATCGCCGTCGCGTCACCGGGAGCTGCCGTCCGCACGTCAGCCAGCAGCATTCTTTCCGCACCTCTCGCCGTACCGGTCCTGAGCCCGCACGCGCTCAGAATAGCGGGCAATTCGAGTGGCCGGGGGCGGCGGGAAATCTACGAATTGGCTTAGTAAATAGCCGGGTTGGGGGCGGAGAGAGGAAGAGGGCAATCCGCTGTCAGGACGTCCAACAACACGCGATCACCAGCGGAACGACCGTCGACACCGCCGCGGCCACCGCCAGCATCCCGCGCAGCACCGGGCGTCCCGCCCGGCGCGGCCCCAGGATGCGCCGCATCCGCACCGCCGCGGACGGCCCGCCCGCCGCGAACGCCCTGCGCGGCGCGCGCCCCGACGCCAGCGCGTACAGCGCCGTGGCCAGCGCGTCGCTGGAACACCCGCGCAGCGCCCGGTCGTCGGCGGCCATCTCCAGCAGCAGCGGTACCGTGCGCCCGCCGATCCGGGCCAGCGGCAGCCGGCGGAAGACCGCCGAGTACGCGCCCGCCGCCGCGACCAGCAGGTGGTGGCGGCCGCCGATGTGGGCCCGCTCATGGGCCAGCGCCGCGGCCAGCTCCTGTTCCGTCAGCACCTCCAGGGCCCCCGAGGACACCACGACCCGACGCGAACGCCCCGGCAGGCAGTACACCGCCGGGCGCGCGTCCTCCAGTACGGTCGCCCCCAGCCGGGAGTCGTACCGGCCGACGAGGCGCAGCAGTTCGGCGTGCCGGGTGCGGGCCCGGCGCGCCCGCACGAGCTCGCGTACGAAGCCGGTGGCCGGTACCGCCAGCACCGCCAGCGCCGAAGCCGCGGCGAGGGCCTCGCGCGCGGTGGCCGCGGCCAGCCGCGCGGGGGAGGGCGGGGTCAGGGTCAGGACCGCGTCGATGAGGTGGTGGCTGGTCTCCGGGGGGAGCAGCAGCTGCGCCGCCAGCATGGCCGTGGACAGTGCGAAGACGGCGCCGCAGGCGATCCAGGCGGCCAGCCCCATCCGGGGCACCTGCTGGGCCCAGCGGGCGCGCACGAGCAGTAACGGCAGCACCAGACCGGTGATCAGGGCGAGCCCGAGGGGCGGCAGTACGTGGTGGTTCACCGGCCGCGCCCGTCGGCCGGACGGTCGGTGCGGGCGGCGCGCAGGGCCTCGTCCAGGGCCTCCACGTCCTCGTGGGACATGCGCTCCACGAACCGCAGCAGCGTGGCCCTGCGGTCCTGGCTGTCGCCGAGCGCGTCCTGCATCAGCGCCGCGGTGTACTCCTCGCGGCTGCGCACCGCCTCGTACATCCAGGCCCGGCCCGATTTCTCGCGGCTCAGCCAGCCCTTGCGGTACAGGATGTCCGCCACGGTCATGACGGTGGTGTAGGCGACCTTGCGGACCCGGTTTATGTCGTCCACGATCTCGCGGACCGAGGCGGGGCGTTCCCACTGCCACACCCGGTCCATGATCTCGGCCTCCAGCTCTCCCAGCCGGCGTACGCGCATCCCTCTCGGCCCTCCCCCTCGCGAGCGGCTCATCGTACGGCGCGCCCCGTCGGCGGGGGCATACCCCCGTCCGGTACGCGGGGCAGGAACGCCCGCCGCCCCTCCACCGGATCGTGCGGCGGAGGGGCGGAGGGGCGGAGGGGCGGCGGGCGTGGGGGCCGGGAGGGGTGCGTCAGGTGCGGATCAGGCGGGCGATGGCCCTGGTCGCCTCGCCGACCTTGGCCTTCGCCTCGTCCCCGCCCCTGGCGACGGCCTCGGTGACGCAGCGGGCGAGGTGTTCGTCGAGCAGGGTCACGGCGCAGGACTGGAGTGCGGCGCTGATCGCGGAGACCTGGGTGAGCACGTCGGTGCAGTAGACGTCCCCGGCGACCATCCGCTGCACGCCGCGGACCTGGCCCTCGATCCGCCGCAGCCGTCTGATGACGTCTTCCCTGTGTTCTGTGTAACCGGCCACGGGGGCTCCTCAGTTGGCGGCGGCCCGGAAGCCGCGCAGGCGCAGGCTGTTGCCGACGACGAAGACCGAGGAGAAGGCCATGGCCGCACCGGCGATCATCGGGTTGAGCAGTCCGGCCGCGGCGAGCGGCAGGGCGGCCACGTTGTAGGCGAAGGCCCAGAACAGGTTCGAGCGGATGGTGCCGAGGGTCTTGCGGGCGAGCCGGATTGCGTCCGCCGCGGCCCGCAGGTCGCCGCGTACGAGGGTCAGGTCGCCGGCCTCGATGGCCGCGTCGGTGCCGGTGCCCATGGCCAGGCCCAGGTCCGCCTGGGCGAGCGCGGCCGCGTCGTTGACGCCGTCGCCGACCATCGCGACGCTGCGGCCCTCGGCCTGGAGCCGCTTGACGACGTCGACCTTGTCCTGCGGCATGACCTCGGCGATGACCTCGTCGATGCCGACCTCGCGGGCCACCGTCTCGGCGACGGCCTTGTTGTCGCCGGTCAGCAGGATCGGGGTCAGGCCGAGGGCGCGCAGCCGGCGGATGGCCTCGGCGCTGGTGTCCTTGACCGCGTCCGCGACCTCGAGGACCGCGCGGGCCTCGCCGTCCCAGGCCACCGCGATCGCGGTGCGGCCGGCGGCCTCCGCCTCGGACTTGGCGCGCTCCAGGTGCGGGGTCAGCTCCATCGCCCACTCGGCGAGCAGCTTGCCGCGGCCGACGAGCACCGCGTGGCCGTCGACGACGCCCTGTACCCCGAGGCCGGGGATGTTCGCGAAGTCCTCGGGGGCGGGCAGGGCGCCGACCCGGGCGGCGGCGCCCGCGGCGACGGCCTGCGCGATGGGGTGCTCGGAGGCGTGCTCCAGTGCTCCGGCGAGGCGCAGCACCTCCGCCTCGTCGGTGCCCTCGGCGGTGTGGACGCGGAGCAGGGTCATCTGGCCGGTGGTGACGGTGCCGGTCTTGTCCAGGACGATGGTGTCGACCTTGCGGGTGCTCTCCAGGACCTCGGGGCCCTTGATGAGGATGCCGAGCTGGGCGCCGCGGCCGGTGCCGACCATGAGGGCGGTGGGGGTGGCCAGGCCCAGGGCGCAGGGGCAGGCGATGATCAGTACGGCGACGGCGGCGGTGAAGGCGGCCGCGAGGCCCGATCCGGTGCCGAGCCAGAACCCGAGGGTGGCCAGGGCCAGTCCGATGACGACGGGGACGAACACCGCGGAGATCTTGTCGGCGAGCCGCTGGGCGGCGGCCTTGCCGTTCTGGGCGTCCTCGACCAGCCGGGCCATCCGGGCGAGCTGGGTGTCGGAGCCGACCCGGGTGGCCTCGACGACCAGGCGGCCGCCGGCGTTGAGCGTGGCGCCGGTGACGGAGTCGCCGACGGAGACCTCTACGGGCACGGACTCGCCGGTGAGCATGGAGGCGTCGACGGCGGAGGAGCCCTCGACGACGGTGCCGTCGGTGGCGATCTTCTCGCCGGGACGGACCAGGAAGCGGTCCCCGACCTGGAGTTCGGCGGTCGGCACGGTCACCTCGCGGCCGCCGCGCAGCACCGTGACCTCCTTGGCGCCCAGCTCCAGCAGGGCCTTGAGGGCCGCGCCGGCCTTGCGCTTGGACTTGGCCTCGAAGTACCGGCCCGCCAGGATGAAGGCGACCACCCCGGCCGCCGCCTCCAGGTAGATGTTCCCCGCGCCGTCGGTGCGGGCGATGCTGAACTCGAAGGCGTGGGTCATGCCGGGGGTGCCGGCGGTGCCGAAGAACAGGGCCCACAGCGACCACAGGAACGCGGCGATCGTGCCGACCGAGATCAGGGTGTCCATGGTGGCCGCGCCGTGCTTGGCGTTGGTCCAGGCGGCGCGGTGGAAGGGCCAGGCCGCGTACGTGACGACGGGCGCGGTCAGGGTCAGCGAGAGCCACTGCCAGTAGTCGATCTGGAGGGCCGGGGCCATCGCCATCGCGATGACGGGGACCGCGAGCGAGACCGCGGTGACGAGCCGCTGGCGCAGCGGCGCGAGCTCGTCGTGCTCGGGCTGCTCCCCCTCGGGGCCCGCGGCGCCGCCGGTGCGCGGCGGCGTCGGTTCCTGCGCGGTGTAGCCGGTGGCCTCGACGGTGGCGATCAGGTCCGCGACGGAGATGTCGGCGTCGGCGTCGAAGGTGACCTTGGCCTTCTCGGTGGCGTAGTTGACGGTGGCCTCGACGCCGTCCATGCGGTTGAGCTTCTTCTCGATGCGTGCCGCGCACGAGGCGCAGGTCATGCCGCCGATGGCGAGCTCGACCTGGGCGGCGCCGGGAGTGATGGTGGTCATGAGTGCTGCTCCTCGTTCGAGCGCGGGGTGGGGGCCGGGGCCCGGTGGGACGGACGGGGCCCCGGCGGCCGGGTGGGTCGGGGACGGACCGGGTGTCAGGCCCGGCCGGTCAGCTCGTAGCCGGCGTCGTCGACCGCCGCGGTGATCGCGGTGTCGTCGGGCTCGCCGGCGGTGGTCACGGTGACCACGCCGCCGTCGACGTCCACGTCGACGGAGACGACCCCGTCGAGCGCGCCGACGGAGGCCGTGATGGCGGTCCGGCAGTGCCCGCAGGACATGCCGGTCACGCGGTAGACGGTGGCGGTGGTGTCGACCACGGCCACGGAGGTGGTGGTCTCGCCGGCGTTCGTACCGCAGGTGCCTTCGGGGGTGCAGCAGGAAGACATGTGTTTCTCCTAGATCGGACCTCAGTCGTGCCGATACCCGCTGGGGGTATCCGGCCTGACTCCAGATATACCCCCCGGAGGTATGCATCGCAAGTGTTCCTCCAGCTTGACTTGATACCCCTGGGGGGTATCGTGAAGTCCATGAAACCGCTGGATGCGGCAGTGGTACGTACGTCGTAGGGGAGATCAGCCATGAACACCGGAGTGAAGATCACCGTTTTCGCCGCCGCACTGGCGGCGACCTTCGGCACCGCCTACGGGGTGGGTGCGGGCGTGGGTCCCGTGGGCGCGCCGGCCGGGCCGGCGCACGGGGCCCACGCGGCGCGGGCGTCCACCGGGTCCGGGGGGTCCGGGCCGTCGGCGGGCCACGGGGGCCATGACCAGGCGGCTGCCCAGGGCCCGGCGGCCGGCGGGCTCCAGGTCTCGGAGGGCGGCTACACGCTGAGCCTGGACACCCCGCGGATCGCGGCGGGCCAGGGTGAGCTGCGGTTCTCGGTCAAGGACGCGGAGGGCCGCAAGGTCACCGGATACAAGACCGAGCACGGCAAGGAACTGCACTTCATCGTGGCCTCGCGCGACCTCACGGTCTACCGCCACCTGCACCCGGTGCGGGCGCAGGACGGGACCTGGTCGGCGGCCGTGGACCTGCCCGCGGCCGGCGCCTACAAGGCGTTCGCCGACTTCACCCCCGCCGCGCCCGGTGCGAAGAACGTCACCCTCGGCGCGGACCTCTCGGTGCCCGGGGCGTACGCGCCGGCCCCGATGCCGCCGGCCGTGAACACGGCCGAGGTGGACGGCTACCGGGTGGCCCTGGGCGGAACCCTCGACCCCGGCAAGGCGGGCGAACTCAGGCTCACGGTCAGCAAGGACGGCAAGCCCGTCACCGACCTCGAACCGTACCTGGGTGCTTACGGCCACCTCGTCGCCCTGCGCGACGGAGACCTCGCCTACCTCCACGTCCACCCCAACGAGGGCGGCCCCGGCCCGGACGTCTCCTTCACCGCCACCGCCCCGAGCGCGGGTACGTACCGGCTCTTCCTGGACTTCCAGCACGAGGGCAAGGTGCGTACGGCGGCCTTCACGGTCAACGCGGGCGGCGGCGCCGGGCCGGCGGCGGACGCGGCCGCGACCCCGTCGGCGGCTCCCGCGGCGCCGGAGGAGCCGGGCGGCCACTCCCACTGAGCGCGCGCACCCGGCATACCCCCCAGGGGTGGCAAGCGCTCCACGACGAGAGGGACGCACGAGACGTACGAGACGTCCGGGACGTACGGGACGTACCAACGGGAAGGGATCGACCGCCGTGTCCGCTTACACCGCACACTCCGCACGCCCCGCCTACAGCACGGACAAGGACGACGTCCTCAAGCGGCTTCGCCGCATCGAGGGTCAGGTGCGCGGCCTCCAGCGCATGGTGGAGGAGGAGACGTACTGCATCGACGTGCTCACCCAGGTCAGTGCCGCCACCAAGGCCCTGCAGTCCTTCGCGCTGACCCTGCTGGAGGACCACCTGCACTCCTGTGTCGCCGACGCCGTCGCCGAGGGCGGCGACAGGGCGCGCGAGAAGGTCGAGGAGGCCTCCCGGGCCGTCGCCCGCATGGTCCGCTCCTGAGGCGGCCTCCGGCGTCAGAAATATCTTGACGTCGAGATGAATGGAGGGCAGGCTGCCGTGAGGTATCTCGACATCGAGATACTTTCGTCGGGGAGACGGAGGCCCTTCATGCGGCGGCTCGGCACGGCACGGCGACGCGACACGGACCACGAGGGGCCCGACGCCGCCGACGGCGGCGAGCGCGGCGGACTGGTCGCACAGCTGAGGCGGCCGCCCGGCGGCCGCGACGCCCGGATCATGCTGCTCGGCCAGCTCGTCGACCGCACCGGAAGCGGCATCTGGGCCGCCTCCTCGGTGCTGTTCTTCACCTTCGTCGTCGGCCTCGACGCCGGCCGGCTCGGCCTGATGCTCGGCGCCGGCGCGGTGGCGGGCATCGCCGGCTCGCCCCTCGCGGGCCACCTGGCCGACCGGCTCCCCGTACGCCCCCTGCTGATCGCCTGTCACCTGCTGCGCCTGGTGACCCTCGGCGCGATGCTCGTCGTCACCCGCTTCGAAGCGCTCCTGCTGATCGTCGCCCTCACCTGCCTCGGCGACCGCGCGGCCAAGACCCTCGAAATGCTCTTCGCGACCCGCGTGGCCGGCGAACGGCGCTCCACCTACCAGGCCCTGTCCCGCAGCGCCGCCAACGCGGGGTGCGCCGTCGGCGCGGGCCTCGCCGCCGTCGGCCTCGCCGTGGGCACCCGGGGCGCGTACGAGGCCCTCATCCTCGGGAACGCGCTGTCCTTCCTGGCGGCCGCCGTACTGGTGTGGCGTACGAGGGAACCGCGCGGCCACGGCCGCCTGGTCGCCCCCGCACCCGGCGAAGGCCCGCCCGGGGCGAAGGCTCCGGCCACCGGTCCCTGGCGCGACCGCGGCTACCTCCGCTTCGTCCTCCTCGACACCGCCCTGAACCTGGACGCCTCCCTCCTCGACGTAGGGCTCCCGCTGTGGCTGGTCCACCACACCGACGCGCCGCACGCCGTCGTCCCCGCCTTCCTCGTGCTCAACACCGTGCTGGTCGTCGCCCTCCAGCTCCCCGTGTCGGCGAAGGTCCGCGCACCGCGCCAGGCGGCGGCCGCCGTCGCCTGGTACGGGCTCTTCCTGCTCGGCGCCTGCGCCCTCCTCGCCCTCACCCCCGAGCACGGGCCCTGGACCGCCACCGCGACCCTGCTGGCCGCGGCCGCCCTGGTCACAGCGGCCGAGATGGTGCGCTCGGTGTCCTCCTGGGAACTGTCCGTCTCCCTCGCGCCCCGGCAGGCGCGGGCCTCCTACCTGGGGGTGGCCGGCATCTCCTCCTCCGCGCAGAAGGCCGTCGGCCCGCCGCTGCTGACCGGCGCCGTCATGGCGGCGGGCCCGCCCGGCTGGCTGGCGCTCGGCGCGGGCGTGGCGGCCCTGGCCCTCCTCCAGCGCCGGACCAGCCTGCGCCGCCTGGACGCGGTGAAGGGCTGAGGGCGCTCCCGCACCCCCCCTTGCGGTGCACCGCATCCGACGCCGCGCGCCGATCCACCGGGGATTCCTTCGGACCGGGCCGGATCAGGCCGGCCGCGCGAGCAGGCGCCGCAGCCAGCGGGTGCGGGCCTCGCGGGCGTCCAGGGTGAGGGCGGCGTGCGGGGCCAGTCCGTCGAAGCCGTGGCAGGCACCGGGCCACACGTGCAGTTCCGCCTGGCCGCCGGCCTGCCAGATCGCGTTCGCGTACGCCACGCCCTCGTCCCGGAAGATCTCGGCCGACCCCACCTCGACGTAGGCCGCCGGCAGCCCGGAGAGGTCGGTGGCGCGCGCGGGGGCCGCGTACGGCGGCAGGTCCGCGGCGCCCCGCCGCTCGCCGAGCAGCGCCTGCCAGGCCGTCGCGTTGGAGACCGGGTCCCATACGCCGGCGCCGCCCATCTGCCGGGTGGAGAAGGTGGCGCCGCGGTCGTCGAGCATCGGGCTCAGCAGCAGCTGCCCCAGCGCCTCGGGACCGCCCCGGTCGCGGGCCAGCAGGGCGAGCGCCGCGGCGAGCCCGCCGCCCGCGCTCTTGCCCCCGATGACGAACCGGTCCGGGTCGACGCCCAGCCCGTCGGCGTGGGTGAGCGCCCAGACGAGCCCGGCGTAGCAGTCCTCCAGCGGCTCGGGGTACCGCGCCCGGGGCGCCAGCCGGTACTCCGCCGAGATGACGGCCAGCCCCAGCGGGAGCGCCCACTCGCGCAGGACCCGCGGCAGCACGGACCACGCGTTGCCCGCGATCATCCCGCCGCCGTGCAGGTAGTACAGCAACGGCAGCGGCCCGCAGGCCCCGGCCGGCCGCGCGCTGACGAGCGTGACCTCCGGCCCGCCCGCCGGTCCCGGCACGGACACCTCCGCCACCTCGAACAGCCCGCCCGCACGCAGGTCCCGCACCGTCGGCCGGGGCCGGCCCGCGGCATCCCGCGCCTGCCAGGCGGCGAGCGAGTCCGGCGTGACGGGCTCGCGCACCTCCTCTCCCAATCCGCCCAGTACGGCGCTCAGTTCGGGATCGAAGGGCGGCGCCTTGAGCGGGGCCGGGGCGGGCGGTTCTCGGTCAGCGGTGGACGTCACGTGCCCAGGCTAGTCACGGGCACGGACGTCCGGTGCCGCATGGGCCCGACCGCGCGCACCGCCCGCCGCCCCCGCTGACCGCCTCCCCGCGGATCACCGCACACGGGCTACCGCGAACGCCTGCCCGGCACCCCGGCCACGGCCCGGAACTGCCCGAGCGCCTCGGGGACGCGGCCGGTCGCCGCGTAGGCCCGGCCCAGCCGGGTGCGGATGTCCATCTCCAGCCAGTCGCAACCGGGTTCGGTGAGCGGGGACAGCAGCCGGTGCCGGAGGAGGGCCTGGTGGTGGAGGGCGACGGCGGCGACCGGATCCCCCTCCTCCTGCTCCGCCGTGCCCAGCCGGGTCAGGCCGCGCGCGCAGAGGAAGACGTCCCCGGCCTCCTCGACCAGCCGGACCGCCCTGCGCAGCAGGCCCTTGGCCTCCGCGTACCGCCCGAGGCGCAGGTGGATGTCGGCGGCGAAGCTCAGGGCCCGGCCCAGCATGCGCGGCCTGCCACTGCGTTCGGCATGGGTGCGGGCCTCGGTGAAGGAGGCCAGCGCCTCCTCGTTCCGTCCCGCCAGCTGGTGCGCGAGGCCTTGGAGGACGAAGACCATCGCGGCGAGCCAGTCGTTGGGCAGCGGGTCCGACACGGCCAGCGCATCGCGGACACGGGAGATCGCCCGCTCGCCCTCGCCCACGCTCATCTCCACGGCCGCCAGCCCGACGAGGGCGCGGAACTCCTCGTACGGGTCGGCGCCGCGCCGGGCGAGCCGGAGCACCTCGGTGTGCAGCGCGCGCGACTGCGCGTACCGGCGCTGGTACGTGCCCGTGTAGGCCAGGCTGTTGCGCAGGGCGAGGGCCATCCGCGGGTCGCCGGCGTCGTCCACGTGCGCGAGCGCCGTCTCGAGGGCCGTCCGGCACTCGTGGTAGCGGCCCTGCCGGGTGAGGTAGTCGACCAGCGCCTCGGCGATCCAGCAGGCGTGGTCGGTCTCGCCGAGGGACACCGGCGGTACCGCATGAACCCGCCCGACGGCCGGTCCGCCGGACGATCACCCTCCGAACGGAACCATTGACAACTGGGCAGGCTCCCGACTGCAGTTGGCACCGCACCACTCCCACGACCGCACCACACCCCGAAGGGGGCGATCAGCGCATGACCGAGCCTGAGAGCGCGGGAGACGGCTACGACGTCGTCATCAGCGGAGCCAGCCTCGCCGGCAGCGCCGCGGCGATCCTGCTCGCGCGGCGGGGTGTCCGCGTCGCGCTGCTGGAACGCCGCTCGGACCCCGGGGCGTACAAGGTGCTGTGCACCCACTCCATCACGGCCAACGCCTACCCGGTGCTGGACGAGCTCGGCCTCCTCCCCGCTCTTGAGGAGGCCGGAGCCGTCCGCAACGAGGCGCGCTGGTACACCCGTTGGGGGTGGATCGAGCCGAGGGCCGCCCCCGCGGGGCCCGCGCTGCCGTACGCGTACAACGTCCGGCGCAGCACCCTCGACCCGCTGATCAGGGCCCGTGCGGGGGAGACCCCCGGCGTCGACCTGCTCCTCGGGCACCAGGTGACCGGGCTGGTGACGGAAGCCGGGCGGACCGTGGGAGTGCGGACGAAGACGCCCCGGGGCGAGCGGGAGATCCGGGCCCGGCTGGTGGTCGGCGCCGACGGCAAGGACTCGGCCGTGGCGAAGCTCGCCGGGGTGCCCGCCCGGCAGTACGAGAACGCGCGGTTCGGGTACCTCGCGCACTTCCGCGGCCTCCCGCTGCACGGGGGGATCGGCCAGGCGTGGTTCCTGGAGCCCGACATGGCGTACGCGTTCCCCAACGACGACGGCGTGACGGTCCTCGCGGTGCTCCCGGACAAGAAGCGGCTGCCGGCCTTCCGAGAAGACCTGGAGGGCAGCTTCCTCTCCTTCGTCCGGGGCCTGCCCGAGGCGCCGCCCATCGACTCCGCCGAGCGGGTCGGCAAGATCATCGGCACCGTCGACTACCCGCTCGTCACCCGCGAGCCGACCGCGCCGGGCCTCGCGCTCGTCGGCGACGCAGCCCTGACCGGCGACCCCCTGTGGGGCGTGGGGTGCGGCTGGGCCCTGGAGTCCGCGCGCTGGCTGGCCGAGGCGGCCGGCCCGGCCGCGGCGGGCCGGGGCGACCTCGAACGGTCGCTCGCGGCGTACGCCCGCACGCACCGGCGCCGGCTGCGCGGCCACCAGGCGCTGGCCGTCGACTACGCGAAGGCCCGCCCGTTCAACCCCGGGGAGCGGCTGATGTTCGCGGCGGCGGCGCGCGACGAGGCCATGGCGCGCCACATGTACCGCTTCGGGTCCCGCCTGATCGGTCCGGCGCGCTTCCTGAACCCCGTGGCGCTGGCCAGGGCGGCGGCCGTCAACGCCAGGTACCGCGGGACGGTCGCGGGCGGCGGTCCGGGCGCACGCCGCTGAGGCACCCGTACCGCCGCCCGCCGCTCCTGCGGGGACCGGACGGTCAGACGATGCCCTCCGCGATGTCCGCCTGCTCGCGCGCGTTGCCGTAGGCGGACGGGGTCCCGTACGAGCGCCGGGCGGCGTACCACCACACGCTGGCGAGGACCAGTACGACCGCCAGGGCGATCACCGCGTAGTTCATCGAGTCGATCGTGACCGGGGACTTCTGCGGCAGGCAGAACAGGACGGTGACCAGGGCCACCCAGGCGACGGCGGTCCAGCCGACCGGCTTGCTCCAGCGGCCGAGGCTCCACGGGCCGGGCCGGAACCGGTCGCCGGCCCGCAGCCGCAGGTAGATCGGGATGGCGTAGGCCGGGGTGATGCCGATGACGTTGATGGCGGTCACGGCCCCGTAGGCGGTGGCGGACCAGAGCGAGGGCAGCGCGAGGACGCCGGCGGCCGCGACCGAGAGCCACACGGCCGGAACGGGGGTCTGGGTGCGGCCGCTCACCTTGCGCCACAGGGAGGAGCCGGGGAGCGCGTTGTCCCGGCTGAAGGCGAAGACCATCCGGCTCGCGGCGGCGACCTCGGCGTTGCCGCAGAAGATCTGCGCGACGATCACGACGAGCAGCAGGGCGGTGGCGCCGCCGGAGCCGAGGGCGTCGAGGAAGATCTGGGCGGGCGGCACACCGGTGGCGCTGCCCTGGACGGCCGCGTAGTCCTGGATGGCGAAGGTGAGCCCCGCGAGCAGGGCGAACCCGGCGAGCCAGGACACCCAGATGGCCCGGACGATCCCCTTGGCGGCGGAGACGGAGGCGTTGGAGGTCTCCTCCGAGAGGTGCGCGGAGGCGTCGTAGCCGGAGAAGGTGTACTGCGCGAGCAGCAGGCCGATCGCCGCCACGTAGAACGGGTTGGCCCAGCCGGTGTCGTTGACGAACTCCGTGAAGACGAACGAGACCGACTGGTGGCGGTCGGGAACGAAGGCCAGGGCGCCGACGATCACGGCGACGCCGGCCAGGTGCCACCAGACGCTGATGGAGTTGAGCACGCTGACGAGCCGGACGCCGAAGAGGTTGAGCACGGCGTGCAGCAGCAGGATGGCCAGGAAGATCAGGAAGGTCGAGCCCGGGGTGGGCACGAAGCCGAACTGGAGGTTCAGGAAGGCACCGGTGAACAGGGCGGCGCCGTAGTCGATGCCGGCGATGGCGCCGAGCAGGCCGAGCAGGTTGAGCCAGCCCGTGTACCAGCCCCAGCGGCGTCCGCCGAGCCGGTCGGCCATGTAGTAGAGCGCGCCGGAGGTGGGGTAGGCGCTGGTCACCTCGGCCAGGGCCATGCCCACGCAGAGGACGAAGAGGCCGACGCCGGCCCAGCCCCACAGCATCACGGCCGGGCCGCCGGTGCCCAGGCCGAAGCCGTACAGGGTCATGCAGCCGGACAGCACGGATATGACCGAGAAGCTGATGGCGAAGTTGCCGAAGCCGCCCATCCGGCGGGCGAGGACGGGCTGGTAGCCGAGCTCTCTGAGCCGCTCCTCCTCGTCCTGGTGGGGCGGGGCCTTGTGGTCCGGGCGGGCTGCCGGCGTGGTGCGCGACACGGGGGTACCTCCGAAGGGGCGTTGGAGCGGGGGACGGGGGAGACGGAGCGGGGGGCAGGGGGAGCGGGGAGGGGGTCAGTCCCGGTCGGCCAGGCTGCGGGACCTGGCGTGCAGGAACACCTCCTCGGCGAGTGCCGGGTCGGCGGGGTCGCGGGTCCGCTGGGCCCAGGGCAGGGTGGTCCAGTACCCGCCCATCGCGTCGAAGACCCGGGCCGCCCCCTCGAACCGGTGCGCTCCCCACAGGGCGTGGGCGAGGTGGTTGAGGTCGAGCGGGGAGGCGTGCGCCGGGTCGGCGTACGGGAACCAGGCGTCCAGGGCGTGGACGGCGTCGCGGATGGCGTCCTCGGCGACCCAGTGCAGGTCGAGGGCCCGTTCCTGGCCGCCTTCGCGGCGGTAGCGCTCGACGTGGACGTAGAGCGGCAGGAGGTGGACGGCGGACCCGGGCGGAGCCGTGCCGACGGCCCAGCGGGCGAAGTTGACGGCCTCGGAGCGCGGTCGCGGCCCGGCCGGGCCCGCGTACACGAACTGGAGCATCCGGTGGTAGGCCTCACGGTTGTGCGGGTCCCGCTCGTCGGCCTGCGCGAGGATGCCCCACGGTCCGGGAGGCAGCATCGGGCCGGGCGGCGGCAGCCGGTGCTCGTCCATCCGGCGGTCCTCGTCGAGGAGGGCCAGGGCGAGCAGGCAGACCCAGGGCACGGGGTCGGCGGGGCTCAGGCCGGCGGTGTTCCGGCAGGACTGCCAGGCCTCCTGCCACAGCTCGTGCGTACGGGGATGCCCCGCGCGGTGGGCGCGTACGGCGCGCTCGACGGCGACCCGGGTGTGCATCACGGTCGCCGCCACGCTGGTGGGCTCCTCGGTCCGCCAGGCCTGGACCACGTCGGAGCCGGCCGCGACGGCGGCGAGGACCTGGGTGCGCTGGGTCCACAGCCCCCAGCCGTCCGTGCGTTCCAGCAGCCGCGCCATCGACAGCCAGCGGCCGGTGCGCAGGTCCTGTACGGCGGCGCGCAGGTCGTTGTCGAGGCCGGCGGGGTGGTAGACGGGCCGGAAATCGCCGCCGGCCATCACCTCGTCCCGGGCGACGTGCGGCGGCCGGAACCGGCTCGTACTGCGGTCATCGTGGTCATCGGTCCTCGGATCGCATGGAGGGACGGGTCGGTCCGTCTGGCGTCCGATCGCCGCACCGCGGGGTCGGGCCAGCACCAGGGATGCGTGAACCATGCGCGAACTGTTCGGCGGACCCCCGCAGTTGAGCCACGGGCGGCGCCGTTACCGCCCGTTGATCGGCGATCACTATAGAGCGGGTGCGGCGGATCTCACCCGGAAACTTTTTCGATCGCAAGTTTCAAGCCACCCAAGGGATGTGATTGTCCGTCAGTCGAGACGGCGGCGGGCGCGGAAGGATCTTGACGGGCGTCCTCCGCTGGTGGAGGCTTCCGACCGACGGGCGGCGTCGGACGAACGGCGTCGGACGGACGGCGGCCGACGGACGGCGACGGACGCCGGACGGCCGGCGGACCCGCCGGCACGCGGACGGAACGGAGTGGTGATGACGGGCCCGGTGCTCGCTGTGGACCAAGGCACCTCGGGAACCAAGGCCCTCGTCCTGTGTCCGGACCGCGGGATCATCGGCTCGGCCTCCGCTCCCGTACGCCCCCGCCACCTGCCGGACGGCCGGGTGGAGGTGGACCCGGCCGAGCTGCTGGACTCCGTCCTCGACGCCGGACGGGCCGCGCTGGCCGCGGCCGGTGAGCCGGTGGCGGCCGTGGGCCTGGCCAACCAGGGCGAGACCGTACTCGCCTGGGACCCGGCGAACGGCGAGCCGCTGACCGACGCGATCGTCTGGCAGGACCGGCGCGCCGCCGACCTGTGCGCCGAACTGGCCCCGCACGCAGATCTGTTGCGGGAGCGCACCGGGCTGCCGCTCGATCCGTACTTCGCCGCGCCCAAGATGGCCTGGATACGCCGCCACCTGACGCGGCGGGGCGTGGTGACGACCAGCGACGCGTGGCTGGTGCACCGCCTCACCGGCGAGTTCGTCACCGACGCCGCGACCGCCGGCCGCACCCAGCTGCTCGACCTCGACACCGTCGGCTGGTCCCAGGAGGCCCTCGGAGCCTTCGGCCTCGCCGGCGAGCCGCTGCCGCGGATCGTCGACGCGGACGCCCGCGTCGGCACCACCACCGCCTTCGGCCCCGAACTGCCGCTGACCGGGCTGCTCGTCGACCAGCAGGCCGCCCTGCTCGCCCAGAGCGTCACCGCCCCCGGCACCGCCAAGTGCACCTACGGCACCGGCGCGTTCCTGCTCGCCCAGACCGGCCCGCACCCGCGCCGCAGCTCCACCGGACTCGTCGGCTGCGTGGCCTGGCGCATCGGCGGCCGGACCAGCTACTGCCTCGACGGCCAGGTGTACACGGCCGCCTCCGCCGTGCGCTGGCTCACCGATCTCGGCGTGATCTCCGGCGCCGAGGACCTCGACACCGTCGGCGCCGGCGTCCCGGACTCCGGCGGCGTCACC
Source organism: Streptomyces sp. NPDC037421 (assembly GCF_055602105.1). Lineage (NCBI taxonomy): Bacteria > Bacillati > Actinomycetota > Actinomycetes > Kitasatosporales > Streptomycetaceae > Streptomyces > Streptomyces sp. NPDC037421. The sequence continues at coordinate 26,166 of NZ_JBVJWV010000052.1, forward strand.
TTCGTCCCCGCGCTCGCCGGGCTCGCCGCCCCCTGGTGGCGGGGCGACCTGCGGGGCTCGGTCACCGGTCTCGGCCTCGGCACCACCGCCGGGCACCTGGTGCACGCCCTGTGCGACGGCATCGCCGCCCAGGTCGCAGAGCTCGCGGACGCGGCCGCCGCCGACCTGGGCGCCCCGCTCACCGCCCTCCGCGTCGACGGCGGGCTCACCCGTTCCGCCCTGCTCATGCAGGCCCAGGCCGATCTGCTCCAGATCCCTGTCGAGGTGTCGGCGCTGCCGGACGCCACCGCCCTCGGCGTCGGCGCGGTCGCCCGGCTCGGCCTCGACCCCTCCCTCACGGTCCGCGAGGCCGTCCCGGAGTGGAAGCCGTCCGCCGTCTACGAGCCCAGGGCCGGAGCCGGTGCCGCCGCCGAACGCCGCGCCCGCTTCCGCACGGCGGTCGCCGCCCTGCTCGACGGCCCCGCGTGAGCGTCACCACCCGCGGCGCCCTGCCCGGCGGGGAGTACGACGTCACGGTCATCGGCGCCGGGGTGGTCGGCTCGGCCATCGCCCGCGAACTGGCCCGGCTCCCGTTGCGGATCGCCCTGCTCGACGCCTCCGACGACGTCGGGGACGGCACCTCCAAGGCCAACACCGCCATCCTGCACACCGGCTTCGACGCCGTGCCCGGCTCCCTGGAGTCCCGGCTGGTCCGCGACGGCAGCCGGCGGCTCGCCGCGTACGCCGCCGAGAGCGGCATCCCGGTGGAGCCGCTCGGGGCGCTCCTCGTGGCCTGGGACGAGGAACAGCGCGCCGCGCTGCCGGGCCTCGCCGGCAAGGCCGTGCGCAACGGCTGCCACGAGGCCCGGATCGTGCCGCCCGAGGAGGTCCGGGCCCGCGAGCCGCACCTCGGCCCCGGGGTGCTCGGGGCCCTCGAAGTGCCCGGAGAGTCCGTCATCTGCCCCTGGACGACCACGCTCGCGTACGCCACGCAGGCCGTCCGCGCGGGCGTCGACCTCCACCTCAACTGCCCGGTCCGGTCCGTCGCTTCCGGCGACCCGCACCTGCTGGCCACCGGCCGCGGGCCGCTGCGCACCCGCCACCTGGTGAACGCGGCCGGCCTGTACGCCGACGAGATCGACCGGCTGCTCGGCCACGCCGACTTCACGGTGACGCCCCGGCGCGGCCAGCTGATCGTCTTCGACGAGCTCGCGCGGGGCCTCGTACGCCACATCCTGCTGCCGGTGCCGGGCGCGCTCGGCAAGGGGGTCCTGGTGACGCCGACGGTGCACGGCAAGGTGATGCTGGGCCCGACCGCCGAGGACCTGGACGACAAGGCGGCCACCGGGTCGACCGCCGAAGGCCTCGCCCTGCTCCGGGAGAAGGGCCGGCGGATCCTGCCCGCGCTGCTGGACGAGGAGGTCACCGCCGTGTACGCCGGGCTGCGGGCCGCCACCGGAACCGAGGACTACGCGATCCGCGCCCACCCCGCGCAGCGGTACGTCACCGTGGGCGGCATCCGCTCGACGGGCCTGACCGCCTCCATGGCGATCGCCGCCCACGTCGTCGATCTGCTCGCCGACGGCGGTCTGCCGGCGTCCGGCCCCAAGGACCTCGAACCGGTCCGGATGCCGAACCTGGGCGAGGCGTTCCCCCGCCCGTACCGAGACGCGGAGCTGATCGCGGCGGACCCCGAGTACGGCCGGATCGTCTGCCACTGCGAACGCGTGACCCGCGGGGAGATCCGCGACGCGCTCGGCGCGACGGTCCCGCCGGGCTCGCTCGACGGCCTGCGGCGGCGCACCCGCGCCCGGGCCGGCCGCTGCCAGGGCTTCCACTGCGGGGCCGCGGTCCGCGCCCTGTTCGAGTCGAAGGAGCCCCGACGGTGAACCGTACGGACCGCACGGACCGCACCGTCGACGTGCTGGTCGTCGGAGCGGGCCCCGCCGGACTCGCCCTCGCCGCACGCGTCGCGCGCGCGGGCGCGGGCCGGGTCGAGGTCCTGGAACGCGACGAGCAGCCGGGCGGCGTACCCCGCCACTGCCACCACGGCGGCTTCGGCAGCCCGCCGCTGCCCTGGCTGCACGGCCCGGACTACGCACGCCGTGCGGTCGCGGCGGCACTGGACGCGGGGGCCGCGGTGCGCACCGGCGTCACCGCCACCGGCTGGGCGGGACCGCTGACCCTGGAGACCACGAGCCCCGCCGGGCTGGAACGGATCACCGCCCGGGCCGTCGTCCTCGCCACCGGAGCCCGGGAACGCCCCCGCAGCGCCCGCCTGGTACCGGGAACCCGCCCGGCGGGCGTCCTCACCACCGGCGAACTCCAGCAGTCGGTCCACCTGTACGCCCACCCGGCCGGCCGCCGGGCCGTGCTGGTCGGAGCCGAACCGGTGGCCCGCCACGCGGCGCGCACACTGCGCCGCGCGGGCACGCAGGTGGCGGCGGTGCTCACGGAACACCCGCGCGGCACCTCCCTCCCCGGAGTCCCCCTCCTCACCCGGACCACGGTGACCGCCCTCCGCGGCCGGGGCCGGCTCACGGGCGTGGCCGTACGCCACCAGGACGGCCGGTCGGGGGTCATCGCCTGCGACACCGTGGTCTTCACCGGCGACTGGATCCCCGACCACGAGCTGGCCCGCCGCGGCGGCATCACCCTGGACCCGGGCACCCGGGGCCCGTCCGTGGACGCCGCCTTCCGCACCCTCGTACCGGGGGTCTTCGCCGTCGGCAACGCCCTCCACGGCGCCGAACCCGCGGCCACCGCCGCCGCCGAGGGCGCCGCCGCCGCCCCCGCCGTCCTCTCCCGCCTCTCCGGCACCCCCTGGCCCACCCCCGGCCCACCCCTGCTGGTCGGCCACCCGCTCGCCTGGATAACCCCGAACCACCTCCCCACCCCCACCACCCGCCCCCTCCTCCTGCGCTCCACCACCCCCCTCACCGCCCCCCTGCTGGAGGCCCGCCAGGACACCCGCCTCCTGTGGCGCCGCCGCCTGCCGACCCGCGTCACGCCGTCCCGCTCCCTGCGCCTGCCGCCGGGGTGGACGGCCCGGGCCGACCGGGCGGGCGGCCCGGTGGTGCTGTCCGTCGCCGAACGGCCGTGACGGCCCGCGGTCGTGATCAGGTGCCAGGGGGGACCAAGGCCACGAGGCCGTCACGCATGGCCGCCCCTGCGGTGCTCGGGCTTCCGGCATGCGGGAGCCGGGCCATGCCCGGGTGCCGTCGGCGCCAGTCCGCGTAGACCGGGCTGGCGGCACACGTGTCCAGGTAACCGGCTGCCACCGCGCGCAGGATGTCGTCGCCGTGGGAGGCCAGCGGGCCGTCACGGTGCCAGGCCAGGACGTGGCGGTACCAGAGCGGGTTTCCCGCGAGGGGGCGCACGGCGACGCCGGGGGCCGGCGCGAAGGTGGCTTGGCAGAGGCTGACGGCCAGGCCAGCGCGGACCAGTTCGATCAGCTGGCGTCCCTCCGCCTCGTGCGGGGCGGAGGGACGGCGGCCGGTCAGGGCGCACACGGAGGACCAGTACTCGCGGGTGCGGTCGCCGTCGGGCCGGGGCACCGCCCAGTCGTGATCGGCGAGTTCGGTCAGGGACACGGCCTCCTGACCGGCCAGCGGGTGGGTCGCGGGCAGCAGGGCGAAGACGGGTTCGGTGACCAGGGGGGTGAGGGCCACCCCGTCGCGCGGCGGCAGGCCCTGCTCGGGGTGGTCGCCGAGGACCGCCGCCTCCAGGCGGCCGGCGGCGAGGTCGTCCAGGAGCGTGACGGGGGAGTAGTGGCACCGGGACGTCACCTCGGACTCGGGCAGCAGCCTCCCTATGGCCAGGACGAGGTGGCCGATGAGGGGAGCGCCGACCGATCCGACGCGGACCCGGTCCGGGGAGGCGAGGTGGCGGGCCGCCCGGGCGGTGTCGGCGAGGAGGGCGTCGATGCCCGGCAGGACGGCGTGGGCCCGGGCCAGCACCAGCTCCCCGAAGGCCGTGGGGGTGGCTCCGGCCCGCTGCCGGTCGAAGAGGACACCGCCGAGCATCGACTCGATGCGGCGCAACTGCGTGCTGAGGCCCGGCTGGGTCATGGACAGCGCGGCGGCCGCACGGGTGAGGCTGCCGGCCTCGGCGATCGCGCACACCACCCGCAGGTGCCGTACCTCCAGTTCCATGCCGCGCATGTTATGGAGCGACGACAGCTTTCGGACAGGAGCCGCCTCCGGTCAGTCTTATGTGAAATGTCACACACGATAAGCGGAGGTTGTTCATCCATGAGACCCGTCCACCGCCTCGCGGCCTCGCGCGGGCTGCCGGCCGCCCTGGCCGCCGTACTGCTGTTCCTCCTGCTGGTGGCGCCGCCCGCCGGCGCGACCAGCGCCGCCGACGCCCCGTCGGCCTGCGCCCTGCGCGGCGCCACCGGCTGGACGGACGAGGGGCACGACACGGACCACTCGGTGTTCAAGCGTCCCGCCGGCACGGTCAAGGTCGCCATGGTCTTCGTCGACTTCCCGGACGCGCCGGCCACCGAGGCCCCGCGTGAGGACTCGGCGCAGCTCACGCCCGGGGCGGACTGGCTGTGGTACGCCTCGTACGGCAAGGCCTGGCTCGCGATCGACCAGCACCAGCGGTGGGTCCGCATGCCCCGCGCCTCCACCGACTACGGCTTCGCGCGCGGCCTGACCCACGAGACGCACGAGGCGTACGTCGAGGACGCGGTGGCGGCCGCCGATCCGTACGTGGACTTCTCCGGCTACGACATGGTGTACGTCGTGCCGACGCGCAACGCGGCGGCGATCTCCTTCACACCCACGTACGTGTACGAGCCGGGCACGGCGGGTGTGGTGGCCGACGGCCGCCGCGTCAAGTGGGCGGTGACCTTCGGCCAGGACATGTGGCACTGGGGCGCCAAGCTGGTCGCCCACGAGACCGCGCACACCTTCGGGCTGCCCGACCTGTACGCCTTCGAAGCGGGCGGCGACGCCCACCGCTTCGTCGGCGGCTGGGACGTGATGGGCCTGATCGGCGGCCGGGGGTCGCAGTTCTTCGCCTGGCACTCCTGGAAGCTCGGCTGGACCGGGGACGGCCAGGTCGTGTGCCGGGCCGCGAAGGGCAGCGACACCGTGTACCTCACGGCGGTCGAGTACGGCAGCGGCACCAAGATGGCGGTGATCCGCACCGGACCCACGACCGCGTACGTCGTCGAGTCCAGGCGCGGGATCCAGGCGGACGCGGGCTCCTGCTCGACCGGCGCCCTGGTCTACCGGGTCGACGCCTCCGTGCGGACCGGCGAGGGACCGGTCAGGGTGATGGACGCCAAGCCGGCCGCCGCTCCCGCCGGCGGCTGCCGCCCGCTGGACGACGCCCCGTTCCGGGCCGGCGAGTCGTTCACCGACGCGGCGGCCGGAGTACGGATCGACGTGCTCGCCGCCGACGGCCACGGCGATACCGTACGCATCACGAAGTCGTAGGAGCGGCACGGACGCGGGGGGGGGGGGGGGGGGGGGGGGGGGGGGGGGGGGGGGGGGGGGGGGGGGGGGGGGGGGGGGACGAGGAGTGGTATCGATTGGGCGGTCACG
>NZ_JBVJWV010000053.1:0-8045 GCF_055602105.1 Streptomyces sp. NPDC037421
CGCAGGGGGTTGATCTCGGAGACCGCGCCGACGAACGTGGTCTTGCCCACGCCGAAGCCGCCCGCCACCACGATCTTCGCGGAGGTGGTGGAGCGAGGAGCCGCCCCACCGTCAGAGCTTGCGAAGTCCACTGAGAACCCTCTCGAGCAGCGTTACATCCGGCGTTCCGCCGGCCTCTCCATTGCCCGGCTGGTGGATGGCCACCATGCCGGCTTCCGCCAGGTCGGCGACGAGGATGCGGGCGACGCCGAGCGGCATCGAGAGCAGCGCGGAGACCTCCGCGACCGACTTCACCTCGCGGCACAGGGTGCAGATGCGCTGGTGCTCCGGCAGCAGGCCGGACAGGTGCATCGGGTCGGCCGTCGTGCTGACCAGCGCCTCGATGGCGAGCTGGTAGCGCGGACGGGTCCGGCCGCCGGTCATCGCGTAAGGGCGGACGAGCGGCTGGTCGCCTTCCGAGTACGAATCTCCGTACGCGTCGGGGTAGGCGGGGGGCGGGGTCATTGATCCTCCGGGCTGGACAGCAGTGGTCAGCGTGCCGTCTGACAGGGCGGCCGGTGGGGGGACATGACGGCCTGTCGGGGGTACTGGATTCCGGGTGTGCGGACCCGGTTCCCCGGCCGGAAGTACCGTCCGGCCGGGGAGGGGGGTGTCAGATGAGCAGGCTTCCCTGGAGCTCCGCGCGCAGGTCCGGGGTGAGGACGTTGCCGGCGCGGTCAACGAGGAGGGCCATCTCGTAGCCGACGAGGCCGATGTCGCACTCGGGGTGCGCGAGCACGGCCAGCGAGGATCCGTCGGAGACGGACATCAGGAAGAGGAACCCGCGGTCCATCTCCACAACGGTCTGGTTGACGGCGCCGCCCTCGAAGATCCGGGAGGCACCGGCGGTCAGCGAGGTCAGGCCGGAGGCCACGGCCGCCAGCTGATCGGCGCGGTCACGGGGGAATCCTTCGGACATCGCCAGAAGGAGTCCGTCGGCGGAGACCACCACGGTGTGGGACACCCCGGGGGTGTTGTCCACGAAGTTGGTGATCAACCAGTTCAGGTTCTGTGCCGCCTGGCTCATCGAACTCAACTATCGCTCCTGCTGGTAAGTGGGGTCGATGTGGTAACTGCCGGTCGCGGGGCCGGTGGTGCCGGCCTGGCGGCCCTGCTGGATACCGCGACGGAGGTTGGTGAGACGGCCGCGGACGTCGTCCGGAGCACGCGAGACCTGCGGGCCGGCCTGGGTGTCCGACTGCTGCTGGGCGGTGCCCGCCACGAGGTTCGCACGCGGCACCCGGCGGGGCAGGCCCGAGGTGGTGATCCCGCCGGCGGCGGGCTGGCGCACGCGCTCGGCCTGCCGCATCAGCTCGTCGTTCGGGGACGCCTTCCAGCTGACCGTCGGGCTGCTGCCGGTGACGGCCGCGGCGGGCTCGGCCGCGAGCTCCTGGCCGCGCTGCGGCAGCGGCTGCTGCTGCGGGCGCTGGTGGGGAGCCGGAGCGACAGGGGCCGCCTGCTGGGGCTGGTGAGGCTGCTGGGGTGCGGCCGGTCCCTGCCCGGCGGGCTGCTGCCCGCCCTGGTGGGACCAGTTCGACTCCAGCGACTCGAAGATCGGGCTGCGCGGCTCGGGGGCGTTCTGCGCCGGAGCCGACGGCAGGGCCTCCGGCTGGTACGCCTGCGGGAGGCGCGGGGCCTCGGCGCGCGGGGCCGGAGCGTAACCGCCGGGCTGCTGTGCCTGCTGCTGCTCGGCGTAGCCGCCGACACCGGGGCCGCCCGGGCGGGCGAACTGGCCGGTGGAGGACGGGTCCAGCGGGCCCGCCGGCTGCGGCCGCTCGAACTGGCCGGTGCTGCCGCCGGTGGCCTGCGGGTACGGGGCGTTGAAGTCCGGGCGGGCGAACTCGGCCGTGGAGCCGGGGCCCGACAGCTCGTCGTGGCCGCGCGGGACATCGTGGCCGCCCTGGGCGGCGGCGCCCCAGCTGGTGCTCTGCGGGGCGGGGGCCGGAGCCGGGGCCGCCGGACCGCCCGCGCCCGGGAGCTCCGGACGGGCGGCGCCGCCGTCGCGCGCCGGCAGCTGCGGCCGCCTGCGCTTGACGGGGGCACCGGGCTGCTGCTGGGGCCGGCCCTGCTGGGGCTGCTGGCCCTGGCCCTGGCCCTGCGGCGGCTGCGGCCGCTCGAAGCCGTTGCCCTGCTGCGCGAACCCGCCCTGGGCACCGCCCTGCTGCGGGAAGCCGCCGGGACCGCCGGGAGCGGCGGCCGGGCGAGCCTGCGGGCCGCCGGTCTGGCCGCGGGCCGGCAGCGGAGCACCGCCGCCGAAGGCACCCTGGCCCTGCGACTGGCCCGTCGGGGCGGAGGGACCGCCCTGCGGACGGGGGCCCTGGCCCTGCGGGCGCTGCTGCTGGCCGGGTCCGCCGTCGCGTCCCGGCAGGGCGGCGCGCTGGCCGCCGCCGGCGACCTGGCCGCGCTGCTGGCCGGCGCCCACGGGGGGACGCGCGCCCGCACCGGGCACGGAGGCCTGCTGGCCGCCGGGGGCACCCGGAGCGCCGGGACCGCCCGGAGCACCGCCGGGACCACCCTGGCCCGGCATCGGACCCGGCTTCTTGCCGCCCTGGGCGACGTCCACCGGAAGCATGACGAGGGCCGTCGTACCGCCCGAGTCGGAAGGGCGCAGCTGGATGCGGATGCCGTGTCGCAGGGACAGGCGGCCGACCACGAACAGACCCATTCGGCGGGACACCGAGACGTCCACGGTGGGCGGCGAGGCGAGCCGCTCGTTGATCGCGGCGAGGTCCTCGGGGGAGAGGCCGATGCCGGTGTCGTGGATCTCGACCAGCACGCGGCCGTCGGGCAGCGCGTGACCGGTGACCTTGACCTTGGTCTGCGGGGAGGAGAACGAGGTGGCGTTCTCCAGCAGCTCGGCGAGGAGGTGCACGAGGTCGTTGACGACGCGGCCGGCGACATCGGTGCCGGGCACCGCCGCCAGCTCGATGCGCTCGTACTGCTCCACCTCGGACGCGGCGGCGCGGAGCACGTCGACGAGCGGGACGGGGCGGGTCCACCGGCGGCCCGGCTCCTCGCCCGCGAGGACGAGGAGGTTTTCGCCGTTACGGCGCATGCGGGTCGCGAGGTGGTCGAGCTTGAAGAGCGAGGAGAGCTGGTCCGGGTCGGCCTCGCGCGACTCCAGTTCGGAGATGAGCGACAGCTGACGCTGGATGAGGCCCTGGGAGCGGCGCGAGAGGTTGGTGAACATCGCGTTGACGTTGCCCCGGAGGAGGGCCTGCTCGGCGGCGAGGCGGACGGCCTCGCGGTGCACGTCGTCGAAGGCCGCGGCCACCTGGCCGATCTCGTCGCGGGTGTGCAGGCCGACGGACTCCACGGAGGTGTCCACGTCCTGCGGGTCCGACTCGGAGAGCTGCTTGACGAGCTCCGGCAGACGGTCCTGGGCGACGCGCGTCGCGGTGTCCTGCAGGCGGCGCAGCGAGCGGATCATGGACCGGGCCATGACGAAGGCGCCGATGAGCGAGACACCGAGGACGAGGAGGATCAGGGCACCGTTGATGATGGCGTCCTGCTGCGACTCGTTCTTGAGCTCGCGGGCCTTCTGCTCCATGTCCTCCAGCAGCGAGAGCTCGATCTGCTGCATCGCGCGGAGCTTGGTGTCGTCGGCGTCGTACCAGTCCATCCAGGAGCGGTTCTTCTCCTTGACGAACTGTCCCTGGGTGCTCAGCACGCGGCGGGCGTAGTGGTCGGCGCTGCCGATCTCGGAGTTGCCGTCACCGAGGGAGCTGAGGAGTTCCTCGGGCTTGCCCTGGTAGACGAGCTCGAAGGTCTTCTTCGCCTGGCTCTCACCGCGGAGCGCGGAGAGGGCGTAGAGGCGGTCGTTCTCCTCCAGCTTGCCTTGCTTGTCGCCGCTCTCGGGGAGCGAGGCGGCGATGATCGCGCGCTGGATGGACGCGTACTCCTTGGCGGAGGAGAACGCCGCCAGGGCGCGGGTGCGCTTGATCATCTCGGGGTTCGAGGTGGCCTGCGCCATGTCCTGCGAGAGCGAGAGCAGCGAGACGATCAGCGCGTTGTACTCGGTGACGGTCTGCTGGGCGCCGTTCTGGTACGCCTTCTTGCGGATGTCCTCGATGCCGGTGAGCTGGCGGCCGATCTGGAGGATGTTGTTGCGGATCGACTTGAGGGTCTCGTCCTTGTCCTCCGCGTTGTCGACCTTGTCGGTCGCGGCGGCGAAGGCCTTGGCGGCGGCGTCGGTCTGGTCGCGGACACCCTCGACGAGGCTGTTGGGCTTGCCGTCCTTGATGAGCGACATCGGACCGGCCGACTTGTCCCGCTCCTCCTGGAGCATGGCGGCGAGGCTGGTCGCCTGGCGGGTCATCACCGTCAGCAGCTGCATGTGCTCCAGCTGCTGGATGTCCTCGAGCGAGTCGTTGATACGGAAGCCACCGAGCGAGGTGGCGGCGACGACGGGCAGGGTCAGCAGCGACACGAGTCGCGTGCTGATGCGCCAGTTCTGCATGGCGAGACGGGAACCGGGCCCGGGCGGGGCCTTCGGTATCGCCTCTTCGGTCGCGGGCGACTCGGCCTTGCCCTTGGCCCTGCCCGGCTTGACGGCCTTGCCGGGCTTCCCGGCCTTGCCGGACCTGCCGCGGCCCTTCGCCTTCACCGAGGAGGTGTCGGGACCGGCTCCTTCGGCAGCCGGCCCGCGGTTCTGGGCGTGCTGGGGTGAGGAGCCACGGTCGATCCCGCCGCGCGGCTCCTGCTCCGCCGCAGCGCTGCCATCCCTCTTGAATCGTCCCTGCACTAGCGTCGCAACCTCTGGACCAGGCGCCCCGCCGGGTGAGCGGCGGAACGGTGTCGAGTCATGGGGCACTGACGGCCCCGTGGTGGTCGTCGGTGACCGGCGCGTCTCCCTCTCCATTGCCACCGCGCGCGGCGCTCTCTTGCGCCACCTGCGCGCCGGCTGATACCCGCGGCGGTCCCGCGAATTCCAGCACAGTGGGGGATCTCCAACAAGGTGCGCGTGTCGCCCCGGCGAGCCGGTCACGGCTTGTGACAGAGGGGCTACGCGACGTGGAGGCACTATGGGGAGGAAACGGACTTACGCCAACCAAAGCTCCTGTCCGGCAAGGTGTCCCAGTCGAGATGATCAGGAGCGGAATGACGCATTCAGTGGCGCAATGTCCGTTTCGACGGGTCGAATTGGCCGTCTGTTATGCCCGTATTGCCCGGTCGCTGGTGAGCAAACTCACACGACTGTGGCCATTACTTACCGGTTCAGACGGGGATTCGGATGTTTAGCCTTGCCTGTTAAAGGGTTGGCGCCACATCCGGCGCATCCGACAACCCTCATCCCACGAAGCGACCCGAGGGCCCGAATCTCCGATGAAGACGACGATGATGTTCCGCAACATAGCCAACCCCCGCCGCACCACCCTCGCGCACCTGAAGGACGCCGAGGAGCTGCAGGCGGCGCCGGCCACCCCGGAGCACTCCGTCGAGCTGCCGGCCCAGACTGCGAACCCCCGCCGCACCGTCCTCATGGACGCGCCGGTCGCCGCGGCACAGTAGTCCCTCCGCAGTAGCGGCTCCGTAAAGGAGCGCGAAGCGCCGCCGCCCACCGCGTTAGCCTGGAGTCCGCAGACTCCAGCCAGCGGAAATACAGAGGGGCAGACGCAACACGTGCGCATCGCCAGGTTCTCGATCGACGGCAATGTCGCGTTCGGCGCGGTCGAGGGCAGCACTGCCCCCGGCGCCGAAGGTGAGCTCGTCCTCGACATCATCAAGGGCATCCCGTTCGCGGACTTCGAGCTCTCCGGCACGAAGGTCCCGCTGAGCAAGGTCCGGCTGCTGCCGCCCGTGCTCCCGAACAAGGTCGTGGCCGTCGGCCGCAACTACGCGGAGCACGCGGCGGAGCTGGGCAACCAGGTACCGGACGCGCCCATCACCTTCTTCAAGCCCTCCACCTCCGTGGTCGGCCCGGGCGACCCGATCGTCTACCCCTCCTTCTCCCAGGACGTGCACCACGAGGCGGAGCTCGCCGTGGTCATCGGCCGCATGTGCCGCGAGGTCCCGAAGGAGCGCGTGAAGGACGTCATCCTCGGCTACACCTGCGCCAACGACGTCACCGCCCGCGACGTCCAGCAGCGCGAGAAGCAGTGGGCCCGGGCCAAGGGCTTCGACAGCGCCTGCCCCCTCGGCCCCTGGATCGAGACCGACCTGGACCCGGGCGACCTGACCATCCAGTGCACCGTCAACGGCGAACAGCGCCAGCTCGGCCGCACCAGCGACATGGTCCGCTCCGTCGAGGACCTGGTCGTGCACATCAGCGAGGCCATGACGCTGCTCCCGGGCGACGTCATCCTCACGGGGACCCCGGCCGGAGTCGGCCCCCTCAACGTCGGCGACGAGGTCGCCGTCACCATCGAAGGCATCGGCACTCTCACCAACAAGGTGATCAAGCGTGGCTAACGCGAACGTCCGCGTACGTTTCTGTCCCTCCCCGACCGGCAACCCCCACGTGGGCCTGGTCCGCACCGCCCTCTTCAACTGGGCGTTCGCCCGCCACCACGGCGGTACGTTCGTCTTCCGCATCGAGGACACCGACGCGGCGCGCGACTCCGAGGAGTCGTACGAGCAGCTCCTCGACTCGCTGAAGTGGCTCGGCTTCACCTGGGACGAGGGCCCCGAGATCGGCGGCCCGCACGCCCCGTACCGCCAGTCCCAGCGCATGGACATCTACAAGGACGTCGCGCAGAAGCTCCAGGACGGCGGCTACGCCTACCACTGCTACTGCACCACCGAGGAGCTCGACGCGCGCCGCGACGCCGCCCGCGCGGCCGGCAAGCCCTCCGGCTACGACGGCCAGTGCCGCGACCTCACCGCCGGGCAGAAGAGCGCGTACGAGGCCGAGGGCCGCACCTCGATCGTCCGCTTCCGGATGCCCGACGAGACCATCACCTTCACGGACCTGGTCCGCGGCGAGCTCTCCTTCACCCCGGAGAACGTGCCGGACTTCGGCATCGTCCGCGCGAACGGCGCCCCGCTGTACACGCTCGTCAACCCGGTCGACGACGCGCTGATGGAGATCACGCACGTCCTGCGCGGCGAGGACCTGCTGTCCTCCACCCCGCGCCAGATCGCCCTCTACAAGGCGCTGACCGAGCTGGGCGTCGCCAAGGCCACCCCGCAGTTCGGCCACCTGCCGTACGTGATGGGCGAGGGCAACAAGAAGCTCTCCAAGCGCGACCCCGAGTCCTCGCTCAACCTCTACCGCCAGCGCGGCTTCCTGCCCGAGGGCCTGCTGAACTACCTCTCGCTCCTCGGCTGGTCCTTCTCCAAGGACCAGGACATCTTCTCGATCGAGGAGATGGTGGCGAAGTTCGACATCGACGGCGTCAACGCCAACCCTGCCCGCTTCGACCTCAAGAAGGCCGAGGCGATCAACGCCGACCACATCCGCCGGATGGACCCCAAGGCCTTCGCGGACGCCTGCGCGCCGTGGCTGCGGGCCCCGCACGCCAACTGGGCGCCCGAGGACTTCGACGCCGAGGCCTGGGCGCGGATCGCGCCGCACGCCCAGACCCGGGTGACCGTCCTCTCGGACATCACCGCGAACGTGGACTTCCTCTTCCTGAAGGAGCCCGTCGAGGACCAGGCGTCCTGGGACAAGGCCATGAAGGGCGAGCCCGCGGCCCTGCTGACCACGGCGCGGGAGAACCTCTCCGCCGCCGACTGGTCGGACCCGGAGTCCCTCAAGCAGGCCGTCCTGACGGCCGGCGAGGCCCACGGCCTCAAGCTCGGCAAGGCCCAGGCCCCGGTCCGCGTGGCCGTCACCGGCCGCACCGTCGGCCTGCCGCTCTTCGAGTCCCTGGAGATCCTGGGCAAGGAGCGCTCGCTGGCGCGCATCGACGCGACCCTGGCGAAGCTCTCCGCCTGACCCCGCACCACCCCGTGGGGGGGGGGGGGGGGGGGGGGGGGGGGGGGGGGGTGGGGGTGGGGGGGGGGGTGGGGGGGGAGGGGGAGGGGAGAGACCACACGACCCTAAAGGAGAGGGCCACCGAGCT
>NZ_JBVJWV010000053.1:8055-31623 GCF_055602105.1 Streptomyces sp. NPDC037421
GGGCTCCGAGGAAGTTCCCCTCTCCCCACCCCCCCCCCCCCCCCCCCCCCCCCCCCCCCCCCCCCCCCCCCCCCCCCCTCCCGGCCCCCCCCCCCCCCCCCCCCCCCCCCCCCACGGCGTTCCCGGCCCTCCCGGCGCGGTGAGAACGGCCGTACCCGCCACCCGCCCCGGCCGCGCCGTGACGCGCCTCACGCGGACTTCGCCGACGGCCCCACACGGGACCCGCCGGCGGCGTAGGCTCGCCCGTATGCCGATCCGCGCAGTGCTGTGGGACATCGACGACACCCTGTTCGACTACACGGGGGCCGATGCGGCCGGCCTGGCCGCCCACCTGCGCGACGAGGGGCTCGGAGAGCGCTACGGATCCCCGCACGAGGCCCTGGCCGTCTGGCGCAGGATCACGGAGCTGAACTGGGCCCGCTTCTCCGCCGGCGAGGTCAGCTTCCAGGGCCAGCGGCAGGACAGGGTGCGGGACTTCCTCGGCAGGCCCGCCATGACGGAGCCCCAGGCCGACGCCTGGTTCGACCGCTACGTCGAGCACTACAAGGCCGCCTGGGCGCTCTTCCCGGACGTCCTGCCCGCCTTGGACGCCCTCGCCGACACCCACCGGCACGGGGTGCTCTCCAACTCCTCCGCCGCCAACCAGGACCCCAAGCTGCGCCACCTCGGACTGCGCGACCGCTTCGAGGTGCTGGTCTGCGCCGCCGAGCTGGGGGTGAGCAAGCCCGACGCCGCCGCCTTCCTGGCCGCCTGCGAGGCGCTGGCGCTGCCTCCGGGCCAGGTCGCGTACGTGGGGGACCAGCCGGAGATCGACGCGCGCGGCGCCCGGGACGCCGGACTGACGGCCGTCTGGCTCGACCGGCAGGGCGGCAGAGGGCCCGGTCCCGCGGGCGTACACAGGATCGAGGGGCTCGACCGGCTGCCCGAGCTGCTGGCCGCGGATACCCGTTTTGGAGCACGGTCAGGCATCCGGTAATGTTCTTTCTGCGCCGGGGAGACGGGCCGAAAGGCCGGAAACCACAGGCGCCAACCAAACGAAAGGCCCCCAGGGGCTTGAAGTTCGGTGGGCTATAGTGTAATTGGCAACACGAGGGTTTCTGGTTCCCTTATTCTAGGTTCGAGTCCTGGTAGCCCAGCGCAGTGCAGTAGTAACGCAGTGCTTTGCCCCCGTTGTGTAGCGGCCTAGCACGCCGCCCTCTCAAGGCGGTAGCGCCGGTTCGAATCCGGTCGGGGGTACAGATCCTTCCCGCGGGATCTCCAGGGTCGCTCCCGGAGATCTTGATGCAGGATCGCTAGGGCCCCCGTTGTGTAGCGGCCTAGCACGCCGCCCTCTCAAGGCGGTAGCGCCGGTTCGAATCCGGTCGGGGGTACCAAGGTCTGGCAGGTCTAGACCATTGGGCTATAGTGTAATTGGCAACACGAGGGTTTCTGGTTCCCTTATTCTAGGTTCGAGTCCTGGTAGCCCAGCGCAGTACCGCAGTAAAGCTAGCCCCCGTTGTGTAGCGGCCTAGCACGCCGCCCTCTCAAGGCGGTAGCGCCGGTTCGAATCCGGTCGGGGGTACAAGAGGAGAGGCCCTCCGCGATCATCGCGGAGGGCCTCTTCCGTGTTTCCGGGGCCGTGCCGGGCCGGCCGGTGCCGGGATGCAAGTACGGGCCCGGAGGCGCGAGTTCGGACGTGTGCGGCGTCGTACGCGCCCCCGGACCCGGGGGTGTGTGGAGCAGGGCGGGTTCAGCCGGAGCGGCGCAGGGCCTCCGTCAGGCGGGCGGCCGCGTCGATGACGGCCTGGGCGTGCATGCGCCCCGGGTGGCGGGTCAGGCGCTCGATCGGGCCGGAGACCGACACGGAGGCCACCACGCGGTTCGAGGGGCCCCGTACGGGCGCCGAGACGGACGCCACGCCGGGCTCCCGCTCGCCGATCGACTGGGCCCAGCCGCGGCGGCGTACGCCGGACAGGGCCGTGGCCGTGAAGCGCGCGCCCTGCAGACCGCGGTGGAGCCGCTCGGGCTCCTCCCAGGCCATCAGGATCTGCGCGGCCGATCCCGCCTTCATCGGGAGCGTGGAGCCGACCGGGACGGTGTCCCGCAGGCCCGACAGCCGCTCGGCGGCCGCCACGCAGATGCGCATGTCGCCCTGACGGCGGTAGAGCTGCGCGCTCTCGCCCGTCACGTCACGGAGGTGCGTGAGCACCGGTCCGGCCGTCGCCAGCAGGCGGTCCTCGCCGGCCGCGGCGGCAAGCTCTGCCAGCCGCGGGCCGAGGATGAACCGGCCCTGCATGTCCCTCGCCACCATCCGGTGGTGTTCCAGTGCCACGGCCAGGCGATGTGCCGTGGGTCGTGCGAGCCCTGTCGCCGCGACCAGCCCGGCGAGGGTGGCCGGACCGGACTCCAGTGCGCTCAGTACCAGAGCTGCCTTGTCGAGAACGCCGACGCCGCTAGAGTTGTCCATGAAACGATATTCACGTCTCACACTGTGAAACGCAAGTTCAAATTTTCCAAGAACGAGCGAGTCTGTATGTGCGGGTCCACGAACCACTGGGTCCGAGCCGTCGTTCCGCGGGTGGGGTAGCGGGCGATCAGGCGCACCAGATCTCTAATAAGCGCCGGCACAACCGGCCGGCCGGAGGGAAAGCGATGGGTAGGACACTCGCGGAGAAGGTCTGGGACGACCACGTCGTCCGGCGTGCCGAGGGCGAGCCCGATCTCCTCTTCATTGATCTCCACCTGCTGCACGAGGTGACCAGCCCGCAGGCCTTCGAAGGCCTGCGCCAGGCCGGCCGCAAGGTCCGCCGTCTGGACCTCACCATCGCGACCGAGGACCACAACACCCCCACCCTCGACATCGACAAGCCGATCGCCGACCCGGTCTCCCGGGCCCAGCTGGAGACGCTGCGCAAGAACTGCGCCGAGTTCGGTGTCCGACTGCACTCGCTGGGTGACGTCGAGCAGGGTGTCGTCCACGTCGTGGGCCCCCAGCTGGGCCTGACCCAGCCGGGCACGACCGTGGTCTGCGGCGACTCGCACACGTCCACGCACGGCGCCTTCGGCGCGCTGGCCTTCGGCATCGGCACCAGCCAGGTCGAGCACGTGCTGGCCACCCAGACGCTGCCGCTGGCCCGCCCGAAGACGATGGCCATCACCGTCACCGGCGAGCTGGCCGAGGGCGTCACCGCCAAGGACCTGATCCTGGCGATCATCGCCAAGATCGGCACCGGCGGCGGCCAGGGCTACATCCTGGAGTACCGCGGCGAGGCCGTCGAGAAGCTCTCGATGGAAGCCCGCATGACCATCTGCAACATGTCGATCGAGGCCGGCGCCCGCGCGGGCATGATCGCCCCCGACCAGACCACCTTCGACTACCTGGAGGGCCGCGACCACGCCCCGCGGGGCGAGGAGTGGGACGCGGCGGTCGCCTACTGGAAGACGCTGCGCACCGACGAGGACGCCGTCTTCGACGCCGAGGTCGTCATCGACGGCGCCTCGCTGTCCCCGTTCGTCACCTGGGGCACCAACCCGGGCCAGGGCGCGCCGCTGTCGGCCAACGTCCCCGACCCGGCTTCGTACGAGGACGCTTCGGAGCGCCTGGCCGCCGAAAAGGCCCTGGAGTACATGGGGTTGACGGCCGGGCAGCCGCTGCGCGAGATCAAGGTCGACACCGTCTTCGTAGGTTCCTGCACCAACGGCCGCATCGAGGACCTGCGCGCCGTCGCCGGCATCATCGAGGGCCGCAAAGTCGCCGACGGCGTACGGATGCTGGTCGTTCCGGGCTCGGTCCGGGTCGCCCTGCAGGCCGTGGAAGAGGGCCTGGACAAGGTCTTCAAGGAGGCCGGCGCCGAATGGCGGCACGCGGGCTGCTCGATGTGTCTGGGCATGAACCCCGACCAACTGGCCCCCGGTGAGCGTTCCGCGTCCACCTCCAACCGCAACTTCGAGGGCCGGCAGGGCAAGGGCGGGCGCACCCACCTGGTCTCCCCGCAGGTGGCCGCCGCCACCGCGGTGCTGGGCCATCTGGCCTCGCCCGCCGACCTGTCCGCCGCCGACGCGACCGCCGGAGTCTGAACCATGGAAGCCTTCACCACCCACACCGGCCGGGCCGTTCCGCTGCGCCGCAGCAACGTCGACACCGACCAGATCATCCCGGCCCACTGGCTGAAGAAGATCACCCGTGACGGGTTCGAGGACGGGCTCTTCGAGGCCTGGCGCAAGGACCCGGAGTTCGTCACCAACCGCCCCGAGCGGGCCGGCGCGACCGTTCTGGTCGCCGGTCCCGACTTCGGCACCGGCTCCTCGCGCGAACACGCCGTCTGGGCCCTGCAGAACTTCGGCTTCAAGACGGTCATCTCCTCCCGCTTCGCCGACATCTTCCGCGGCAACTCGCTGAAGAACGGTCTGCTGACCGTCGTCCTGCCGCAGGAGACCGTCGACCGGCTGTGGGAGCTGACCGAGGCCGACCCCACCGCCGAGATCACCGTCGACCTGGTCGACCGCAAGGTCCGAGCCGAGGGGATCGAGGCGGAGTTCGAGCTCGACGACAATGCCCGCTGGCGCCTGCTGGAGGGCCTGGACGACATCTCGCTCACCCTTCAGAACGAAGCCGACATCGACGCGTACGAAAGCGGCCGCCCGGCCTTCAAGCCGCGCACCATTCAGCACTGATTCCTGCCTGATCAGCGCTTATTCACCCTTGGGTGATCACATCGGCAACACTGTGCCCCCCGCCTTCCGGCGGGGGGCACAGCCGTATGTTGAGGCCCCGTGAGGCGACAACTCGCCCCAGATGGCACAATCTGTGCATGGAACGCGACAGTCAACTCGAGCTCTACGAGCTCGTCGCGGACCGGTTGAAAGAAGCACACGCAAGGGTGCGCGCACTGCAAGTCCCGGAGGGCGTAAGGATGACGCTGTCCCGGAAGCTGTTGGTCGTCACTGCCGCGGCGAAGCACGATCTCGCCGACGCGGCAAGGCGCCTGGACAGGTTGATGAAGGACCTCGACGAGGGTCGATTCCCTGAAGGCGACTGATGCGAAGGAACTCCGTAACGGCCTACATCGTTGCGGCACTAGGGTGATTAGCCCGTTTCGTGTTTGATTTGCGGTATATATCCGCCTAACGTGCGAAATAAGCTTGAACACATTCGTTCTGGCGATGTCTCCGAAGGGGAAGACGTGAACAAGGCGCAGCTCGTAGAAGCGATTGCCGACAAGCTGGGCGGCCGCCAGCAGGCCGCGGACGCCGTCGACGCGGTACTGGACGCCATGGTCCGCGCGGTCGTCGCGGGAGACCGGGTCTCGGTCACGGGCTTCGGCTCGTTCGAGAAGGTCGACCGCCCGGCCCGCTACGCCCGCAACCCGCAGACGGGTGAGCGCGTCCGGGTCAAGAAGACCTCCGTCCCCCGCTTCCGCGCGGGTCAGGGCTTCAAGGACCTGGTCAGCGGCACCAAGAAGCTCCCCAAGGGCGACGAGGTCGCCGTGAAGAAGGCCCCGAAGGGCAGCCTGACCGGCGGCGCGTCCGCCACGGTCAAGAAGGCCGCCGCGAAGAAGGCCACCACGGCGAAGAAGGCCGCCGCGAAGACCACGGCCGCGAAGAAGACCGTGGCGAAGAAGGCCGTCGTGAAGAAGGCCGCGGCGACCGTCAAGAAGACCGCGGCGAAGACCACGGTCGCGAAGAAGGCCACGGCCACCGCCAAGAAGGCGGCCCCGGCCAAGAAGGCGGCGACGGCCGCCAAGAAGACCACCGCCACCGCGAAGAAGACCGCCCCGGCGGCCAAGAAGGCCACCGCGACGAAGGCGCCCGCCAAGAAGACGGCGACGCGCAAGGCCACCGCGAAGAAGACCACCGCCCGCAAGAAGTAAGGGCACGGGTTACACACGCCGGGCCGGCTTCCCCACCTGGGGAGGCCGGCCCGCGGTGCGTTCCCTCGCAGGTCACGGGCCTGTCGGCAGGCCCGGCACGGGGGTCAGAAGGTCTGCAGGGTCACCAGCGTGATGCGCAGGGCCGGGCCCTCGCCATCGGTCTCGATGCGGACCCGCTGCCCGGGACGCAGCAGTCGCAGGCCCCCCGCGTCGAAGGCCGCGGTCTCGAAGGGCACCGGGGTGCCGTCGTCCAGCAGCACACTGCCGCTGCGGGTCTGGGAGTCGTACGTGTACGCGGTCGCCTGCATACGGGAACTGTATCGGGCCGTGTGCCGCCCCACCCCTAGGGCCAGGGCCGTGCGCAGGTCCGCTCCCGTGTCCACGTCCCGGCGTACGCTCTCCACGTCCGCGAGGGCTATTTCCACCGCCCCCGAGGCCGAATGCCGGGCCCGGGAGGGGCCGCCGAACGAAGGTGCCAATTCCACGTCGGGAGCCGCGGAAAGCAGAGTGGTGCCGATTCCGGCCGCATCCGCCAGAAATGCCCGGGGAAAATGCCCCGCGATATCGAGCACACGTAGCAATTCCGGCGCCCGCAGGGCCGGCAGGTCGGCGTTCATCGCGGCCACCGCGGCCCCCGGCCGCCCCGCCCGCACCGCCCGCGCCCCGTGGTCCAGCGCGGCGTTGAGCCCCGCGCCCGGGACGTCCGGCAGGATCCGCGCCCCCAGCCGCGCCAGCTCCGCACCCGCCACCGCGTCGTCCGTGACGACCACCACATCCGCGACCGAGGCGCAGGCCAGCGCCCCCGCCACGGTGTCCTGGGCGAAGGCCAGCGCCAGCCCGGGCCGGGACGCGCCCACGGCCGCCGCGAGACGGCTCTTGGCCAGCGCCAAGGGCTTCAGCGGGACCACCAGGCTCCATGCGGCGTTCGTGGCGGCCCCCTTCACTACGGTGCGCTGCGGCACCCGCCCGACCCATCGGCAGGTCATGGCCCGGTCATCACTCGGCCCATTGTCGCCCCCGGGCGGCCGCAGGGGGGCCTCGCGGTTCCAGCGGGGCGTACGGTGTCCTCGACAGAGACCGGACCCGCAGCGACACTTGTCCGGCCCACAAGGTGCCCAAGCCACGCACCGGTCGTAGAGGAAGGTGTCCGAGTGCCCCGCCGCAGAATCGGCTTCTGGTACCGCCTGGCGGCGGTCATCGCAAAACCGCCGCTGGTAGTGCTCTTCAAGCGGGACTGGCGGGGAATGGATCACATTCCGGCCGACGGCGGATTTATCACCGCCGTCAATCACAACTCGTATCTGGACCCGCTCTCCTACGCGCACTTCCAGTACAACACCGGCCGGGTGCCGCGTTTGCTCGCCAAGGCGGGCCTCTTCAAGGTGCCTTTTGTCGGCATGATCCTGCGCGGATCCGGACAGATCCCCGTATACCGCGAGACCACCAACGCCCTGGACGCATTCCGGGCCGCCGTGGACGCGGTCGAGCGCGGTGAATGCGTGGCCTTTTACCCGGAAGGCACCCTCACCCGCGACCCGGAGATGTGGCCGATGGCCGGCAAGACCGGCGTCGCCCGCGTGGCGCTGATCACCAAGGCCCCCGTCATTCCCGTGGCCCAGTGGGGCGCGAATCTCGCGATGCCGCCGTACGCCAAGGAGAAAAAGGTCCGGCTGTTCCCGCGCAAGACCCTCCAGGTGCTCGCCGGACCGCCCGTGGACCTCTCGGCCTACTACGACCGCGAGCCCACTCCCGACGTCCTCAAGGGCGCCACCGAGGCCATCATGGCCGACATCACCAAGCTCCTGGAGGAGCTGCGGGGCCAGCAGGCGCCCGCCGAGCCGTACGACCACCGCAAGGCCAGGGCGGAACAGCGGCGCAAGGCCGCGGGGGAGGGCAAGAAGTGACACGTCCCGTGAAGGCGGCCGTCTTCGGAACCGGCTCCTGGGGCACGGCCTTCGCCGTCGTCCTCGCCGACGCCGGCTGCGAGGTGACCCTGTGGGGCCGCCGCCAGGAGCTGGCCGACGCCATCAACACCGGCCGGACCAACCCGGACTACTTCCCCGGCGTCGAACTGCCCGCGAACATCCGCGCCACCACCGACGCGGCCGAGGCCGCCCGGGACGCAGACTTCGCCGTCCTGGCCATCCCCTCCCAGACCCTGCGCGCCAACCTCGCCGAGTGGGCCCCGCTGCTGGCGCCCGACACCGTGCTCGTCTCCCTGATGAAGGGCATCGAACTCGGCACCGCCAAGCGGATGAGCGAGGTCATCGAGGAGGTGGCCAAGGTTCCCGCCGAGCGCGTCGCCGTCGTCACCGGCCCCAACCTGGCCCGCGAGATCGTCGCCCGGCAGCCCGCCGCCTCCGTCGTCGCCTGTGTGGACGAGGCGGTGGCCCAGCGCCTCCAGGCCGCCTGCCACACCCCGTACTTCCGCCCGTACACCAGCACCGACGTCATCGGCTGCGAGCTCGGCGGCGCCGTCAAGAACGTCATCGGCCTGGCCGTCGGCATCGCGGACGGCATGGGCCTGGGCGACAACACCAAGGGCTCGCTCATCACCCGCGGGCTCGCCGAAGCGACCCGCCTGGGCCTGGCGATGGGCGCCGACCCGCTCACCTTCTCCGGCCTCGCCGGCCTCGGCGACCTCGTCGCGACCTGCTCCTCGCCGCTCTCCCGCAACCACACCTTCGGCACCAACCTGGGCCGCGGGATGACCCTGGAGGAGACCATCGCGGTCACCAGCCAGACCGCGGAAGGGGTCAAGTCCTGCCAGTCCGTGGCGGATCTGGCACGCCGGTACGGAGTGGACATGCCGATCACCGACACGGTCGTCGAGATCGTGCACCACGGCAAGCCCCCGCTGGTCGCGCTGAAGGAACTGATGGGCCGCAGCGCCAAACCGGAACGTCACTGACACCTTTCCGGACGCTTGAGCGGGTACTCTCGTGGCGATATGAGCAGCGAGAACCTCCCCCAGACCCCTGAGCAGCAGGGCCGCAAGCCCCGCGTGGCCGTCGTCTTCGGCGGCCGCAGCTCGGAACACGCCATCTCGGTCGTCACCGCCGGCGCCGTGCTGCGCTCCATCGACCGCGCCAAGTACGAGGTGCTGCCCATCGGCATCACCACGGACGGCCGGTGGGCCCTGACCGCCGACGCCCCCGAGCGCATGGCCATCGCGGACCGGCAGCTCCCCAGCGTCGAGGCGCTGGCGGAGTCCCCGGACGGCACCGTCGTGCTCCCCGTCGACCCCGCCAGCCGCGAGGTCGTCTACACCGAGCCGGGCGCAGTCCCCAAGGCACTGGGCGAGGTCGACGTCGTCTTCCCCGTGCTGCACGGCCCCTACGGCGAGGACGGCACCCTCCAGGGCCTCCTGGAGCTCTCCGGGATCCCCTACGTCGGCTCCGGCGTCCTCGCCTCGGCCGTCGGCCAGGACAAGGACTACATGAAGCGGGTGTTCACGTCCTTCGGGCTGAACGTCGGCCCGTACGTGACCATCCGCCCCCGCGAGTGGGAAGCCGACCAGGACGCCGCCAAGGCGAAGATCCTGGACTTCGCCGGCGAGCACGGCTGGCCGCTGTTCGTCAAGCCCGCCCGGGCCGGCTCCTCCATCGGCATCACCAAGGTCGACGACGCCTCCGGGCTCGACGCCGCGATCCGCGAGGCCCGCCGCCACGACCCGAAGATCATCGTGGAGGCGCTGCTGCGCGGCCGCGAGATCGAGTGCGGCGTCCTGGAGTTCGAGGACGGGCCGCGCGCCAGCGCCCCCGCCGAGATCCCGCCGGTCTCCAGCCACGACTTCTACGACTTCGAGGCGAAGTACATCGACTCCGCCACCGGCCTCGTCCCCGCCCCGCTCACCCCGGAGCAGACCGCCGAGGTGCAGAAGCTCGCGATCGACGCCTTCGAGGCCGCCTCCTGCGAGGGCCTGGTGCGCGCCGACTTCTTCCTCACCGAAGACGGCACCTTCGTCATCAACGAGATCAACACCATGCCCGGTTTCACGCCGATCTCGATGTACCCGCGGATGTGGCAGGAGTCCGGCATCGAGTACCAGGAGCTGGTGGACCTCCTGATCCAGGCGGCCCTGCGCCGCTCCACCGGACTGCGCTAGCCGTACCCGTACAGCAGACCGCCCGCTGGAAGGCCCTCTTTCGAGAGCGCGCCAGCGGGCGGCGGTGTGCGCGGGGCGGACGGATCAGTACGAGGAGATCCCGGCCGGGACCGATGCGGCCACGGCGGCGGACAGACCGACGAGCATGCTCGCGTCCGTGGCATGCTCCTTGTCGATCCACACCTCCGTGTAGGCCAGCCGGCCCGTGGTGGTGAACCGCAGGCCGCCCTCCGGGGGCTGCTCCACCAGCCAGCCGACGCCGTTGACCTCGACGCCGTCCGCCTTGGGATCGGCCATCTTGGGGGGCTTGGGGATACCGCACCGCAGTACGATCGCCGAGCCGCCCCACGCGGCGGTCAGGTCCGTCTCCGGTTCGGTGACGGACCGGGCCAGCCCCGACACCGTCTCCGGGAGCTCCCTGTGCAGCGCCGCACAGAGCTGTGCGACACCGGCGGGCGGTGCGGGCGGGGGTGTCACCCGGGCCTCGGAGGCCCCGGGGGCACAGCCCGCCAGGGCCACGACCGCCACCAGGGCGGGCGGGGCCAGTAGACGGAGGGGCCGGTGGTGCGAAGACATCACCGGCCAAGACTAGACGGGGGCTACAGATGGACCACCGGGCAGGTCAGGGTGCGGGTGATCCCCTCCACCTGCTGGACCTTGGCGACCACCATGCGGCCGAGATCGTCGACGGTGTCGGCCTGGGCGCGCACGATCACGTCGTACGGCCCCGTCACGTCCTCGGCCTGGATCACCCCCGCGATCTTGGAGATGGACTCGGCGACGACCGACGCCTTGCCCACCTCGGTCTGGATGAGGATGTACGCCTGTACCACGGAACCTCCAGGGCGGCCACGAGGATCATTTCCCCTAACCTTCGGATGGGCCCGGGGACATCGGGCGGGCCCGGGGAAGAAGGGACGCCACGGTACCGCGTCGCCGCGTGCCACGGGGAGACCCGGGGGCCCGGCGCCACGCACAGCGGGGCGTACGCAGAGCAGAAGTTGACGTATCTGTTGACGGTACCCAGAGCTGTGACGGCTCGCGACCGCAAGCGGACTTGCCAAGAAGGGGCACAGCGATGAAGGGCACTGTGGGCGAGCTGGGGGAGTTCGGGCTCATTCGGGAGCTCACCTCACGGCTCACCACCACCCCGGCGGTCCGGCTCGGACCCGGGGACGACGCCGCGGTGGTGTCGGCCCCCGACCGGCGGGTCGTGGCGAGCACGGACATCCTGCTCGAAGGCAGGCACTTCCGCCGCGACTGGTCCACCGCCTACGACGTCGGCCGCAAGGCCGCCGCACAGAACCTGGCCGACATCGCCGCCATGGGCGCCGTGCCCACCGCGCTGCTGCTCGGCCTCGTCGTCCCGGCCGAGCTGCCGGTCACCTGGCCCACCGAGCTGATGGACGGCATCCGCGACGAATGCCAGGTCGCGGGCGCCGCCGTGGTCGGCGGCGACGTCGTGCGCGGCGACACCATCACCGTCTCGATCACCGCCCTCGGGGACCTGCGCAACCACGAGCCCGTGCTGCGCTCCGGCGCCCAGCCCGGGGACGTCGTCGCCGTCACCGGCTGGCTCGGCTGGTCCGCGGCCGGCTTCGCGGTGCTCTCGCGCGGCTTCCGCTCCCCGCGGGCCTTCGTCGAGGCCCACCGGCGCCCCGAGCCGCCCTACCACGCCGGCCCCGCGGCCGCCGGGCTCGGCGCCACCGCCATGACCGACGTCAGCGACGGCCTGATCGCCGACCTCGGGCACATCGCCGAGGCCAGCAAGGTCCGCATCGACCTGCGCTCGGGCGCCGTGGACATCCCGACCCAGATGCACGACATCGGCCAGGCCGTCGGCGTCGACCCGCTCCAGTGGGTGCTCACCGGGGGAGAGGACCACGCCATCGTGGCCACCTTCCCGCCCGACGTGAAGCTCCCGGCCCGCTGGAAGGTCATCGGGTCGGTCCAGCACCGCTCCGCCCTGCCCCAGGTGACCGTGGACGGCGCCCCGTGGACCAGCACCGGCGGCTGGGACCACTTCGGCGCCGACCCGGCCGACGGGGAGAGCGCGTGAGCGTCGCCGGGGCCGCCCCGCCGCTGTGCCTGACCGTCGCCGGATCCGATTCCGGCGGCGGTGCGGGCATCCAGGCCGACCTCAAGACCATGCTGGCGCTCGGCGTGCACGGCATGAGCGTGGTCACCGCCGTGACCGCCCAGAACTCGCTCGGCGTGAAGGGGGCCTGGGAGCTGCCCGCCGAGGCCGTCACGGCCCAGTACCGGGCCGTGGCGGACGACATCGGCGTGCACGCCGTCAAGACCGGGATGCTGTCCTCCGCCGTACTGGTGGAGACGGTGGCCGAACTGCTGGCCGGCACCCCCGCCCCCGCCGTGGTGGACCCCGTCGGGGTCTCCAAGCACGGGGACGCGCTGCTCGCCGCCTCGGCCCTGGACGCCGTACGCCAGGAACTGCTGCCCAGGGCCACGGTCGCCACCCCGAACCTGGACGAGGTGGCCCAGCTCACCGGGCTGGCCGTCGAGAACGAGGACGACATGCGGCGGGCCGCCGACGCGGTCCTCGGCTACGGGCCCCGGTGGGCGCTGATCAAGGGCGGCCACCTCGCGGCCCACGGCGACCAGGCCGTGGACCTGCTGAGCGACGGCTCCCGGGAGCTGTGGCTGCGGGCGCCCCGGCACGACAACCGGCACACCCACGGCACCGGCTGCACGCTCGCCAGCGCGATCGCCGCGGGCCTGGCCAAGGGCCTGGACGTCCCGCGGGCCGTGACGGCCGCCAAGGAGTACGTCACCGGCGCCATCGCCGCCGGCTTCGCCCTCGGCGGCGGCATCGGCCCGGTCGACCACGCCTGGCAGTGGCGCTGAGCGGATGCGAGGACACCTAAACGTTCAGGTGTCCTCGCGTCCGCTCCCGGACAAGGCAAAAGGCCGGTTCACCAGAGGTGAACCGGCCTTCTTGGCAACCGGAAAGGGCTGCGCTACGACGACGGGAGGCGTCAGCGCGAGACCTTGCCGGCCTTGATGCACGAGGTGCAGGCGTTGAGGCGCTTCGGCGTCCCATTGACCACGGCACGGACGCGCTGGATGTTCGGGTTCCAGCGACGCGAGGTGCGGCGGTGCGAGTGGGAGATGTTGTTGCCGAAGCTCGGCCCCTTGGCGCAAACGTCGCAGTTGGCAGCCACAGGTCACTCCAAGACTTCAGATGCAATTACGGTGGAATCCGGCGCACCGGAATCAGAGATCTGAAGTGGCTTGCCGGACGAATGACCCGACTCTCGACGGGCAACCTGAGCAGCATACAACGACTGCTTGGGTCCGAGAAAACTACCATGACGGGGCCCTGCTCCGCCCCGGGGCCCCCGAGCGGAGGGCTCCCTTCGTTACCCTGCGGTGAACCCTGGCCCGCACAAGGAGGAACGCCCGGTGGCGCACGAGCCTGGCCCGCACACCCTCGACGCCGAAGCGGTGCGCACCTGGAGCTCGCTGGCCCTGGCCGCACTGGGCCGGGCCCGCGAGGACATCGACGCGATCAACGTCTACCCGGTCGCGGACGCCGACACCGGAACCAACCTCTACCTCACCGCCGAGGCCGCCGACCGCGCCCTCGACGAGTCCCTCGCGGGCGTGACCGACCCCACAGCCGCCCCCGCCTCCCTCGCCGAGGCCGTACGGGCCTACGCGCACGGCGCCCTCATAGGCGCCCGGGGCAACTCCGGGACCATCCTCGCCCAGCTGCTGCGCGGAGTCGCCGACGTCCTCGGCGCCGACCCCGCCGACCCCGCCGACCGAGCCCCGGGCCCGCTCCTCGCCCAGGCCCTGACCCGCGCCGCCGAGGAGGCCTACCGGGCCGTCGCGCACCCGGTCGAGGGCACCATGCTCACCGTCGCCGGCGCCGCCGCCCGGGCCGGTGCCGCCGCCGGGACCGCGGCCGCCACCGCCGCCGAGGTGGCCCGCGCCGCCTACGACGGTGCCCGCGCCGCCCTCGCCGAGACCCCGGGGCAGCTCCCCGCGCTCGGGAACGCCGGGGTCGTCGACGCCGGGGGCTGCGGACTGGTCGCCGTACTCGGAGCCCTGTGGCAGGCGCTGTCCGGCCAGGAACCCGCCGCCGAGCCGGTGCGCGGCCCCGCCGTTCCCGTACCCGTGGCGCTGGACCCCGAGCCCTGCGGGCACGAGCAGGGCGGCCCCGCGTACGAGGTGGTCTACCTGCTGGAGGCCTCCGACGAGGCCGTCGCCGCGCTCCGCTCCGGCCTCGACCTGCTCGGCGACTCCCTTGTGGTGGTCGGCGGCGACGGGCTGTGGAACGTCCACGTGCACGTCGACGACCCCGGCGCGGCCGTCGAGGCCGGGGTGGAAGCCGGCCGGCCGCACCGGATCCGCATCACCCACTTCGGCGACCAGCGCCGCCGCGCGGCCGCCCCCCGGGCGCAGCGGGCCGTGGTCGCCGTCGTCCAGGGCGAGGGCCTGGCCGCCCTGTGCGGGGAGGCCGGCGCCACCACCGTGCTGGCCCGCCCCGGGGAGCAGCCCGCCGCCGCCGAGCTGCTCGACGCCGTCCGCCGGGCCCACGCCCGCGAGGTGGTCCTGCTGCCCGGCTGCCCCGAGCTGCGCGCCGCCGCCGCGGCCGCCGCCGAACAGGCCCGCGCCGAGGGCGTACGGGTCGCCGTGATCCCCACCCGCTCCGCGGTCCAGGGCCTGGCCGCCCTCGCCGTGCACGACCCGGACGGCAGCTTCGACGAGGACGTCGTCGCCATGACCGCGGCCGCCGGCGCCACCCGCTACGGGGAACTGGCCGTCGCCGAACGGCAGTCCTTCACCTCCGCCGGGATCTGCCAGGCCGGGGACGTCCTCGGGCTCATCGACGGAGACGTCGCCGTCATCGGCGAGGGCCTGCCCGAGACCGCCGAGGCCGTCCTGGAGCGGATGCTCGGCTCCGGCGGCGAACTGGTCACCCTCGTCCTGGGCCCCGAGGTCCCGGACACCCTGGCCGCGCGCCTGGAGACGTACGTCCAGCAGCGGCACCTGGCCGTGGACACCGTCACCTACAGCGGCGGCCGGTGGTCGGCGCCCCTGCTCATCGGAGTCGAATAGCCGGCTTGTCAGCGCGATGGTGTGCAATGGAACACGTGCCCGCGCTCGACGAAGACCTCAAGAAGACCCTCGGCCCCGCCACCGCCAAGGTGCTGGCCGAGCAGCTCGGCCTGCACACGGCCCTGGACCTGCTCCACCACTACCCCCGGCGGTACGCCGAGCGCGGCGAGCTGACCTCGCTGGCGGACCTCGCCGACCAGATCGACGAGCACGTCACCGTCGTCGCCCAGGTCGCCGACGCACGCCTGCTGACGTACCAGGGCAGCCGCGGCGGCGGGAAGCGCCTCGAAGTCACCATCACCGACGGCAGCGGCCGCCTCCAGCTGGTCTTCTTCGGCGCGGGCGTCCACAAGCCGCACAAGGAGCTGCTGCCCGGCAGCCGCGCCATGTTCGCCGGGAAGGTCTCCCGCTTCAACCACAAGCTCCAGCTCGCGCACCCGGCGTACGAGCCCCTCGGCGCCGACGCCTCCGACCGGGACGCCGCCACCGCCTTCGCCAACCAGCTGATCCCGATCTACCCGGCCTGCGCCAAGCTGGAGTCCTGGAAGATCGCCAAGTGCGTGGACGCGGTACTGCCCCGCGCCCAGGAGGCCGTGGACCCGCTCCCGCCCGCCCTGCGCGAGGGCCGCGGACTCGTCCCGCTCACCGAGGCCCTCCTCAAGATCCACCGTCCCGCCACCAAGGCCGACATCGAGGACGCCCGCCAGCGCCTGAAGTGGGACGAGGCCTTCGTCCTCCAGGTCGCCCTGGCCCGCCGCCGGCACGCCGACTCCCAGCTCCCGGCCGTCGCCCGCCGCGCCGCCCCCGGCGGCCTCCTCGACTCCTTCGACGCCAAGCTGCCCTTCACCCTTACCGAAGGCCAGCAGACCGTCTCCAAGGAGATCTTCGACGACCTCGCCACCAGCCACCCCATGCACCGCCTCCTCCAGGGCGAGGTCGGAAGCGGGAAGACCATGGTGGCCCTGCGCGCGATGCTGGCCGTCGTCGACTCCGGGGGGCAGGCCGCCATGCTCGCGCCCACCGAGGTCCTCGCCCAGCAGCACCACCGGTCGATCACCGAGATGATGGGCGAACTCGCCGAGCGAGGCATGCTCGGCGGCTCCGACCGGGGCACCAAGGTGGTCCTGCTCACCGGCTCCATGGGCACGGCCGCCCGCCGCCAGGCCCTGCTCGACCTGGTCACCGGCGAGGCCGGAATCGTCATCGGCACCCACGCCCTGATCGAGGACAAGGTGCAGTTCCACGACCTCGGCCTGGTCGTCGTGGACGAACAGCACCGCTTCGGCGTCGAACAGCGCGACGCCCTGCGCTCCAAGGGGAAGCAGCCCCCGCACCTGCTGGTCATGACCGCCACCCCGATCCCGCGCACCGTCGCCATGACCGTCTTCGGCGACCTGGAGACCTCCGTCCTCGACCAGCTGCCCGCCGGCCGCTCCCCGATCGCCACCCACGTGGTGCCCGCCAAGGACAAGCCGCACTTCCTCAGCCGGGCCTGGGAGCGGGTCCGCGAGGAGGTGGAGAACGGCCACCAGGCGTACGTGGTCTGCCCCCGGATCGGCGACGGCGAGGACGACCCGAAGAACAAGAAGAAGGCCTCCGCCGAGGACGAGGCCGAGAAGCGGCCGCCGCTGGCCGTGCTGGAGATCGCCGAACAGCTCACCCGGGGGCCCCTCGCCGGACTGTCCGTCGAGGTCCTGCACGGGCGGATGGACCCCGCCGACAAGGACGACGTCATGCGCCGCTTCGCCGCCGGCGAGGTCAAGGTGCTGGTCGCCACCACCGTCATCGAGGTCGGCGTCAACGTCCCCAACTCCACCGTCATGGTGATCATGGACGCGGACCGCTTCGGCGTCTCCCAGCTCCACCAGCTGCGCGGCCGCGTCGGCCGCGGCTCCGCCCCGGGCCTGTGCCTGCTGGTCAGCGAGATGCACGAGGCCAGCCCCGCCCGAGCCCGGCTCGGCGCCGTCGCCGCCACCCTCGACGGCTTCGAACTGTCCCGGATCGACCTGGAACAGCGCCGCGAGGGCGACGTCCTCGGCCAGGCCCAGTCCGGCGTCCGCTCCTCGCTGCGCATGCTCGCCGTCATCGAGGACGAGGAGGTCATCGCCCAGGCCCGGGAGGAGGCCGCCCGCGTCGTCGCCGCCGACCCCGAGCTGGAGCACCTGCCGGGGCTGCGTACCGCGCTGGACGCCCTGCTGGACGCCGAGCGGGAGCAGTACCTGGAGAAGGGCTGAGGCGCACGACCTATCGTTGGAGCCCAGAACGGAGGCCAGGGGCCTCCCCCGACCTCCCCAGAGAAGGACCCCAGATGACCCGCGTGATCGCCGGCACCGCCGGCGGGCGTCGGCTGGCCGTGCCGCCCGGCACCGGCACCCGCCCGACCTCCGACCGGATGCGCGAAGGGCTCTTCTCCACCTGGGAGTCCCTGCACGGCGTCGACGGCTCCCGCGTGCTCGACCTCTACGGCGGCTCCGGCGCCGTCGGGCTGGAGGCCCTCTCCCGGGGCGCCGCCCACACCCTGCTGGTCGAGGCCGACGCCAAGGCCGCCAAGGCCATCCGGGACAACATCAAGGCCCTGGGCCTGCCCGGCGCCGAATTCCGGGCCGGCAAGGCCGAGCAGATCGTGGCCGCCGCGGCGTCCGGCGACCCGTACGACATCGTCTTCCTGGACCCGCCGTACGCCGTGGAGCACGCCGATCTTGGCGAGATCCTCCTCACACTCCGCGCCAATGGCTGGCTCACCGACGACGCGCTCGTCACCGTGGAGCGCAGCACGAGGAGCGGTCCGTTCCCGTGGCCGGAGGGGTTCGAGCCGCTGCGTTCGCGCAAGTACGGCGAAGGCACCCTTTGGTACGGTCGCGCCGCCTTCACCAGCGAAGACTCATGAACGAGGGAGCTCAGTTGCGCCGCGCCGTCTGTCCGGGGTCCTTCGATCCCATCCACAACGGACACCTCGACGTCATCGGACGCGCCTCCAGGCTCTACGACGTCGTGCATGTCGCCGTGATGATCAACCCGTCGAAGAAGGGCCTGTTCACCGTCGAGGAGCGGATCGAGCTGATCCGCGAGGCGACGGCGGACTACGGCAACGTCCAGGTCGAGTCCTTCCACGGACTGCTCGTCGACTTCTGCAAGCAGCGGGACATCCCGGCCATCGTCAAGGGCCTGCGCGCGGTCAGCGACTTCGACTACGAGCTCCAGATGGCCCAGATGAACATGGGCCTCTCGGGCGTCGAAACGCTGTTCGTACCGACCATCCCCACCTACAGCTTCCTGTCGTCCTCCCTGGTCAAGGAGGTCGCCACCTGGGGCGGCGACGTCGCCCACCTGCTGCCCGCGCACGTCCACGCGGCACTGGTCGAACGGCTGCGCGCGAAGTGACCCGGCGGCGGACGGGCTGAGCTTCACCGGCCCGTCCCACACGTCCGTCCGGGGGCCCTACAGTCGTCTCGTCAGTCCGAGGCAGAGAGAGCGCGGCCCCCATGGACGTACAGAAGAAGCTGGACGAGATCGTCGCGGCCGTGGGCGGCGCCCGCACCATGCCGATGTCGGCCTCCTGCGTGATCAACCGCGCGGAACTCCTCGCGCGGCTCGAAGACGTACGCAAGGCCCTGCCCGGCTCGCTCGCCCAGGCCCGGGAACTGATCGGCGGGCGCGAGCAGATGGTCGAGGAGGCCCGCCGGGAGGCGGAGCGCATCATCGCGTCCGCCCACGCCCAGCGGGGCTCGCTGATCTCCGACACCGAGATCGCCCGCCGCTCGCAGGGCGAGGCGGACCGGATCCTGGCCGAGGCCCGCCGGGAGGCCGCCGAGATCCGGGCCGAGGCCGACGACTACGTCGACAGCAAGCTCGCCAACTTCGAGGTCGTGCTCAGCAAGACCATCGGCTCGGTGGACCGCGGCCGCGAGAAGCTGCTCGGCCGCGGACCCGGCACGGACGAGCGGGGCTACGACGACAGCGGCGCCCCCGAGCCCAGCACCGACCCGGAGACCCGGCGCGAGCAGGCGGACGCGTACGTCGACCAGA
This sequence comes from Streptomyces sp. NPDC037421, assembly GCF_055602105.1. Classification (NCBI taxonomy): domain Bacteria; kingdom Bacillati; phylum Actinomycetota; class Actinomycetes; order Kitasatosporales; family Streptomycetaceae; genus Streptomyces; species Streptomyces sp. NPDC037421. The sequence continues at coordinate 27,124 of NZ_JBVJWV010000053.1, forward strand.
AGCTCGCCACCTTCGAAGCGGTGCTCTCCAAGACCCTGGAGGCCGTCGGCCGGGGCCGCCAGAAGCTCCTGGGCCGGGTGCCCACGGACGACCTCGGCGCGCACATGGCCGCCCAGGACGCCGCCGGGGCCCAGGGGGCCCGCCCGTCGAGCGACGCGGAGTTCCTGGCCGGCCTGGCGGACCCGGGCCCCGGGCCGCTGCCGGTGCCAGCCCAGCCGGAGCCCGTGTACGACACCTACGCCGCCGCGTACCCCGCGCAGCCGGCCCCGCACCCCCAGCAGGACGGCTACGCGTACCAGGACCCCTACTCGGGCTACCCGCAGCAGCCGGACCCGTACGGCGGCTACCAGCAGCAGCCCGACCCGTACGCCTACTACCAGCAGCCCCAGCAGCCCCAGCAGCCGCAGCACCCCCAGCAGCCGGCGCTCGACGAGACCAGCCTCTTCGACACGAGCATGATCAACCTGGACCAGCTGCGCCAGTACGGACAGGGGCACTGAGCCCGGATTGGGCTCAGGGCGAAGCGCCGGGTATCCTGGCTCTTCGGTCGCGCGTATGCGTCGCGATCCATGCTGCCCGTGAGCGGCGGAATCTTTGATCTTCAGCGATCTGTGAAAGCAGGAACAGCCCTGAACACCCGCCTCGACCACCGCAACCCCCTCGTGTTCGATACGCACGAGCTGGGCCGGCGTCCTGGTGCCATGTTGCGGCTGTCCCGCGAGATCGCGGCGCCGGCGGACTTCGGTCTCGTCGACGTCATCGGAGTGCCGGAGGGCGCCCCGCTGAAGCTCAACCTCCGCCTCGAGTCGGTCATGGAAGGGGTGCTTGTCACAGGCACCGTCCGTGCATCGGCGACGGGGGAGTGCGTAAGGTGTCTGGAGACCGTCGAGCGCGAGCTCAAGGCGGACTTCCAGGAGATGTTCTCGTACCCTGACGCCGACGACCGGGGCCGCCCCAAGGCGGAGCCGGCCGACGACGCCGAGGACGACGAGGACATGCTCTTCCTCGAGGACGGTTTGTTCGACCTCGAACCCGTGCTGCGCGATGTGGTGGTGCTCGCACTGCCCATGCAGCCGGTGTGCCGGGAGGACTGTCTCGGACTGTGCCCCGATTGCGGGCTCAGCCTGAACGACGACCCGGAGCACCACCACGACGCCGTCGACATCCGTTGGGCGGCTTTGCAGGGACTCGTCACCGATCAGGGCGATGAGAAGGACAACATGAGCGGCACTGCGTCTGACGGAGTTCAGAGCGCCGCCGAGAAGCAGGAGAAGTAGCCGTGGCTGTTCCGAAGCGGAAGATGTCGCGCAGCAACACGCGCCACCGCCGGTCGCAGTGGAAGGCTGCGGTCCCCACCCTGGTTTCGTGTGAGCGTTGCCAGGAGCCGAAGCTCCAGCACATCGCGTGCCCGAGCTGCGGCACCTACAACAAGCGCCAGGTCCTCGAGGTCTGAGCGGCTGGTGAGAGGCGCAATGTCTGAGCTGTCCAACGCTGAGAAGCAGGCAGACAGTAACAACGCGGCCTCGTCCCACACGCTTCTGGAAGGGCGGCTCGGGTATCAACTCGAGTCCGCCCTTCTGGTGCGTGCGCTGACCCACCGTTCGTACGCGTACGAGAACGGCGGTCTGCCCACCAACGAACGCCTGGAGTTCCTCGGGGACTCCGTGCTCGGCCTGGTGGTCACGGACACGCTGTACACGACCCACCCCGACCTGCCGGAAGGCCAGCTGGCCAAACTGCGGGCCGCGGTGGTCAACTCTCGTGCGCTGGCGGAGGTCGGGCGCGGCCTCGAACTCGGCTCCTTCATCCGGCTCGGCCGGGGCGAAGAGGGCACGGGCGGCCGGGACAAGGCCTCCATCCTTGCCGACACCCTTGAAGCGGTGATCGGCGCGGTCTATCTCGACAAGGGCCTCGACGCGGCCTCGGAGCTGGTCCACCGGCTCTTCGACCCGCTCATCGAGAAGTCCTCCAACCTCGGTGCCGGCCTGGACTGGAAGACCAGTCTCCAGGAGCTCACGGCAGCCGAGGGTCTCGGCGTACCGGAATACCTGGTCACCGAGACGGGACCGGACCACGAGAAGACCTTCACAGCTGCCGCCCGCGTCGGTGGTGTCTCGTACGGCACCGGTACCGGCCGCAGCAAGAAGGAAGCGGAGCAGCAGGCCGCGGAGTCCGCCTGGCGCGGCATCCGCGCCGCCGCGGACGAGCGGAAGGCGGCGGAAGCCGCTGCCGCCGCCGCGCCGGCACAGGTCGACGGGGCGTCGGCGCCCGCCGACCCGGCGCCGGACGCCTGACCGCTTTCTTCTACAGTGACCCCGTCGCACCCCGGTGCGGCGGGGTTTCCTGTTCGACGCCGCGCCCCCTGCCAGGAGGAACACCATGCCCGAGCTGCCCGAAGTGGAAGTGGTACGGCGCGGCCTGGAGCGCTGGGTGGCCGGCCGGACCGTCGAGGCGGTGGAGGTGCTCCACCCCCGGGCCGTACGCAGGCACCTGGCGGGCGGTCCCGACTTCGCGGCGCGCCTGGCGGGCCAGACCATCGGGGTGCCCCGGCGGCGCGGGAAGTACCTGTGGCTGCCCCTGGAGGGGCGGGACCTGTCCGTCCTCGGCCACCTCGGGATGAGCGGGCAGCTGCTGGTGCAGCCGACCGGTGCCCCCGACGAGAAGCACCTGCGGATCCGGCTGCGCTTCGCCGACGACACGGGCACCGAGCTGCGCTTCGTCGACCAGCGCACCTTCGGTGGGCTCTCGCTGCACGAGACCGTCCCCGGCAGCGACGAGGGGCTGCCGGACGTGATCGCGCACATCGCCCGCGACCCGCTGGACCCCCTCTTCGACGAAGGGGCCTACCACCGGGCGCTGCGCGCCAAGCGCACCACCGTCAAGCGGGCGCTGCTGGACCAGTCGCTGATCAGCGGGGTCGGCAACATCTACGCCGACGAGGCCCTGTGGCGCGCGAAGCTGCACTACGAGCGCCCCACCGCGACCCTCACCCGCCCCCGGAGCGCGGAACTCCTCACCCATGTGCGGGAGGTCATGGACGCGGCGCTCGCCGTCGGCGGGACCAGCTTCGACAGCCTGTACGTCAACGTGAACGGCGAGTCCGGCTACTTCGACCGGTCGCTCGACGCCTACGGGCGCGAGGGCGAGCCCTGCCGCCGCTGCGGCACCCCGATACGGCGCCGGGCGTGGATGAACCGGTCCAGCTACTTCTGCCCGCGCTGTCAGCGGCCGCCGCGCGCCGCGTCGTAGGTCTCGCGGGAGACGAGCACCTCGTCCATGCTGCCCTCCAGCAGGTGGATCAGGGCGAGCAGGCGCTCGGCGACCTCGCGCCCCAGGGGGGTCAGCTCGTAGTCGACGCGCGGCGGGTTGGTCGGCTGCGCCTCGCGCAGGACTATGCCGTCGCGCTCCAGGGCGTGCAGCGTCTGGGAGAGCATCTTCTCGCTCACGCCGTCGACACGGCGGCGCAGCTCGTTGAACCGGCAGGGGCCCTCGCGCAGCGCGCCCACGGTGAGGCTGCCCCAGCGGCCGGTGACGTGCTCCAGGGTTTCCCGCGAGGGGCAGGCGCGTGCGAAGACGTCGAACGGCAGGTCGGCCGGGATGGCTTCGGTACAGGCAGGGTTCTCCATGGAGCAAGCGTACTCCCGGGCAGCGCTAACTGTCTGCTTGCGCTTTCCAAAAGTTAGTGCTTCTCTTGTTCCAGCGCAGCACTGCGCCCCGGTCGCACTGCGGCGCCCCACGCTCTTGAGGAGAACAGCCATGTCCGCGAACACCCCCACCCCCGTCGTCTCCGTCGCCTACCACTCCGGCTACGGGCACACCGCCGTCGTCGCCGAGGCCGTACGGGCCGGCGCCGCCGACACGGGCGCGACGGTCCACCTGATCAAGGTCGACGAGATCACCGACGCCGAGTGGGCGCTGCTGGACGAGTCGGACGCGATCATCTTCGGCTCGCCGACCTACATGGGCACCGCGTCGGGCGCCTTCCACGTCTTCGCCGAGGCCACCTCGAAGCGCTGGTTCGGCGACGCCTGGCAGGACAAGGTCGCGGCGGGCTTCACCAACTCCGCCTCCAAGGCCGGGGACAAGCTGAACACCCTGCAGTACTTCCAGATGCTGGCCTCGCAGCACGGCATGAGCTGGGTCAACCTGGGGCTGAAGCCGGGCTGGAACTCCACCGCCGGCACCGAGTCCGACCTCAACCGCCTCGGCTTCTCCTCCGGCGCGGCGGCCCAGACCAACTCCGACGAGGGTCCGGAGGGCGTCCACAAGGCCGACATCGCCACCGCCGAGCACCTGGGCCGGCGCGTCGCCGAGCACACCCGCGTGGTCGTCGCGGGCCGGGCGGCCCTGGCGGCGGCCGCGGTCTGAGCCCCCGCCTAGGCCCTGTCCGGGCGATCTTCGCGGGCCCGCCACGTCCGGCACGGCACCTCGCCGCGTTGTCGGAGCGCGCGAGTACGGCCGAGTACGAGCTGCGCTCCTCCGCCTTGCGATGCACCGCAC
>NZ_JBVJWV010000054.1:0-30781 GCF_055602105.1 Streptomyces sp. NPDC037421
GTCCACCTGCGGCAACAAGGGCTCTATTCGCTCCCACGCCGCGTCCGTCAACTCACCTCGACCTGCCACAAGATCAATTATCAGACACGCCTTAGGGCGCGACGGCACCCCCGGGGAGGCGGCCGCCATGGTGTCCTTCCTCGCCGGGCCGGACTCCGCGTACGTCACCGGGGCGGAGTTCTCGGTGGACGGCGGCCACGCCGCGTGAGGGAACGCCTGTGGGGCGCACCGCGTGCGGTGCGCCCCACAGGGCCGTGCCCGGGCCCCGGGGGTGTCGGCCCCCGGGGCGGGTCACGAGGCGGAGCGGATCAGCCGCCCAGCTCCTGGTGACGGGCGGCGTGCGCGGCCGCGCCGCCCTCCGTCAGCGAACCGAACAGGCGCAGGCGGGAGAAGCCGCCGTCCGGGAAGATGTCGATCCGCACGTGGGTGCCGACCGCCGGGGCGTCCAGCACGAAGCGGTGGTTGGTGTCGGGCTGCAGGCGGGTGCGGGGCAGGAACTCCGTCCACTCGCCCTCCTCGCCCGTCTTGATGGACAGCGAGGCCCAGCCGGCCGAGTTGCCCTTGAGGTAGGCGGTGTCGATCTCCACGGCGCGGATCTCGGACTCGGCGACGAGCTGGTAGCGGATCCAGTCGTTGCCGTTGTCGCGGCGGCGGGCGGTCTCCCAGCCGTCGTCCATCTTGCGGGAGCGGCCCGGGTTGATGGTGTTGGTCGGCGGGGAGTAGAAGCGGTTGGACGCGTCCTCGACCGAGCCGCCGTTCTCCAGGGCGACGACGTCGAAGGTGCCCAGCACGGCGAGCCACTTCGGGTCGGGGCGGACCTCGCCGTAGACGCGCAGGCGGGCGATGCCGCCGTCCGGGTGCTGGTTCAGGCGCAGGTGCGTGAAGCGCTGCTCGACGTTGACCTCGAAGCCGTTGGCCGCGTGGCCGCCGACCGGGGTGCGCTCGACGAGGGTCGTCCACTTGACGTCGTCGGAGAGCAGCTCGGCCTCGGTCGGGGAGCCCTCGACGGACGTGCCCTGGATCGACACGGCCTGCGGCATGTTGCCGCGGAAGTGGGCGGTGTCGACGACGATGCCGCGGATGACGCCGGGGGCGCCGAGGCGGATCAGGGCGTAGTCGTGGTCCTCGGCGGTCGGCCAGGGCTGTTCGGCGGACACGCCGCGGCGGCGGCGGGTCTCCCAGCCGTCCATGACCTTGCCCTTGTGCCCGAAGTGCTCGGGGTCGAAGTGGCCGGCCTCGGCGATCAGCAGGTTCTCGCGCTCGGCGAAGAACTCGTCGTTGGCGGCGATGACACCGGCGCCCAGCTCGCGGGCGGCGAGGTTCGCGTACTGGGTGAAGGGGAACTCCGCGGTGCGGTAGTCCGCGTACGGGTCGCCGCCCCCGTACGGGTTCGCGTTACCGGTGAAGGAAGCCGATCCAGTCGAACGCTGTGCCACTGTCAGTTCTGCCTTTCAAGGAGGAGGCCCGTGGGCTCGGTCGGGGTCCCGTGGTCGGCGATCTGCGTGCCGCGCAGCCAGGTGGACTTCACGACGCCGTGCAGGGTCTTGCCCGCGTACGCCGTGACCTGGTTGCGGTGGTGCAGCTCGGCCGGGTCCACGGTGAAGGTCTCTTCGGGGGCCAGGACGGCGAAGTCGGCGTCACGGCCGGCCTCGATGGCACCCTTGGCCGCCAGGCCCGCCAGCGCGGCCGGGGCGGTGGACATCCAGCGCGCGACCTCTTCGAGGGTGCGGCCGCGCTTGCGGGCCTCGGTCCAGATGGCGGGGAGGCCCAGCTGGAGGGAGGAGATGCCGCCCCACGCGGTGGCGAAGTCGCCGGTCTTCAGGTCCGCGGTGGAGGGCGAGTGGTCGGAGACGATGCAGTCGATGGTGCCGTCGGCGAGCGCGTCCCACAGGACGTCCTGGTTGGCGGCCTCGCGGATGGGCGGGCAGCACTTGAACTCGGTGGCGCCGTCCGGGACTTCCTCGGCGGTGAGGGTGAGGAAGTGCGGGCAGGACTCGACCGTGATCTGCACGCCCTCGGCCTTGGCCGCGGCGATCAGCGGCAGCGCGGAGGCGGAGGACAGGTGCAGGACGTGCACGCGGGCGTTCAGCCGCTTCGCCTGGGCGATGAGGTTCTGGATCGCGGTGTTCTCGGCGTCCTGGGGGCGGGAGGCCAGGAAGTCGGCGTACTTGGGGCCCGGGTTCTGCGGGGCGGACTCCAGGTGGTGCGGGTCCTCGGCGTGCACGATCAGCAGGCCGCCGAAGCCGGTGATCTCGGCGAGCGAGGTGGCCAGCTGCTCCTGGTCGAGCAGCGGGAACTCGTCCACGCCCGAGGGCGACAGGAAGCACTTGAAGCCGTAGACGCCGGCGTCGTGCAGCGGACGCAGGTCCTTGACGTTGTCCGGCAGGGCGCCGCCCCAGAAGCCGACGTCCACGTGCGCCTTGGTCCGGGCGACCTCCTGCTTGACGCGGAGGTTGCCGACCGTGGTGGTCGGCGGCAGCGAGTTGAGCGGCATGTCGACGATGGTGGTGATGCCCCCGGCCGCGGCGGCGCGGGTGGCCGTCCAGAAGCCCTCCCACTCGGTGCGGCCCGGGTCGTTCACGTGGACGTGGGTGTCCACCAGACCAGGGAGCAGGACGTCGTCGCCGAAGTCCTCCAGCCGGGCTCCGGCCGGTACCTCGGCGTCGTACGCAAGCACGGCCGCGATCTTCCCGCCGGCGACGGCCACCGAGGCGGCGCGCGTCCCCTCGGGGGTGATGACGCGCGTCGAGCGCAGTACCAGTTCCACTGCCGCTTCGGCCACCGGAACCTCCCCATCTACTTCCACAGAGCGAAATTCAACGTTCTGTTGACGGAGTCTTCACCCCGATCCGGGGCCAGTCAAGAGCGCCCGGACGGACCGCTGACACGCTCGCGCCCCAATTGGATGTTTCCACAGGATGGAATTAAGATTTCACTATCCAGAATGTAGCTACCACCACCGGGGTTCGGGCGGGTAACTTCCCGAGGACGTCCACCACCAGGACAAACCACCTCTGACCGGCGATGACGGCGAGGGCCCGGCTCTAGGGCCGACGTCGACCGACCGGTAGGCTGCTCCCTTGCCTGCCAGCACCGAAAGGACCGCGCCGTGCCGACGTCCAGCGCCAGCACCACCGACGCTTCCGCCAAGCCCACCGCCGGCGGCGGTGGCGTCCAGTCCCTTGAGCGCGCCTTCGATCTGCTCGAACGCATGGCCGATGCCGGTGGCGAGGTCGGCCTCAGCGAGCTCTCGGCCGCCAGCGGCCTGCCGCTGCCGACCATCCACCGCCTGATGCGCACCCTCGTCGCCTGCGGGTACGTCCGGCAGCAGCCCAACCGACGGTACTCCCTCGGCCCCCGCCTCATCCGCCTCGGCGAGTCCGCGTCGCGGCTGCTCGGCACCTGGGCCCGCCCCTACCTCGCCCGTCTGGTCGAGGAGACCGGGGAGACCGCGAACATGGCCCTGCTCGACGGCGACGAGATCGTCTACGTCGCCCAGGTGCCGTCCAAGCACTCCATGCGCATGTTCACCGAGGTCGGCCGCCGCGTCCTGCCGCACTCCACCGGCGTGGGCAAGGCGCTGCTCGCGCACACCCCGGCCGACGAGGTCCGCGCCCTGCTGGCGCGCACGGGGATGCCCGCCGCGACCGAGAAGACCATCACCACCCCCGAGGGCTTCCTGGAGGCCCTGGAGCAGGTCCGCAGGGTGGGCTACGCGGTCGACGACAACGAGCAGGAAATAGGAGTCCGCTGCCTGGCCGTGTCGGTGCCCGACTCGCCGACCGCCGCCGCGATCTCCATCTCCGGTCCGGCGGGCCGGGTGACGCAGGCGGTGGCCGAGTCCTTCGTGCCGATCCTCCAGGGTGTCGCCGCCGAGCTGTCGGTGGCCCTGCAGAGCCAGACCCCGGCGTAGGCCCCGCAGGCACGACGAGAGCCCCGGCACCCTCCCCCTGTGGGGGTGCCGGGGCTCTCGCGTGTGCGGGCCCGGGTGCCCGCGTACGCGGACTCGTACGCGTGCTCAGGCCGCCGGGACGGACGCGGACGGCGGTTCGGCGGGGGCGGCCGGCGTACCGGGGGTGAGGCGGCCGTCGGCCATGACCGCCGTACGGTCCATCCGGTCCAGGTGGGCGCGGTCGTGCGTGACCAGCACCGTGGCGGTGGAGCGCTCGCGGGTGAGGGCGACCAGCAGGTCGAGGACCGCCGCGCCGCGCTCGTGGTCGAGGGCGCTGGTCGGCTCGTCCACCAGCAACACGGCCGGCTCGTTCATCAGCGCCCGGGCGATGTTCACGCGCTGGCGCTGGCCGCCGGACAGCTGGTGCGGGCGCCTGTCGGCCTTGTCGGCCAGGCCCACCGCGTCCAGCAGCTCCAGGGCGCGGCGGCGCAGCTGCCGGGAGGGTCGGCCCGAGACGTGGGCCATCACCTGGAGCTGCTCGACGGCGGTCAGCGAGGCCAGCAGGTTCGGCTGCTGGAAGACGATGCCGATCCGCTCCCGGCGCAGCGCCGACTTCTCGGCGGGCCCGAGCCGGCTGGTGTCCCGGCCCGCGACCACGACCCGGCCTGAGTCCGGGGTGACCAGGGTGGCCGCCACGGCCAGCAGGCTGGACTTCCCGGAGCCGGAGGGCCCCACGATCGCGGTCAGGGAGCCCGCGGGCACCTCCAGGGACACCGCGTCGAGCGCGGTGAGGCGGCCGTCCCCGTCGGGGTAGGTGAGCGTGACGTCGTCAACGAGCAGGGTCATCGGGCGCTCCCCAGGGCGGTCAGCGGGTCGACGGCGGTGATCCGCCGGATGGACAGGGCCGCGCCCAGCGCGCCGAGCACGATCATGATCGCGGCGGGGGCCAGCACGGTGGCGGCGTCCAGGACGAAGGGCACGTCGCCGCCGCTGATCAGGGCGCCGATGCCGGCCGCGAGCGCGGTACCGGCCCCGGTGCCGATCCCCAGCATGACCACGGCCTGGCCGAGGGCGTCCTTGAGCAGGTACGGGGTGGAGGCGCCCAGCGCCTTCAGCACCGCGATGTCACCGCTGCGCTGGATCGTCCAGACGGTGAAGAAGGCCCCTATGACCAGGGCGGAGATGGCGAAGAGGAAGCCGCGCATCAGCTGGAGCGAGCCGTTCTCGGCCTGGTAGGACCCTATGGCGCCCAGGGCCTCCTCGACCGTCCGGGTCTTCGTGCCCGCCGCCTCGTCGCCGGCCGCCCAGTCGGTGTCCCCGGAGCCGTCGAGGGCGATGACGGTGGCGACGGTGTCCGGGGAGGTGCCGGGGTTGCCGACGCGCTGCCAGTCGTTCAGGTCCGCCCAGACGACCGGGGTGTGGCTGTAGGCGGCCGTGCCCGAGACGGCGGCGACGGTCAGCTCCAGCGTCCCGATCCTGACCCGGCTCCCGGCGGTGAGCCCGCCGAGCTCCTTGGCCGCCTTCTCGGTGAGGACCGCCCGGCCCTGGCCGAGCCCCGCCCCGGCGGGTGCGAGCCGGCCGGCCGGCTCGACGCCGAAGACGGAGACGGCGGCGGTGCGCTCACCCGCGACGGCGTTGGTGGTGCGGATGCCGAGCGGCTGGGCGGCCTTGACCCCGGGCTGCCCCCGCCAGGCCTTCCAGGCGCCCTCGGGCAGCTGGGACTGGGTGAAGGAGACCTTCTGGTCCCCGGCGGGCGCCGCGAAGGCCAGGTGCGAGGCGGGCAGCCCGGTGACGGCCGAGATGTTCTCCCGGGCCAGCCCGGAGGTGAGCCCCGACAGCAGGCCGACCAGCAGCGTGATCAGCAGTACGACCGAGCCCATGAGGGCGAAACGGCCCTTGGCGAACCGTAGATCTCTCCATGCGACGAACATGTCCCCCACCTTGGTGTCGCACGCGGGCCCGGGGCATCGCGCCACGGTAGGCATCCTGCTGTCGAAGGTGGCATCCGGACATCAAACTTTCGGTTGACCGGGGGCCCGGACCGCCCGCTTACGCTGGTCGGACGATGTCTTCCGCACTGCCCTCCCGCCCTCTGACCCCCGTCACCCGCGTGCTGCGGCTGTGCCTGCACGCGCTGTTCCTCGGGCTGCTCGCGCTGGCCTGTGCGCGGGCCGTCGCCGACTCCGCGCCGCGCGCCGGGTGGGTGACCGGCCTCTGCGTCCTGCTGGCCGCCGTCTACGCGGCGGGCGTACGGGCCCCCGCCGTGCACCGCTCGGCACGGGCCGCCGGAGTGTGGCTGGCCGGGGTGGGCGCGGTGTGGGCCGCCCTGCTGGCCGTCTCCCCCGACGGGGTGTGGATCGCCTTCCCGCTGTACTTCCTGGAGCTGCACCTGCTGCGGCTGCGCTGGGGCGTGGCGGCCGTCGCGGTCACCGCCTGCGCGGCCATCGGCGCCTTCTTCGGACACAGCGGCCTCGCGCACGGCGGCTCCGTCAACCCCGGGGCCTTCCTCGGGCCGCTGCTGGGCGGGGCGGTGGCCGTCGCCACGGTGCTGGGCTACCAGGCCCTGTACCGCGAGAGCGAACGCCGCCGCGAGCTGATCGAGGAGCTCATCGCCACCCGGGCCGAGCTGGCGGCGGCCGAGCGGGGCGCGGGGATCCTCGCGGAGCGGGAGCGGCTCGCGCGGGAGATCCACGACACCCTGGCCCAGGGCCTGTCCTCCATCCAGCTGCTGCTGCGGGCGGCCGAGCGGGCGCTGCCCGAGGACGCGCCGGCCGCCGGACACATCGCCCGGGCCCGCGGGGCCGCGCAGGACAACCTCGCCGAGGCGCGCCGCTTCGTACGCGCCCTGACTCCCCCGGACCTGGAACACGGCTCGCTGGCGGCGGCGCTGGAGCGGCTGTGCTCGGGGGCCCCGGGCCCGCGCGTGCGCTTCTCCGTCAGCGGCACCCCCCGGGTGCTGCCCACCCCGTACGAGGTGGCCCTGCTGCGGATCGCCCAGTCGGCGCTGGCCAATGTGGTGCGGCACGCGGGTGCCGGGCGGGCGGAGATCACCCTGACCTTCATGGACGGCTCGGTCACCCTGGACGTGGTCGACGACGGCCGGGGCTTCGACCCCGCCGGCGCCGCCTCCGGCGAGGGCGGCTTCGGCCTGCCCGCGATGCGGGCGCGGGCCGGGTCGCTGGGCGGGCTGTTCACCGTGGAGTCCGACCCGGGCCAGGGCACCGCCGTGGCCGTCACCCTGCCGCTGCCCGTGGAGGCCTGACCATGACCATCCGGCTCCTGCTCGCCGACGACCACCCCGTGGTCCGCGCCGGGCTGCGCGCGGTGCTGGACACCGAGCCGGACTTCGCGGTGGTCGCGGAGGCGGCGACGGCGGAGCGGGCGGTGGAACTGGCCGCCTCCGAGCCGGTGGACGTCGTCCTGATGGACCTCCAGTTCGGGGCCGGGATGCACGGCTCGGCGGCCACGGCGGCGATCGCCGCGCGGCCCGGCGCACCCCGGGTGCTGGTGCTGACCACCTACGACACGGACGCCGACATCCTGGCGGCGGTGGAGGCGGGCGCCTCGGGCTACCTGCTGAAGGACGCCCCGCCGGAAGAGCTGGCGGCGGCGGTCCGCACGGCGGCGGCCGGCCAGTCGGCGCTGGCCCCGGCGGTGGCGCTGCGGCTGATGGACCGGATGCGCACCCCGGCGGAGGCGCTGACGAAACGGGAGCTGGAGGTGCTCCAGCTGGTCGCGGACGGGCTGTCGAACCAGCAGATCTCGAAGCGGCTCTTCCTCAGCCAGGCCACGGTCAAGTCCCACCTGGTGCACGTCTACGCCAAGCTCGGCGTCGACTCGCGCACCTCCGCCGTCGCCGCGGCCGCCACCCGCCGGCTGATCCGGACGCCGTAGCGGGCGGGCGCCGCGTACTCCGGGCGGGCCCGGCAGGGCCGCGGCTCACGCCACCCAGTACGGCCGCTCGACCCCCGGAGCCAGCGGAACGCCGTCGTGGAAGGCCGCCGCGAGGCGGCGTACGCCCTCCTCCAGGCGGTCGGCCGGCAGGGTGTACGGGATCCGCAGGCGGTGCTCGAAGGTGCCCGGGTCGACCCCGAAGCGGGCCCCGCGCCCGATGTGCACCCCGGCGGCAGCGGCGCGTTCCGCGAGGGCCGAGCTGACCGGCTCGCCGAGGTCCACCCAGAGGGAGAGGCCGCCCGGCGGCAGCTGCCAGGACCACTCGGGGGTGTGCCGCTGGAGCGCGGACACCAGGGCCGCCCGCTGGGCGCGCAGCTGCGCCAGCCGGTCGGGCAGGGTCCGGTCCAGGCCCTCCAGCAGCGGGAGCGCCACCACCTGGTCGAGTACGGAGCCGGTCATGTCCGCGGAGACCCGTACGGCGGTCAGCTCGGCGATCAGCTTCGCGGTGGCCCGGACCCAGCCCACCCGCAGGCCGCCCCAGTGCGTCTTGCTCAGCGAGCCGATGGTGATCACGTGGTCGGCGCCCGACCGGGGGGCGAGCGAGGCCAGCGGCGCCGGGGCGGGCACGTCGAGGGCGATGTCGGCGATGGTCTCGTCGACCACCAGCCAGGTACCGGTGGCCCTGGTAGCCGCGAGCAGCCGCAGCCGCTGCTCCTGCGGCATCAGGGCGCCCGTCGGGTTGTGGAAGTCCGGGACCGCGTACGCCAGGCGGGGCACGGTCTGGCGCAGCGTGGACTCGGCGATCTCCATGTCCCAGCCGCTGTCGGAGACGGCGATGGACCCGGTGCGCAGGCGGGCGTGGCGCAGGGCGTCGAGGGCGTTGGCATAGGTGGGGTTCTCGGTGACGACCCGGTCCCCGGGCCGGCAGAGCAGGCTGACCACGAGGGCGAAGGCCTGCTGGGCCCCGGCGGTGACCAGGATCTGCTCGGGGCGGGTGGGCAGTCCTCGCCGGGTGAAGCGGTCCGCGACGGCCGCGCGCAGGTCGGGCAGCCCGAAGGGGTGGTAGCCGGGGGTGCGGGTGAGTCCGGGCAGCCTCGGGGCGGCCCGGGCGAGGGCTTCGGCGAGGCTGCCGTCCGGGGCTCCCATCGCGGCGATGGCGAGGTCGATGCCGGGCTCCCCGTCGGCGCTGTGGCCGCCGGCGCCGAGCAGCGCGTGGGCGCCGACGGGCCCGTGCCCGTCGGGGAGCTCGGTCCAGGTGCCGGAGCCTCGCCGGCTGCGTACGTAGCCGCTCTCGCGGAGCAGGTCGTAGGCGGCGGTGACGGTGGCGCGGCTGGCGCCGACCGCCTCGGCGAGCTCGCGCTCGGCGGGCAGCCGGACGTGCAGGGCGATCCGGCCGTCGAGGACCAGGGTGCGGACCGCGTCGGCCAGGGCCCGGTAGCCGGGGCGGGCCAGCACCTCGGGCGGGAGCAGTGCCGCGAGCTGACGGCTGCCGATCGTCCTGTCCGCCGTATGGACCACTCGCCCGTTTGCCATGCCAACCTCCCCTGATTGGCTCTGCCAGCCAGGCCAATCCGGGTCCAGACTCGCGGTATTGGCCCCCGATTGGCAAGGAGTGCTCCACGATGCCGTACGACCTCTTCACCGATCGTGACGAACGGGCCCTGGCGGCCGCCGCCGAGAACCGGATCTCCGAGCCGCTGCGGATCGGGGCCGCGCTGGCCTCCGTACGGCGGCTGCTGGCGGGGCTGCCACCCGTTCGGGGGAAGGGGCGGCGAGAATCGCCGACATGTCAGCAGTCGAACACTCCCGCGAAGCCGTCCCCGGCCGGCCCCCTGCCCCTGTGACGTCCGCGCCCGGGGAGACCCCGCCGGTCATCGCCGGCCTGCTCCTGGCCGCCGGCGGCGGGCGGCGGCTGGGCGGGCGGCCCAAGGCCCTGCTCACCTACCGCGGGCGCCCGCTCGTCGAGAACGCCGTGCGCGTGCTGCGCGAGGCCGGCTGCGGGCCGGTGCACGTGGTGCTCGGGGCCTCGGCCGCGGAGGTGCGCGAGCGCGCCGACCTGGCGGGCTGCGTGGTCGTGGACAACCCGGACTGGGCCGAGGGGATGGGCTCCTCGCTGCGGGTCGGCCTCGCCTCCCTGGCCGGTACGGGGGCCCGCGCGGCCCTGGTGTCGCTGGTGGACCAGCCGGGCATCGGCCCGGCGGCGGTGGCCCGGGTGCGGGAGGCGTACCGGTCGCCGTCGAGCCTGGTGGCGGCGGCGTACGACGGGGAGCGCGGGCATCCCGTGCTGTTCGGGGCGGACCGCTGGGCGGACATCTCGGCGACCGCGACCGGGGACCAGGGTGCGCGCGTCCACCTGAAGAACCACGCCGCCGAGGTCATGCTGGTGGAGTGCGGGGACGTCGCGGCCGCCTTCGACATCGACACCCCGCCCGACCTGGCACGTCTGGACTGAGCGGGGCGTGACCGCGATGGCACTGAGGGCCACCGGCAAGCGGAATCTGTCGACTCAGAGAATCTCGACATCAACAAACCATTGAACTTCCACCATGAGGAAATTACTATCCACTGGTCAGAAGCGCCCTGAACCCCCAGACGGCGCCCGCGACCGTTACCCGGAACTCTCCACACCCGACGGCACTGCGTGCCGTCTCGCGCGAGCATTCCCCGCGGCCGCCAGGCACCGCCGCTGAAGGAGTGACAGATATGTCCGCACCAGCGCCGTCCCCGCTGGCCATCGTCGACGCCGAGCCCCTGCCCCGGCAGGACGAAGTCCTCACCGAAGCGGCTCTCGCCTTCGTGGCCGAGCTCCACCGGCGGTTCGCCCCCCGCCGCGCCGAGCTCCTCGCCCGACGCGGCGAGCGGCGCGCCGAGATCGCCCGCACCTCCACGCTCGACTTCCTCCCGGACACCGCACAGGTCCGCGAGGGCGACTGGAAGGTCGCGCCGGCCCCGGCCGCCCTGAACGACCGCCGCGTGGAGATCACCGGTCCGACCGACCGCAAGATGACCATCAACGCCCTCAACTCGGGCGCCAAGGTCTGGCTCGCCGACTTCGAGGACGCCTCGGCTCCCACCTGGGAGAACGTCGTCCTCGGCCAGCTCAACCTCATCGACGCCTACGAGCGCCGCATCGACTTCACCGACGCCCGCACCGGCAAGGCGTACGCCCTGGGGCCCGCCGACCAGCTCGCGACCGTGGTCATGCGCCCGCGCGGCTGGCACCTGGAGGAGCGCCACCTCAGCTTCGAGGGCGGCCCGGCCTCCGGCTCCCTCGTGGACTTCGGCCTCTACTTCTTCCACAACGCCCAGCGCCTGATCGACCTCGGCAAGGGCCCGTACTTCTACCTCCCGAAGACGGAGTCGCACCTGGAGGCCCGCCTCTGGAACGACATCTTCGTCTTCGCCCAGGACTACGTGGGCATCCCGCAGGGCACCGTCCGCGCGACCGTCCTGATCGAGACCATCACCGCGGCCTACGAGATGGAAGAGATCCTCTTCGAGCTCAAGGACCACGCGGCGGGCCTGAACGCGGGCCGCTGGGACTACCTGTTCTCCATCGTCAAGAACTTCCGGGACGGCGGCGAGAAGTTCGTCCTGCCGGACCGCAACGCGGTGACGATGACGGCCCCCTTCATGCGCGCCTACACCGAGCTGCTGGTCCGCACCTGCCACAAGCGCGGCGCGCACGCGATCGGCGGCATGGCGGCCTTCATCCCGTCCCGCAAGGACGCCGAGGCCAACCGGGTCGCCTTCGAGAAGGTCAAGGCCGACAAGGACCGCGAGGCGAACGACGGCTTCGACGGCTCCTGGGTCGCCCACCCCGACCTGGTCCCGATCGCCATGGCGTCCTTCGACGCCGTCCTCGGCGAGAAGCCCAACCAGAAGGACCGCCTCCGCGAGGACGTCTCCGTGGCGCCCGGCGACCTGATCGCGATCGACTCGCTGGACGCCAAGCCCACCTACGAGGGCCTGCGCAACGCGGTCCAGGTCGGCACCCGCTACATCGAGGCCTGGCTGCGCGGCCTCGGCGCCGTCGGCATCTTCGGGCTCATGGAGGACGCCGCCACCGCCGAGATCTCGCGCTCCCAGATCTGGCAGTGGATCAACGCCGGAGTCGTGTTCGAGAACGGCGAGCGCGCCACCGCCGAACTGACCCGCAAGATCGCCGCCGAGGAGCTCGACGCGATCCGCGCCGAGGTCGGCGACGAGGCCTTCGCGGCCGGGAAGTGGCAGCAGGCCCACGACCTCCTGCTCCAGGTCTCCCTGGACGCCGACTACGCGGACTTCCTCACCCTCCCCGCGTACGACCAGCTGGTCGGCTGACCCTCCCTCACGACCTGCACCACCTTCTTCGGCTGAATCGCACAGCAGTCGAGCACGGCTCCGCCCCCGCCGCCGCGAAGGCGCCGGGGGCGGAGCCGTTTTCGCGAGCGGGGCGTGCGCACCCGCTAATCCGGACGGCGGCCCTCACCCCCCGCCGCCCCGGCCCGAAACGGCCTCTGCACCCGACCGACCGGTCGGACGTTACTGCATCGTAACGTGACTGTACCTAGCGGTAACAAGTGGGCGCGTGCCACCTTTCCGATGCCACCGGCGCCGGCGGTACCCCCACTTTCCAAGCCACGCACCGAAGTTGTTGGCGACTTCGGCGTGGCCGACCGCAGGAGTTCCGCAGTGATCGGATTCCGAAAGGCCGGCAAGGGCCGGGCCGCCCCGCGTCGTGTGCGACGACTGGCCGGCGCCGGGATGGTACTGCCGCTCGCGGCCGCGCTGCTCGCCGGCGGGGCCGGGACGGCCGTGGCCGGGCCCGGGACGGGACCCACCGCCGTGGTGTCCATGGGCGACAGCTACATCTCCGGCGAGGCCGGACGCTGGAAGGGCAACAGCCTGACCAACAGCGGGAACAGGAACGGCACCGACCGGGCGTGGGTCAGTGGCAGTTCCTACGATCCCGCCAAGGTCTACGGCACCACCGCGGGCGGGTGCCACCGCTCCGACTCGGCCGAGGTGCTGAGCGCCGGCGCCATCGCCGAGACGGCGGTGAACCTGGCCTGCTCCGGGGCGGTTTCGCAGAACGTCTTCCGCGCCTCCAACGGGGGCGTGGCCTACAAGGGCGAGGCGCCGCAGGCCGACCAGCTCGCGGCGGTGGCCGCGAGCCGCAACGTGAAGGTCATCGCCCTGTCCATCGGCGGGAACGACCTCGGCTTCGCCGACATCATCAAGGACTGCGCGTACGACTTCGTCCTGTGGGGCTCGTACTGCTACGACGACCAGCAGGCCGGGGTCGACCAGAAGATCGACGGCGTGATGGCCGACGTCGGCAAGTCGGTCGACGAGATCCGGGCCGTGATGCGCCAGGCCGGGTACACGGACTCCTCGTACCGGATCGTGCTCCAGTCCTACCCGTCCCCGATCCCGCGGGGCGCGGAGAACCGGTACACCCAGAGCGACTGGAGCCGGCTCAACACCGGCGGCTGCCCGTTCTGGAACCGGGACTCCGACTGGGCCCGGGACTCGCTCGTGCCGCAGATCGCGAACCGCATCAAGGGCGTCGCGGCGGCCAAGGGCGTGCAGTTCCTGGACCTGCGCGACATGCTCCAGGGCCGTGAGGTCTGCGCGAAGGCCAGCAAGCAGGTCAGCTCCACCGTCCCCGCCTCGGGGAAGACGAGCGAATGGGCCCGCTGGATCGACAACAACGAGTCGCAGGGCCTGATCCAGGAGTCCATGCACCCGAACTGGTTCGGGCAGCTGGCCGTCGGCCGCTGTCTGGCCCTGGCCGTGGCCCAGTCCGCGGACTCGGCCTCCAGCTGCAAGAACACCGCCGGGGGCGACCACACCGGCATGTTCCTGACGGCCGCTCCGTAATTCGGAGGAGGACCGCGGGGCGGGCTGTCATGATCAGGCCATGGCAGCCCGTCCCGCGCGTCCCAGTCTCTACGTCTCCGTCGACATCGAGGCCGACGGCCCGATCCCCGGCCCCTATTCGATGATCAGCTTCGGCGCGGCCGTCGCCGGCCGCCAGGACGGGGCCGTGTACACGGCCGCCGACCCGGAGCGGCAGACCTTCTACCGGGAGCTGCGCCCCATCAGCGACCGGTACGTGGACGCCGCCCTCGCCGTCAGCGGCCTGGACCGCGAACGCCTGCTCCGCGAGGGCGCCGACCCGGCCGCGGCGATGGCGGAGTTCCGGGCATGGGTGCGGGAGGTCTCCGCCGGGGCGCAGCCGGTGATGTGCGGCTACCCTGCCTCCTTCGACTGGACCTTCCTGTACTGGTACCTGATCGAGTTCGGCGACGACAGCCCCTTCGGCCACTCCGGCTGCCTGGACATGAAGACCCTGTACGCGGCCAAGGCCCGGGTCCCGCTGCGCGCGGCCGTGAAGGGCCGGATGCCCCGCGAACTGCGCTCGCGGCGCCGCCACACCCACCACGCGCTGGACGACGCGGTCGAGCAGGCGGAGCTGATGAGCAACCTGATGCTCTGGCAGCCGGACCCGGACCTCCCGCAGCCTGTCTAGGCGGCGCGGTCCGGGCCCGTCAGGGCCGCCAGGGCCGTGGTGAAGGCCGCGCGGCAGCGGAGCCAGTCCGGGTCCGGGGAGGGCGCGTGCAGGGCGAGGAGCTTGGGGAGGAGGTCCGCCGAGAAGGCGCGGGCCGCCTCGGCCGGGAGGAGGGACGGGAGGTTGTCGATGGCGATCACGTCCACCGGCGGACCCCCGCCCGGCAGCCGCCGCGCCGGGGCCGTCCAGTCGGTCAGCCGGTCGTACACGGGGAGCAGGTGCAGCTCTGATCCGGTGTCACAGGTGATGTCGGCGATCACCGAGAGCCGCCGGGGGGCGGCCTCCAGGTCGGCCGGGGTCAGGAAGGGCGGTACCGGCCGGGTGGTGAGCACCGCGTTGACCAGGATGTCGTGGCCGAGCAGCGCGGCCCGGTCCAGGCTGCGGGTCGCGGTGCGGTCCCAGCGGGTGACCGGGATCCCGGCGGTGGTGAGGGCGTCGCAGGCACCGCGCCCGCTGCGGCCGCCCGCGCCGATGACCAGCGCCCGCAGCCCGTCGGGGGCCGCCGCGCGCAGCCGGGCGTCCAGCTCGGGCCGGGGCAGCGGGGCCAGCGGTGCCGTGAGGGCGCCGCGGGCGTGCAGCGCGGCCAGGGCGGCTCCCGCGTACCCGGCCCAGTAGCCGAAGGCGGCCAGCCTGCGGCCCTGCGCGTCGGCGAGGTACTCCAGGTCGAGCAGGGTCCCGCCGCCCGCCGCGAACCGGCGCAGCAGCTCGGGAGCCTGGGCCTGGCCCTTGTAGGCGTGCCCGAAGTAGACGTGCCGGTGGTGCAGGAGCTCGGGCGTCGGCGGGAGCTCCTTCAGGCCGAGGACGTACGCGGACCCGGGCGCGGCCCGCGACCAGGAGCCGGCCGGCGCGGTGCGGCAGCCGGCGGCCTCGTAGGCGTCGAGCGGGAAGACCCGGTGGCCGGACTCCTCCACGGTGATCCGTACGCCCTGCCGGACGAGCCGCACGGCGTCCTCGGGGGTCAGGGGGGCGCGCCGTTCGGTGGGCCGGGTCTCGCTGCGCATCCAGAGCTGCGGGGTCTCGGGCATCGCTGTACCACCTGTCCGGTCGGAAGGGGTGGGCTCATGCGATGTCTTTCCGCGTCCTTGACGCGGTACGCCGGACCGGCGCCGGAACTCCGGGCCCGGGGGCACCTCGCGCCCCAGGCGGTGACCTGCGGCTCAGAGTTCCGGCAGCAGGTCCCTCAGCGTGCTCCGGGAACCCTCCGCGTGCGCCGCCCGGAAGTCCTCCGGGGTCATGCGGGCCCGCAGGGTCCGCTCGGCGCGGGGGGTGCAGGCGGCGGCCGGGCGGTTGCCGGAGACCGCGCCGAGCAGCTTCGCGGATTCCTCGTAGTGGCCGAGACCGGCCTCCAGTTCGGCCAGCAGCTCCGCCGAGAGGGCCTGGCCGAGCCGGTCCCCGAGGGCCAGCTGGATCTCCAGGGCGGCCACCAGCCGGGTCCGGGCCAGCGCGGGGCGGTCCTTGCGCCGCTGCACGATCGCGTGGGCGTAGTCGGACCAGGACCGGGCCCACAGGTCGGCGGGGGTGCCCGGTTCGCCGACCCCGACGGGTACGGACGCCGGGTCGGTGTGCGCGAGCGCCATCGCGAGGGCGGCCCGCAGTGCCTCCCGTCCCGGTCCGAACTCCGGGTCCTGCGGTAGCTGTTCGAGGGCTTCCCGGTACTCGTCGGCGGCCGCGCCGGGCCGGTCCTGCCACAGGGCCGCGGTGCCCCGGGCGTGCGCCAGGTAGGCCAGCGCGGCGTCCTCCCCCTCCAGCACGGCCGCGCTCCAGGCCTCCACCAGCAGCGGATCGGCGGCGCCCGCCCGGCCGAAGGCGGCGGCCAGACAGGCCGCCAGGCACAGCGCGCGGGCCGGCCGGGGCTCCGGGTGCAGGGCGAGGGCCCGCTCCAGGTGCCGGCGCCCCTCCGCCTCCAGCCCGCAGGCCGACCAGAGGAACCAGAGGGACACGGCGACCTCCAGCGCCCCCGCCGGGCCGGCCTCGGACAGCGGGTCCATCGCGCGGCGCAGCTCGGGCAGCTCCCGCAGGGCCAGGGCGCGCGCCTGCGGCTGCGCCCCCGACCGCCACAGCCAGGCCGCCCGTTCGGCGATGACCCGGCACCGCTCGTGGTGGCGGCGCTCGGCCAGCGCCGCTTCGGTGCCGGGGGCGTGCGCGAGCCGCCGGGCCTCGTAGGCCCGTACGGACAGGGGCAGCCGGTAGCGGCCCGGTTCCCCGGGCTCCGCGAGCAGCGCGGGGGCGAGCCGCCGCAGGGTCTCGGCGGCGTCCTCGGGGCCGAGTTCGCCGAAGCCGCAGACCTGCGCGACGGCGGCCTCGTCGAAGGAGCCCGCGAAGACGGACAGCCGCGTCCACAGCAGCCGCTCCCCCGGCGAGGACGGCCGGTGCGCGCGCAGGACGTCGGCCCCGCCGATCCGGCCCGTTGCCTCGGCCAGGAAGCCGAGCGGGTCGGCGGTCAGCCTGCGCAGCGCCTCGGCCGGGCTGTAGCGGCCGGCGCGCCCGGCGGCCAGCTCCAGCGCGCCGGGGATCCCGTCGAGGGCGCGGCACAGCGCGGCGACGGCGGCGGCGTTGCGGTCGGTGAGCTCGAAGGAGGGGTCGGCGCCGCGCGCCCGCTCCGCGTAGAGGCGTACGGAGGCGTAGCCGGAGGCCTCGGCGGCATCGACGCACTCACCGCCGCCGTCGGCGCCGTCGGAACCGGCACCGACGGCGATGTCACCGGCGGGCCGACTGGCCGGATTTGGTGGTTCCGGCGGCAGGGGAAGCGGGCGGACAACGACCTCCACCCCTTCGTGGAACCCGAGAGTCCGTTGCGAGGTGGCCAGAATTCGCACCCGGGGCAATCGAGCCAGCAGCCGGCCCGCCAGGACCCCCGCGTGCTCCCCGAGCCGCTCGCAGCCGTCGAGCACCAGCAGCGCCCCGCAGCCTTCGAGCCGCCGCTCCAGCTCCTGCGCCAGAGTGCCCCGCAGCGGTCCGGGCAGGCTCGCGAGGTCGGCCCACACCACATCGGCGCCCTCGGTGCGGCCGAGGGCGCGGACGGTCCGCACGGCCAGCCGCGTCTTGCCTATTCCCGCTGGCCCGACCAGGCTGACCAGGCGTTCCGTGCCGAGCAGGGCCGTGGTGCGCGCGAGCTCGCGCTCCCGCCCCACGAAGCTCGACAGTTCGGCCGGCACCGCGTGGCGCAGGTTCGAGCCGGGGTCCCCCACACGTCCTCCTCCTGCTCTCCTCGAGGCCCACTCGACCGCCTGGTGACATGGCCGGGCCCACGAGGAGAGATGATCAGCCGAAAGCAGGGTTGGCCGGCCGATGGCCGGGAGAACCACCAGGGGAAGGTATGAACTCGGCCATTTCCGCCATCGACGACACCGACCGGGCGCTCGTCCACGCACTCCAGCTCGCCCCCCGCGCCAGCTGGGAGCGCCTGGCACAGGTCCTCGGCGCGCGTCCCGAGACCCTCGCCCGCCGCTGGGAGCGGCTCACCTCCGCCGGCGACGCCTGGGTCTCCGGCATCGGGCTGCGTACGGGCACGCAGGCGCCCTGTATGGCGTGGGTCGAGGTGACGTGCGCGGCGGGCGCCGCTCCTGCGGTGGGCGCGGCCCTGACCGGCGATGCCCACACCATGGGCGTGGAGCACACCACGGGCGACCGCGACCTGCTGGCCTTCGTCGCCGTGCCGAATCTGCACATGCTGTACCAGTACCTCTCCTTCCGGGTGCAGCGGATGCCGGGGGTGGTCGCCACCCGCTCCTCGGTGGTCACGGCCGTGCACGCCTCCCCCGACCGCTGGCGCCTGGACCAGCTGACGCCCGCCCAGACCGGCCTGCTGACCGGGCGCGGCCGCCGCGCGGGAGCCGCGGCCTCCCCGGCGCCGGTCGCCCCGATGCCGGAGGAGGACCGGCCGCTGGTGCTGGCGCTGGCCGCGGACGCGCGGCGCAGCGTGGCCTCGCTGGCCCGTGAGTCGGGGATGAGCGAGTCGACCGTACGGCGCCGCCTGGGCCGCCTGGAGGCGGGGCAGAGCCTGCGCTACAGCTGCGCGATGGCCTCGGGGCTGACCGGCTGGCCGGTGTCCGCGACGGTGTGGGCGGAGGTGCCCGAGCACGAGGTGGCCGACTGCGCGGCGGTGGCCTCGGGGCTGCGCGAGACCCGGACCTGCATGTCCGTCAGCGGCCGCTGGAACTTCATGATCGGTGCCCGGCTGCGCACCGTGGAGGAACTGTCCCGCTACACCGCCGACCTGACGCGGAGGATGCCGGGGCTGCGCGTGGCCGACACGGTGGTGGCCCTGCACGTGCGCAAGTCGGAGGCGCAGGAGCTGGACCGGACGGGCCGTCGGGTACGGACGGTCCGGCCGGACATATGGACGGACACGACGCCGGTGGCCTGGGACGAGGCCCTGCCGTACGGGACCGGCCGCCCGCACGGGCCGGCGTAGGGCCCGTGCGGGGTGGGGCGCGGGAGCCACGCCGACGCGCGGCGGCGCGCACGCCACACCCGCAGTGGGTGACGTACGCGCCGCCGCGCGCGGCGCCCGGTCCCGGCCCGGCGGCCGGGTCGCCGGGGTCAGTGGACGAAGGCAGGTTCCGCCGCGGCCTCCGCGGCCGCGTCGCGCTTCGCGCCGAGGTGGTTGAAGGCCAGGTTGAGCAGGATCGCCACCACGCACCCGGTGCTGATGCCGGAGTCGAGGACGACCAGCAGGTCCTTCGGGAAGGCGTGGTAGAACTCCGGCGCGGCGATCGGGATCAGGCCGATGCCCACCGAGGCGGCGACGATCAGGGCGTTCTCGCCCTTCTCCATGGCCGCGCCCGCCAGGGTCTGGATGCCGCTGGCCGCGACCGAGCCGAAGAGGACCACGCCGGCGCCGCCGAGGACGGGCAGCGGGACGACCCCGATCACGGAGGCGGCCATCGGACACAGGCCGAGCAGGATCAGGATGCCTCCGCCGGCCGCGACCACGAAGCGGCTGCGCACCTTGGTCATCGCGACGAGCCCGATGTTCTGGGCGAAGGCGCTGCACATGAAGCCGTTGAACAGCGGGCTGAGCGCGCTGCCGAGGGTGTCGGCGCGCAGGCCGCCCTCGATGGTCTTCGCGTCCGCGGGCCGCCCGACGATCTTGCCGAGGGCCAGGATGTCGGCGGTGGACTCGGTCATGCAGACCAGCATCACGATGCACATCGAGACGATGGCGGCGACCTGGAACTGCGGGGCGCCGAAGTGGAAGGGGGTCGGGAAGCCCACGACGGAGGCGTTCTTGACGGCGTCGAAGCTGGTCATGCCCAGCGGGAGGGCGATCAGCGTGCCGGCGACCAGGCCCAGCAGGATGGATATCTGCTGGAGGAAGCCGCGCAGGAACTTCCGCATCACCAAGGCGATCGCCAGGGTGAGGGCCGCCATGCCGATGTTCTGCATCGAGCCGTAGTCGGCGGCGGCGCGGTTGCCGCCCTGCGACCAGTTGAAGGCCACCGGGAGCAGCGAGACGCCGATCAGGGTGATGACGGTGCCGGTGACCACGGGCGGGAAGAAGCGGACGAGCTTGCCGAAGTAGGGGGCGGCCATGAAGCCGACCAGTCCGGCGACGATGATCGCGCCGAAGATGACGGGGATGGCGTCGTCCCCCTCCCCCTTGCCGATGGCGATCATCGGGGTCACACCTGCGAAGGAGACGCCGTTGACGAAGGGGAGCTTGGCGCCGATCTTCCAGAACCCGAGGGTCTGGAGGAGGGTGGCGAGCCCTGCGGTGAAGAGCGACGCGCCCATCAGGAAGGCGGTCTCGGTGGCGGAGAGGCCGACCGCCGGGCCGACGATCATGGGCGGGGCTACGACACCCGCGTACATGGCGGCCACGTGCTGGAGACCGCTCGTGAACATCTTCAGCGGAGGCAAGGTCTCGTCGACCGGGTGCTTCTCCTCCGGTACTGCGACTGCATCTTTGCGAAACCTGGGCGTTGCGGCCACGGCTTCCTCCGGTCGGTTAAACACGTCGGCAGGGACGTGGGTGTCATGGAGGTGGTGCGAAAGCGTGCTGGTCGAGCCTGTATGGAGTTGTGGGTGCTGCTACTTCTTGTCCCAAGGGGTGCGGAATCGATTCGCCCAAAATCGGCTCCACGCGGTGGCTCCATGCCCGTCCAGGGCTGGTGGTGCCGTGGCAGTGGCACGAGGCGTGCGTCGCTGCGGTGCGGGTGTCACGAGTCACCGCCGCGGGGCGGTCGTCGCGGGACCACCGCTCCGGTGGGAGCGGTGACCGCTCCCGGGGGCGCCCTCGGATCTCTCCTCGGGCGCTTCCCGGGAACGGCTGCCGCGGACCCCGCTCGGGTCCGCGGCCGCCGGCCGGGGGCCGTCCCCCCCGGCCGGACTCCTGGGGTTCCCCCCAGCGGTCGCTGGGGAGATCAGCCCTGCGCGGAGATCCGCGCCAGGCGCTGGGCCTCCTCGCGGGTGGACACCGCGATGGCGTCCTCGTCCGCGAAGAGCAGCCGGTTGTTCTCGACGATCTGCTTGCCGTTGACGAACGAGGCGGTGACCGGGGCGGCCGCGCCGAAGACGAGCGCGGTGACCGGGTCTGCGATCGAGGAGTGCAGGAAGGTGTTCAGGTTCCACAGGACCAGGTCGGCGTTCTTGCCGACCTCCAGCGAACCGATGTTGTCGGCGCGGCCGAGGACCTGGGCGCCGCCGTAGGTGCCGAGGCGCAGCGACTGGCGGGCGTTGAGCGCGGCCTCGCGGTGCACCGGGTTCAGACGGTTGATCAGCAGCGCGTTGCGCAGCTCGGTGTGCAGCTCACCGGACTCGTTGGAGGCGGTGCCGTCCACGCCGAGGCCGACCGGGACGCCGGCGGCCAGCATGTCCGGGACGCGGGCGATGCCGGCGGCCAGACGGGCGTTGGAGGACGGGCAGTGCGCGACACCGGTCTTGGTCCGGGCGAACGCGGCGATGTCGGAGTCGTTCATGTGGACGCTGTGCGCCATCCACACGTCCTCGCCGAGCCAGCCGGTCGACTCGAAGTAGTCGGTCGGGCCCATGCCGAAGAGCTCGTGGCAGAACTTCTCCTCCTCGACCGTCTCCGAGCCGTGCGTGTGCATGCGCACGCCCAGGCGGCGGGCCAGCTCGGCACCCTGCTTCAGCAGCTCGGTGGAGACCGAGAAGGGGGAGCACGGGGCGACCGCGACCTGCGTCATCGAGTCGGCGGAGGCGTCGTGGAACTTCTTGATGGTCGCCTCGGTGTCGGCCAGGGCGCCCTCAAGGGTCTCGACGGCGTGGTCCGGCGGCAGGCCGCCGTCCTTCTCGCTGCGGTCCATGGAGCCGCGGGCGAGGGTGAAGCGGACGCCCATCTCGGACGCGGCGCGGATGATCGCGCCGGAGAGGTCGCCGGAGTTCTTGGGGTAGACGTAGTGGTGGTCCATCGCGGTGGTGACACCGCCGCGGGCCATCGCGGCCAGCGAGCCCTGGGCCGCCACGTACGCCATCTGCTCGTCGATGCGCGCCCAGGTCGGGTACAGCGCGACGAGCCAGTTGAAGAGGTTGTGGTCGGTGGCCAGGCCACGCGTGATCCACTGGTAGAAGTGGTGGTGCGTGTTGACCAGACCGGGAGTCACGAGGTGCCCGGTGCCGTCGATGCGGCGGACGACGTTGTCGAGGTTCTCGGGGGCTTTGCCCGCGCCGATGGACTCGATCTTGTTGCCGGCGATGACGATGTGACCCGAGGCGTACTCGGTGTCGTTCGCGTCGACGGTCGCGATCGCACAGTTTTCGATGACGATGCGCTCTACGGCGCTGTCATGGGCTGCCGATGCTGCCATGGGACTTCCTCGTGCTTTCAGTGGCGGTGCGGGCACGGCAAAACCCAGGGGATTTGAGTGCCGGAGCCGGGGGCCTGACAGCTGACAGTACTGCCGCCCCGTGTGCTGGTCCGGGTGCCGATTCAGGAAGTTGTGGGGGTGTCGCGCCCCGGGGCCACTGCGGAGCCCCGGGACACGCGCGCCGCGCTCAGAGGTTGGTCATGTCCACGGGGATACGGGCGTCAGCGCCGTCGCGGAGGACCGTCGCCTCGATCAGACCGTACGGGCGGTCCGCGGCGAAGTAGACCTCGTTGTCGTTCTTGAGGCCGAAGGGCTCCAGGTCGACGAGGAAGTGGTGCTTGTTCGGGAGCGAGAAGCGGACCTCGTCGATCTCCGAACGGTGGTTGATGATGCGCGAACCCATCTGGTACAGGGTCTGCTGCAGCGACAGGGAGTAGGTCTCCGCGAAGGCCTGGAGCATGTGCTTCCTGGTCTCGGCGTAGGACTTCTCCCAGTTGGGCATCCGCTGCTCGTCGTCCGACCAGTTGAAGCGCCAGCGACCCGACACCTGGGTGGCCAGGATGCGGTCGTACGCCTCCTGCAGGGTCGTGTACTTGTCCTTCACGTAACCCCAGAACTCGGAGTTCGTGGAGTTCATGACGATCAGGTCCTTGAGGCCGGAGATGACCTCCCAGTTCTGGCCGTCGTACGTGATCTGGGTGACGCGGGTCTCCATGCCCTTGCGGACGAAGGAGTGGTTGACCTCGTCGGCGCCGATGAACTTGGAGTTGGCGTCCGAGGTGGCGATGCGGTCCCAGGCGTACTCTTCGATCCGGATGCGCGCGCGCTGGATCGGCTCCTGGCTGCCCACGAACCAGCGGGCCAGGTGGATGCCGAACTGCTCGGCGGACTCGATGCCGTACTCCTTGGCGAACGCGTACACCGTGTTCTTGGTGGTGTCCGTCGGGAGGACGTTGGCGTTCGAGCCGGAGTAGTGGACGTCGTCCATGTCGCCGGAGAGGGCGACCGAGACGTTCAGGTCCTTGATGTGGTGGGTGTCGCCGTCCCGCGTGATCTTGACGACGCGG
Organism: Streptomyces sp. NPDC037421; assembly: GCF_055602105.1. Lineage (NCBI taxonomy): Bacteria > Bacillati > Actinomycetota > Actinomycetes > Kitasatosporales > Streptomycetaceae > Streptomyces > Streptomyces sp. NPDC037421. Next base: position 23,179 of record NZ_JBVJWV010000054.1, read on the forward strand.
TTCTCTGCCTTGCCGTACTGGTTCTGGCCCAGAATCGTGGCCATGCTAGCTCCCTCGGTAAACGGAGTAGCCGAACGGGTTGAGCAGCAGCGGTACGTGGTAGTGCTCGCCCGGGTTCACCGCGAAGGTGATGGTTACCTCGGGGAAGAACGCACCGCTGTCCCTTACGCGGGGGGCGTCCTGCTGCGCCTCGGCTTGCTTCTTGACGAAGTACGTCTCGGTCTCGAAATCGAGACGCACGTGTGTGGTGCCCTCCGGCAGCGCCGGCAGGTCCTTGCAGCGCCCGTCGGCGTCGGTGGCGCTGCCGCCCAGGGCCGCCCACTCGCCGTCCAGGCCCGCGCGGGCCGACAGGGAGATGGCGACGCCCTCGGCGGGGCGGCCGATGCTGGTGTCCAGGATGTGGGTGGACACCGACGCGGTGGTCTCGGTGCTCATGGTCACTCTCCTTCTGCGAGTTCGACGAGACGGGTCAGGCGGATCCGGTTGATCTTCACCAGCTCGCCGCGGGCGATCTCTCGCTCCTGCTCGGCGGAGTGGGCGATCCGGACCTTGACCGCGTCCCGCATGAACTCACCGGTCGCACCGGTGGCGCAGATGAGGAAGACGTGGCCGAACTTCTCCTGGTACGCCAGGTTCAGCTCCAGGAGCTCGTTCTTGAGCTCCTCCGAGGCGCCGGCCATGCCACGCTGCTCGCGGGCGGAGGTCGGGTCTCCCGGCTTCGGCCGGCCGATCGGCGCGTGGCCTCCCATCGCCTCGCCCAGGTCCTCCGCGGTGAGCTCCGCCATGGCGGACTCGTTGGCGGCGAACAGGGCGTCGGCGGTGGCGAAGGGGCGCTGGGCGAGCATCTTGCTCCCCCACGCCGAACTGGCGCACACCTCGTGCAGCTCGGCCGTGGCCGCGCTGTCGTCCAAGGCGTTGAACCGGGTGAGACCCGGGGTCGGACTCGAAGTCACGGTAGGCCTCCGTGGCCTGTTGTTGCTTTGACGGGCTGCGCATAGCTAACGCCCTCGGCAACACGGCGTCAACACTTTGTTGAAACTTCCCGTACACAAAAGCCGCCGCCCGGGTGAATTGGGCGGCGGCTCGTCACCACGGGTTATTCAGCCCTCACTCTTGGCTGCCTTGTTGGGCTTCGTCTGAGCGGCGGCGTCCCGGTTCAAGTAGTTGTAGACCGTGAAGCGGCTTACGCCCAGGGCGCCCGCGACCGTTTCCACGCCGTGCCGTACCGAGAAGGCGCCCCGCGCCTCCAGTATGCGCACCACGTCCTGCTTGGCCTTGCGGTCCAGCTGCGCCAACGGTACGCCGTGCCGGCGCTCCAGCGCCGCAAGGATGTGGTCCAGCGAGTCGGAGAGCTGGGGCAGGCGCACGGCCAGCAGCTCCTGGCCCTCCCACGCGAGCACGACGTCGTCGGGCTCGGCCTGGGCGGGGTCCATCATCTCGCCGCCCATCGCGTCCACCAGCGGCTTGACCGCGGCGACGAAGGGGTGGTCGCGGGGCTCGGTCATGCGCCGTCCTCCCCGATGACGTTGACCTGGAGCGAGACGCGCGTCGCGCCGGCCTCCAGGGAGTCGCGCAGCAGCGCGGCCACGGCGGTCAGCACCCGGTCGGACTCGCCCTCGGCGGTGTTTCCGAACGGACCGACGTCGACCGCGTCCAGCTCGGCCTTCTGGATGACCTCGCGGGCGGCAACGGCGTGGGCGGGAGCCTCTTCGAGGTCGAAGGGCTCGGTCGTGAACTCAACTCTCAATCGCACGTCGCCAAGCTACCGGGCAGTCCTGAGATTCCGGCAGTCCGCACTTGACAAGTGCGACGCTCGGCTTGCAGTCTTCCATCAAGCAGAAAATAACTTCCGCAATACGGAAGGAGCGCACACCCCTCATGGGATACACGGACCAGCGCTTCGATGTGAACCTGTCGATCCTCTTCACGGAACTCCCGCTCTTGGAGCGCCCCGCGGCCGCCGCCGCGGCGGGCTTCACCGCGGTCGAGCTGTGGTGGCCCTGGATCGAGACCCCCACCCCCGCTCAGGAGGAGCTCGACGCCCTCAAGAAGGCTCTTGAGGACGCCGGCACCCAGCTGGTGGGCCTGAACTTCTACGCCGGCCAGCTGCCGGGCCCGGACCGCGGCGCGGTATCGGTACCCGGTGAGGAGTCGGACCGCTTCAACGCCAACATCAACGTGGCGGCGGACTTCGCCGCCTCGGTCGGCTGCAAGGCGCTCAACGCCCTGTACGGCAACCGCGTCGAAGGCGTGGACCCGGCCGTCCAGGACGAGCTGGCCCTGAAGAACCTGGTCGTCGCGGCCCAGGCCGCGGACCGCGTGGGTGCGATCCTCCTGATCGAGACCCTCAACAAGCCCGAGTCGCCGCTCTACCCCCTGGTGAGCGCCCCGGCCGGCATCGAGGTAGTGGACAAGGTCAACGAGGCCACCGGCCTCGGGAACGCCAAGTTCCTGCTCGACCTGTACCACCTGGCGATGAACGATGAGGACCTCTCCGAGGTCATCGAAAAGTACGCCGCCAAGACCGGCCACGTCCAGATCGCGGACAAGCCGGGACGCGGTGCCCCCGGCACCGGCGAGCTGCCCCTCGAGGCGCTCCTGGACCAGCTGAAGAAGGCCGGATACGAGGGCTACGTAGGCCTCGAGTACAAGGCGGCCGACGCCGCCGCGTCCTTCGAGTGGCTGCCGGCCGAGGCCCGCGCCGCCAAGTAGGCGGACCAAGTCCAGGCGATCAGCCAGGCACCTCACGCACTTTTCGTACGAAGCATTAAGAGAAGGACCCTCATCATGAGCAACCTCCCCAAGATCGCCTGGATCGGTCTCGGAATCATGGGCTCCCCCATGGCCGAGAACCTCCTGAAGGCCGGCTACTCGGTCACCGGCTTCACCCTGGAGCAGGACAAGCTGGACCGCCTGGCCGCCGCCGGCGGCTCCGCGGCCGGCTCGATCGCCGAGGCCGTCGCCGACGCCGACGTCATCATCACGATGGTGCCCGCCTCCCCGCAGGTCGAGGCCATCTCCTACGGCGAGAACGGCATCCTGGAGAACGCCAAGTCCGGCGCGCTGATCATCGACATGTCGTCGATCACCCCGCAGACCTCCGTCGACCTGGCGAAGAACGCCGCCGAGAAGGGCATCCGCGTCATCGACGCCCCGGTGTCCGGCGGCGAGGCCGGCGCCATCGAGGCCGTCCTGTCGATCATGGTGGGTGGCGAGCAGGCCGACTTCGACGCGGCCCTGCCGATCCTCGAGGCCCTCGGCAAGGTCATCGTCCTGTGCGGTCCGCACGGCTCCGGCCAGACGGTGAAGGCCGCCAACCAGCTCATCGTGGCGGTGAACATCCAGGCGTGCGCCGAGGCCGTCGTCTTCCTCGAGAAGTCCGGCGTGAACCTCCAGGCCGCCCTGGACGTCCTCAACGGCGGTCTGGCCGGCTCCACGGTCCTGACCCGCAAGAAGGACAACTTCCTGAACCGCGACTTCAAGCCCGGTTTCCGGATCGACCTGCACCACAAGGACATGGGCATCGTCACCGACGCCGCCCGCAACGTCGGTGCGGCCCTGCCGGTCGGCGCGGTCGTCGCCCAGCTGGTCGCCTCGCTGCGCGCCCAGGGTGACGGCGGCCTGGACCACTCCGCGCTGCTCCGTGCGGTCGAGCGCCTCTCCGGCGCCCAGATCTGATCCCACGGCGGCCCGCTGCCCCGGGCCGCCCTCCCCCGCCCTGACGGGGGCCTGAGTTTCCGGATGGTGCCGGTGCTGACACCTGTCCTGTCGCGCCCAAGCGCCGGCACCGTCCGGATCACCTCTCCTCACTCTTTCTTTTAAACAAACTGTTGACGCCGCGTTCACGCCGAATTTAGGCTGTTCCGCATGACGGAAGATGCATTCCGTCAGCAGTTACCCGTACGGAAGGTCACCATGTCGAAGCGCACGCTGACGACCGAGTCCGGCGCCCCGGTCGCCGACAACCAGAACTCCGCCACCGCCGGCGTCGGTGGCCCGCTCCTGATCCAGGACCAGCAGCTCCTTGAGAAGCTCGCCCGCTTCAACCGCGAGCGCATCCCGGAGCGCGTGGTGCACGCCCGCGGCTCGGCCGCGTACGGCTACTTCGAGGTGACCGACGACGTCACCGCGTACACCAGCGCGGCGTTCCTGAACACGGTCGGCAAGAAGACCGAGACCTTCCTGCGCTTCTCCACCGTCGCCGACTCCCTCGGTGGCGCGGACGCCGTCCGCGACCCGCGCGGCTTCGCGCTGAAGTTCTACACCGAAGAGGGCAACTACGACCTCGTCGGCAACAACACCCCGGTGTTCTTCATCAAGGACCCGATCAAGTTCCCCGACTTCATCCACTCCCAGAAGCGCGACCCCTTCACGGGCAAGCAGGAGCCGGACAACGTCTGGGACTTCTGGGCGCACGCCCCCGAGGCCACGCACCAGATCACCTGGCTGATGGGTGACCGCGGCATCCCGGCGTCCTACCGCCACATGAACGGCTACGGCTCCCACACCTACCAGTGGACCAACGCCCAGGGCGAGGCCTTCTTCGTCAAGTACCACTTCAAGACGAACCAGGGCATCCGCTGCCTCTCGGGCGAGCAGGCCGCCGAGCTCGTCGGCCAGGACGCCAACTCGCACCAGACCGACCTGCTCCAGGCGATCGAGCGCGGCGTGAACCCGAGCTGGACCCTCTACGTCCAGATCATGCCCGCCGCCGAGGCCGCGGACTACCGCTTCAACCCGTTCGACCTCACCAAGGTGTGGCCGCACAGCGACTACCCGCTGCAGCGCGTGGGCCGCCTGGTCCTCGACCGCAACCCGGACAACGTCTTCGCCGAGGTCGAGCAGTCCGCCTTCTCCCCGAACAACTTCGTCCCGGGCATCACCGCCTCGCCGGACAAGATGCTCCAGGGCCGCCTGTTCGCGTACGCCGACGCCCAGCGCTACCGCCTCGGTGTGAACCACACCCAGCTGCCGGTCAACGCCCCGAAGGCGACGAAGGCCGACAACTACGGCCGCGACGGCGTCATGGCGCTGCGCAACGGTTCGCGCACCGACAAGAACTACGAGCCCAACTCGTACCAGGGCCCCGCCGAGACCGGCATAGCCCTCGGCGCCCCGAAGGCCGTCTCCGGCTACACGGGCACCCACGAGGCCCCGGCCCACACCAAGGACGACGACTTCTTCCAGGCCGGTGAGCTCTACCGCCTGATGTCGGAGGCCGAGAAGCAGCGCCTGGTGGCGAACATCGCCGGCGGCCTGTCTCAGGTCACCCTCGAGGACGTCATCGAGAAGAACCTGGCTCACTTCCACGCCGCGGACGCCGACTACGGCAAGCGCGTCGAGGAGGCCGTCCGCGCCCTGCGCGACGCCTGAGCCGAAAAGCTGCACCGGGGGCCTGACGGGAGGTCAGGCCCCGGGTGCCGAGCCCGCACCGCGGACCCGGATGAGGGGTGGTACGCGGTGGGGGCAGGACGAGGACCGTGGCGGGCGAGCGAGCCAGTGCGGTGGTAATGGGTTCCGAGGCCCGTCTCTTGACCTGAGGGAGACGACGCCGGAGTTCTCGTCGCCCGACCGCCACGGTCCCAGCCACTCCTCTATATAGAGGGGCCACGCACAGGGCCCCCTCCATATAGAGGAGAACCTTCCGAACTCCGCCCGGCGGTGCGAACGTCCTGTCGCGCCAGCCTCGCTCCGTCGGGCGGTAACAAACCAGAGAGCCGAGTCACGGACGGTCCCGTGACTCGGCTCTTTGTTGTGGGGGGGTACGGGCTGGCGGTGCGGGCCCGCTATCTCCCCCTCGAGGGGGTGGGGGCTGGCCGGTGGTTGCCCACCCGCCTCCCAAGGTGCGGGTGGGTGGAGTGGGGGCGGTAGCCCCCGGGACGGTCTCATGGCTGGTTTGGGGGTTTCCCGTCAGTCCCATCGTCCTTCCGTGTCGTGCCGGCCTGTCAAGGGCGCTCCCTGCGGTCGCGTCACTGCGTGATCGCCTTCGGCGCCCCTTGACAGCCCGTCCCGCCCCGGAAAGCCGAAAGACTGCCGGGAAGCCCCCAAAGGAACGGTCACGGGGCAGAAGAAGGAGGGGCGGGTCCGTCAGGGACGAGGCGAGAGGCCGGGCGTCGGCCCGCCGGGCATCCGGGCCCTCAGCGTCCCCGTTCCGGACCAGGGGCGCGACTACCCGCACGAGAGGTCAATCAGAGCGGCCTGCGGAGCCCCCAAGCGCGCCAGATCGCTACGCGCTCCTCTCGTCTCAGCGTCCGACGACCGCCTTGGGATGCGAGCCAACCAGCCGGGACGAGCGGTCCCATTCCTCCGGGCCACAGTGGGCGGCATCGGCAGCGGCTTGGCCCGCAACAGTGCCTCTTACCGCGTCAGGTTCGCCGATGCGCTGCTCGCGGCCGGCGAGGTTGAAGAGGCGTGCGCCGAGGTAAACGGCGTCCTGGACGCCTGGGGTGGCATCGCCTCTCCACGCCTGCTGGGCAAGGTGCGTGATTTCCAGCGCTCGGCGGCCGCGATCGGGAGCCGGACCGCGCGCGACTGCGTCGCGCGGATCCGCGAGACCGTCTGGGAGGGCCGGAAATGAACCAGTCAGCACAGTTCCCCATCGAGAGGCTCGACGGACCGGCAGCGGCCAAGGCCGAGGACGCCTTCCGGCTGGTCTACGCCGAGGCCTTCGCCGAACCTCCCTACGACGAGACCCAAGCGGACGTAACTGCCGCCTTACGCCGCTTCCGGTCCCAGACCCGCAAGAGCACCTTCGTCGGAGCCCTGGCCACGACCGCTGACGGCGATCCGATCGGCATGGCCTACGGCTACCCACTCGGCCCCCGGACGGGCTGGTGGGACCAGCTGACCGAGCCAGTCCCCGAAGACGTGCGCCGCGAAGACGGCCACAGAACTTTCGGCCTGATGGAGCTCGCCGTGCGCGCCCCCTGGCGCAGGCAGGGGGTCGCCCGGCGCCTGCACGAGGCCCTCATCTCCACGACCGACGCCGGACGCGTGCTGCTCAACGTCCACCCGGACAGCACAGCGGCCGTGGCCGCGTACCGGGCATGGGGCCACCAGAAGGTGGGCGACGCCCACCCGTGGCCTGGAGCACCGCTGCACTACGTGATGCTGCTCGCCAACAAGCCGCAAGATGCCTGACCGCTTCCCACGCTGCTCCGGTCGCCATTCCGTGCAGGTACCGACCCAAGACGGCCGCCAGTCGCCGAGACCAGAGAAGCGCGTAGCGATCTGGCGCGCCCGTCGGCTTCCCACAACGCTCTGATCACCATGTGGTGCGGGTATCAGCCCCGGACGGTCGCCGGCCGCCGAGAAGAGAGGAGCGCGTGGCGATCTGACGCGCCTGGGGGGTCCCCGGTCGCTCAGATCGACCTCTCGTGCAGGTAGCCGCACCCCCGGCCCTGGACCAGGACTGGACGGGCCCGGATGTCCGGCGGGCCGGGGCCCGGCCCCGTCGCCTCTTCTCTGAGGGAGTCGATGCGCCTCTCCTGCCCCGTGACCGTTCTTTCGGGGGTTTCCCGGCAGTCTTTCGGCTTTCCGGGGCGGGACGGTCGGTCAAGGGTCGCCGAAGGCGATCACGAAGTGACGCGACCGAAGGGAGCGC
>NZ_JBVJWV010000055.1:0-30672 GCF_055602105.1 Streptomyces sp. NPDC037421
AACGGACGCTTCCTTTGTACTCACCCTCTCGGGCTTTCCTCCGGGCTTTCGTTCTTCGTTCTTGCGATTCAGACTCTATCAGAGTCTTTCTCGCTCGCTTTCCAGGTCCTTCGCTTTCGCGCTTTCCCTTTCCGGCGGTTCCGACTCTATCAGATTCTTTTCCGTACCGTTTCCGGCTTGGTTTCGAATTCCGATGGCCTTCGGAGGGCCTTTCCCTTTCGGGTGGATCAGACTTTATCAGGTCTCCCTGAGTGCTGATTGCCACCCGCTCGCACACGACAACGGGCACACGTGTGTGCCCGGGCCCTACGAGGTGGAGTCGTAAACGTACTGGAGCGGGGCCCCCGGACGCAAATCCGGTTGCCCCGCTCCAGTGAGGTCGCTACGTACGCGCAGGCGTACGCCGAGGTCAGACCTCGACCACGACCGGGAGGATCATCGGGCGGCGGCGGTAGCTGTCCGACACCCACTTGCCCATGGTCCGGCGGATGAGCTGCTGGATCTGGTGCGGCTCCGCGACGCCGTCGGCCGCGGCGCGGGCGATGGCTTCCTCGATCTTCGCGCTGACCGGCCCGAAGGCCGAGTCCTCGATGCCGGAACCGCGGGCCTGGATGTTCGGGCCGCTCACGACCTTGCCCGTGGTGCTGTCGACCACGACGTAGACCGAGACGATGCCCTCGTCGCCGAGGATGCGGCGGTCCTTGAGGGAGGCCTCGGTGACGTCGCCGACCGAGAGGCCGTCCACGTACACGTAGCCGGCCTGGACCTTGCCGGAGATGCGGGCCTTGCCGTCGATCAGGTCGACGACCACGCCGTCCTCGGCGATGACGATGCGGTCCTTCGGAACGCCCGTCATGGCACCGAGCTCGGCGTTGGCACGCAGGTGGCGCCATTCGCCGTGGACCGGCATCAGGTTCCGCGGCTTGCAGATGTTGTAGAAGTACAGCAGCTCGCCGGCGGATGCGTGGCCGGAGACGTGCACCTTGGCGTTGCCCTTGTGCACGACGTTGGCGCCCCAGCGGGTCAGGCCGTTGATCACGCGGTAGACCGCGTTCTCGTTGCCCGGGATCAGGGACGACGCCAGGATCACGGTGTCGCCGGGGACGATCCGGATCTGGTGGTCGCGGTTCGCCATGCGGGACAGGGCCGCCATCGGCTCGCCCTGGGAGCCCGTGCAGACGAGCACGACCTCGTCGTCCGGCAGGTCGTCGAGGGTCTTGACGTCGACGACCAGGCCGGCCGGCACGCGCAGGTAGCCCAGGTCACGGGCGATGCCCATGTTGCGGACCATGGAGCGGCCGACGAAGGCGACGCGGCGGCCGTACTCGTGGGCGGCGTCCAGGATCTGCTGGATGCGGTGCACGTGGCTCGCGAAGGAGGCCACGATGATCCGCTTCTGCGCGCCCGCGAAGACGCCGCGGATCACGTTGGAGATGTCGCGCTCCGGCGGGACGAAGCCCGGGACCTCGGCGTTCGTCGAGTCCGAGAGGAGGAGGTCGATGCCCTCTTCGCTCAGACGCGCGAAGGCGTGCAGGTCGGTGAGGCGGTTGTCCATCGGGAGCTGGTCCATCTTGAAGTCGCCGGTGGCGACGACAAGACCCGCGTCCGTGCGGATGGCGACGGCCAGGGCGTCCGGGATGGAGTGGTTGACGGCGATGAACTCGCAGTCGAAGGGGCCCAGGTTCTCGCGCTCGCCTTCCTTCACCTCAAGGGTGTAGGGGCGGATGCGGTGCTCCTGAAGCTTGGCCTCGATGAGGGCGAGGGTCAGCTTGGAGCCGATCAGCGGGATGTCCGGCTTCTCGCGGAGGAGGTACGGAACGGCGCCGATGTGGTCCTCGTGGCCGTGGGTGAGGACGATGCCCTCGATGTCGTCGAGGCGGTCCCGGATGGACGTGAAGTCCGGCAGGATCAGGTCGATGCCCGGCTGCTCCTCCTCGGGGAAGAGCACGCCGCAGTCGACGATCAGCAGGCGGCCGTCGAACTCGAAGACGGTCATGTTGCGGCCGATCTCGCCGAGACCGCCCAGCGGGGTGACCCGGAGGCCGCCCTTGGGGAGCTTCGGCGGCGGGCCGAGTTCAGGGTGCGGATGGCTCAAAGGTTCTCCTTCACCACGCGCGCCACGTACCTCTGAGGCACGTGGCGCGCATGTCATTCGTGCACTTGCTTCGTCTGTTTCGTTCTTGCTTATTCAGTTGTGAAGTCTGTTGTCAGAGCTGTACCCCGCCCGCGGCAAGATCGATCTTGAGCTGTGCCGTCTCTTCGTCGGTCAGTCCGATGAGGGGGAGGCGCAGCGGCCCGGCGGGCAGGCCCTGGAGGGACAGGGCCTTCTTGGTGGTCATCACGCCCTGGGTGCGGAACATGCCCGTGAAGACCGGGAGCAGCTTCTGGTGGATCTCGGTGGCCTTCTGGACGTCGCCGCCGATGTGGGCCTCCAGCATCGCGCGCAGCTCGGGGGTGACCACGTGGCTGACGACGGAGACGAAGCCGACGGCGCCGACCGACAGGAGCGGCAGGTTCAGCATGTCGTCGCCGGAGTACCAGGCCAGGCCGCTCTGGGCGATGGCCCAGCTGGCGCGGCCGAGGTCGCCCTTGGCGTCCTTGTTGGCCACGATCCGGGGGTGCTCGGCCAGCCTGACCAGGGTTTCCGTGCTGATCGCGACACCGCTGCGACCGGGGATGTCGTAGAGCATGACCGGCAGCTCGGTGGCGTCGGCGATGGCCGTGAAGTGCTGGAAGAGGCCTTCCTGCGGCGGCTTGCTGTAGTAGGGCGTCACGGCGAGGAGGCCGTGGGCTCCGGTGCGCTCGGCCTGGCGGGCGAGCTCCAGGGTGTGCCGGGTGTCGTTGGTGCCGATGCCGGCGACGACGTGGGCGCGGTCGCCGACCGCTTCGAGTACGGCTCGTACGAGGTCGTTTTTCTCCGCGTCGGTGGTGGTGGGCGACTCACCGGTGGTGCCGTTGATGATCAGGCCGTCGTTGCCTGCGTCCACCAGGTGGACGGCGAGACGCTGCGCGCCGTCGAGGTCAAGTGCGCCATCAGCCGTGAACGGCGTGATCATGGCGGTGAGGACCCGCCCGAAGGGGGTCTGCGGAGTCGAGATCGGAGCCATGGGTAACACGCTACTCGCTGCCATGCTCGCGGTGTCCCCTCGGGGGACGTCAACAGGCTGTGCCGCCCGGCGGGAGCCGGGAGGGTGTTGGATCCCGGCACTGCCTGCTCGGGGGTTCAAGCAGTGCCGGGTCCGTTTGATCAGCCTAGATGAACTTTACGAAACGCCGCAATACGGACACTTGGGACTTGCTCCCGTACATGCGTACGCCATGCGTGTATCGGCCCTTACGGGGCAACGCGCCCGTTGGCGTTGAAGGCCGCGTAGGTCAGCGGCATGAGCTTCGCCCAGTGCTGCTCCATCCTCTCGCCGACCATCTCGATCTCCCGCTGCGGGAAGGACGGGACCTTGGCCAGCTCGTGCTGGGTGCGCAGCCCGAGGAAGTGCATGAGCGAGCGGGCGTTGCAGGTGGCGTACATCGAGGAGAAGAGGCCGACCGGCAGGACCGAACGCGCCACCTCGCGGGCCACGCCGGCCGCGAGCATCTCCCGGTACGCCTCGTAGGCCCGGCGGTAGGAGTCCTCCATGACCCGGCCCGTCAGCTCCTGCTGCGCCTCGGTCCCCTCGACGAAGACGTACTTGCCCGGGCGGCCCTCCTGGACGAGCCGGCGCTCGGCGTCCGGAACGTAGAAGACCGGCTCCAGCTCCCGGTAGCGGCCGGACTCCTCGTTGTAGGACCAGCCCACGCGGTGCCGCATGAACTCACGGAACACGAAGATCGGGGCGCTGATGAAGAAGGTCATCGAGTTGTGCTCGAAGGGGCTGCCGTGGCGGTCGCGCATCAGGTAGTTGATGAGGCCCCCGGAGCGCTCCGGGTCCTTCTGGAGCTCCTCCAGGGACTGTTCGCCGGCCGTGGAGACGCGAGCGGCCCACAGCACGTCGCTGTCGGTGGCGGCGTGCTTCACCAGCTCCACCGTCACATCACTGCGGAAGCTGGGCTTCAGGCCCGGGGCATCACTGTCGCTCACACGGGGTCCTTCCGAACGGGACTTTCGAGGGGGGTGCGCCCACTCTACGGCGGGCGGCGGCGGCCACGGAGCTGACGAGGCGCCATGAATTTTGCTTAATGTCCCGAATTCCGGCACCGATCAGGCCGTTCGTTCGTCTGTCCAGGAGAGAGCACACCGTCCGTCAGAACCCGGGCCCAGAGCCCCGACCGTGAGGAGAGCCGCCACTGTGTTTCGCCGGCGCGAACCCGTCCCCTTCGCCTTCGTCGCCGAGGCCGACCGTTTCCGAAGCAACGTCACTCCGCCGCCGCGCGAGAGTCTGAGCGTCGCCCAGCTCACCGCCCGTAGTCTGGTCGGACTGACCGTGGTGGCGGGGCTCGTGGGCTCGCTGCTCTTCGGCATACCCGCACTGCAGCCGTACCAGGCGTCCGACCGGCCCGCGGGGACGGCGCAGCAATCGGAGGTGTCCGGGGGGCGGTAGCCTCTCGGGCACAGCCCAACCGAACGTGCATGTGAGTGAGGTCCTGCCGTGCCCCTGCCCTTCTTGACGGCCGACGGCGTCTTCGACGCACACGAGGACGAAGCCCTCCCCCATGTGGATCCCGAGCGCTGGCGGCGCCCCTACCGGCCCGGCCCCTGGCGGGTCGCCGGTGCGTCGGTGCTGCTGCTGCTCGCCGCCTTCATGCTGCTGGCCACGGTGATCATCGCCTTCGCGGGCACCTGGACGGGCGCGGGCATCGCCCTCGCCGCCTCGCTCACCGTGGTCGGCTCCGCGCTGCGGATCCTGCGCTCGGGTGTGTGGGTGAGCCCCTCCGGGCTGCGCCGGGTCGGTTTCTTCGGGACCCGCTCGGTCGCCTGGAGCCAGGTCGAGAAGGTGCACAAGGTCCAGCAGCCGGTGCGCTGGCTGGGACTGCCGCGGACCGTGCAGGGGCAGGCGCTGACGGTGGCCGCCCGCGGCAAGGAGCTGTCGGTGCTGCTGACCGACCACAACGCAGACTTCCTGGCCCGGGCCGAGGCCTTCGACCGGGCCGCCGGCCAGGTCGAGGCGTGGGCCGAGGAGTACCGGGGCGTGCCCGCCTGACGGCGGCGGAACGGCACGAGGGCCCGTACGGGGATCGTCCTGTACGGGCCCTTCCGGTTCGTGCGCCTACGCGTCTACGCGCGCGCCTGGTGCAGGGCGATGGCCCGCTGCATGGCCTTGCGTGCCCGCGGGGTGTCGCGGGCGTCGTGATAGGCGACGGCGAGGCGGAACCAGGTGCGCCAGTCCCCCGGCGCGTCCTCGGTCTCCGCCTTGCGGCGTGCGAAGACCTCGTCGGCGGAGTCCCGCAGGATCCGGCCGTACTGGTCCCGTTCCAGCTCGTCGGCGGGCAGGCCGCCCTCGGCCTCCAGCTCCGATGCGAGCTGGTTGGCCCGCGTCACGAAGCGGGTGTTCATCCAGAGGAACCAGATGCCGATGACCGGCAGGATGAGCACGGCCGCACCGAAGGTGACGGTGAGCAAGGTGCCCTGCTGGATCAGCAGCAGGCCCCGGCTGCCGACCAGGACGAAGTAGACGACCAGGACGGCGGCCGTGACGAGATAGGTGATCTTCGCGCGCATGGGTGCTACTGCCTCATCAGCCGAGGTCGAGGAAGTTTTCCAGGCCGAAGGTGAGGCCCGGGGTCTGCGTCACGCGGCGGGCGCCGAGCAGGATGCCCGGCATGAAGCTGCTGTGGTGCAGGGAGTCGTGACGGATGGTCAGGGTCTCGCCCTCGCCGCCGAGCAGTACCTCCTGGTGGGCCAGCAGGCCGCGCAGGCGGATGGCGTGCACGGGGACGCCGTCGACGTCGGCGCCGCGGGCGCCGTCGAGGGCCGTGGCGGTGGCGTCGGGCTGGGCGCCGAGGCCGGCCTCGGCGCGGGCGGCCGCGATGAGCTGGGCCGTGCGGGTCGCGGTGCCGGAGGGGGCGTCGACCTTCTTCGGGTGGTGCAGCTCGACGACCTCGACGGACTCGAAGTAGCGGGCGGCCTGGGCCGCGAACTTCATGGTGAGGACGGCGCCGATGGAGAAGTTCGGGGCGATGAGCACCCCGGTCTCCGGGGAAGCGGCGAGCCAGGTGTTCAGCTGGGCGAGGCGGTCCTCGTTCCAGCCGGTGGTGCCGACCACGGCGTGGATGCCGTGGCCGACGAGGAAGTCCAGGTTCCCCATGACCGAGTCGGGGGTGGTCAGCTCGACGGCGACCTGGGCTCCCGCCTCGGCCACCGTCTCCAGCTTGTCGCCCCGTCCGAGGGCCGCCACCAGCTCCATGTCCTCGGCGGCCTCGACCGCCTTGACCGCCTCGGAGCCGATGCGGCCCCGGGCGCCGAGGACTGCCACGCGCAGCTTGCTCATTGTTGCTTCCTTAGGGTGCTTGCGTACGGGTCTAGGCGACCGCTTCGTCGAGTCGGGCGGCCTGCTTCTCCTTGAGGGGGCCGATCACCGCCAGCGAGGGCCGCTGGGCCAGTACATCCTGGGCGACCGCGCGGACGTCGTCCGGGGTCACCGAGGCGATGCGGGTCAGCATGTCGTCGACGGACATCTGATCGCCCCAGCACAGCTCGCTCTTGCCGATGCGGTTCATGATCGCGCCGGTGTCCTCCAGGCCGAGGACGGTGGAGCCGGAGAGCTGGCCGATGGCGCGCCGGATCTCCTCGTCGGTGAGGCCTTCGGAGGCGACGGTGTCGAGCTCCTGGCGGCAGATCCGCAGCACGTCGTGGACCTGGCTGGGCCGGCAGCCGGCGTAGACGCCGAAGAGGCCGGTGTCCGCGAAGCCGGAGGTGTACGAGTACACGCTGTAGGCCAGGCCGCGCTTCTCCCGGACCTCCTGGAAGAGCCGGGAGGACATGCCGCCGCCGAGGGCGGTGTTCAGCACGCCGAGGGCCCAGCGGCGCTCGTCGGTGCGGGCCAGGCCCGGCATGCCGAGGACCACGTGGGCCTGCTCGGTCTTGCGGTTGACCAGGTCGACGCGGCCGGCGGTGCGGATCCGCTTGGTGCCGGTGCGCGGGCCGAGCGGCACGGCGTCGGTGTGCTTCAGGGCGCCGGCCTTCTCGAAGGCCGCACGGACCTGGCGTACGACCTTGTTGTGGTCGACGTTGCCGGCGGCGGCCACGACCAGGCGGGTCGGGTCGTAGTGCTTCTTCCAGAAGCGGCGGATCCGGTCGGCGCCGAGGGCGTTGATGGTGTCGACGGTGCCGAGGACGGGGCGGCCGAGCGGCGAGTCCCCGTACATGGTCTGGGCGAACAGGTCGTGGACCATGTCGCCCGGGTCGTCCTCGGTCATCGCGATCTCTTCGAGGATGACCCCGCGCTCGGCGTCGACGTCCTCCTCGCGGATCAGCGAGCCGGTGAGCATGTCGCAGACCACGTCGATGGCCAGCGGCAGGTCCGTGTCGAGGACCCGCGCGTAGTAGCAGGTGTACTCCTTCGCCGTGAAGGCGTTCATCTCGCCGCCGACCGCGTCGATCGCGGAGGAGATGTCGAGGGCGGTGCGCTGGGCGGTGCCCTTGAAGAGGAGGTGTTCCAGGTAGTGGGTGGCGCCGTTGAGAGCGGGCGTCTCGTCGCGCGAGCCCACGTTGGCCCAGATGCCGAAGGTGGCGGAGCGGACGGAGGGCAGCGTCTCGGTGACGATGCGCAGTCCGCCGGGCAGGACCGTGCGCCGGACGGTGCCGATGCCGCTCTGGCCCTTGAGGAGTGTTTGGGTACGGGCGACGGCCCGCCCCTCGGAGGAGGGGCGGGCCGTCACACGGGAACTACGCGACGTCACTTGTCGGAGTCGTCCTTGTCGGCCTCAGCGGCGTCCTCGCCCTCGATCACGGGGACCAGGGAGAGCTTGCCGCGCTGGTCGATCTCGGCGATCTCGACCTGCACCTTGGTGCCGACCGCGAGCACGTCCTCGACGTTCTCCACGCGCTTGCCACCGGCGAGCTTGCGGATCTGCGAGATGTGCAGCAGGCCGTCCTTGCCGGGCATGAGGGAGACGAAGGCACCGAAGGTGGTGGTCTTGACGACCGTACCCAGGTAGCGCTCGCCGACCTCCGGCATGGTCGGGTTGGCGATCGCGTTGATCGTGGAGCGGGCGGCCTCGGCGGCCGGGCCGTCGGCGGCACCGATGTAGATGGTGCCGTCGTCCTCGATCGTGATCTCGGCGCCGGTGTCCTCCTGGATCTGGTTGATCATCTTGCCCTTGGGGCCGATGACCTCGCCGATCTTGTCCACGGGGATCTTGACGGTGATGATCCGCGGGGCGTTGGGGGACATCTCGTCCGGCGTGTCGATCGCTTCCATCATCACGTCGAGGATGTGGAGGCGGGCGTCGCGGGCCTGGGTCAGGGCCGCGGCCAGGACGGAGGCCGGGATGCCGTCGAGCTTGGTGTCGAGCTGGAGGGCGGTGACGAACTCCTTGGTGCCGGCGACCTTGAAGTCCATGTCGCCGAAGGCGTCCTCCGCACCGAGGATGTCGGTGAGGGCGACGTAGTGCGTCTTGCCGTCGATCTCCTGGGAGATCAGGCCCATGGCGATACCGGCGACGGGGGCCTTGAGGGGCACACCGGCGTTCAGCAGCGACATGGTGGACGCGCAGACCGAGCCCATGGACGTCGAACCGTTGGAGCCGAGGGCCTCGGACACCTGGCGGATCGCGTAGGGGAACTCCTCGCGGGTCGGCAGGACCGGCACGATCGCGCGCTCGGCGAGCGCGCCGTGGCCGATCTCGCGGCGCTTCGGGGAGCCGACGCGGCCGGTCTCGCCGACGGAGTACGGCGGGAAGTTGTAGTTGTGCATGTAGCGCTTGCGGGTCACCGGGGAGAGGGTGTCCAGCTGCTGCTCCATGCGGAGCATGTTGAGGGTGGTGACGCCCAGGATCTGGGTCTCGCCACGCTCGAACAGCGCCGAGCCGTGCACGCGCGGGATGGCCTCGACCTCGGCGGCGAGGGTACGGATGTCCGTGAGCCCGCGGCCGTCGATGCGGACCTTGTCCTTGATGACGCGCTCGCGCACCAGGGCCTTGGTCAGGCTGCGGTAGGCGGCGGAGATCTCCTTCTCGCGGCCCTCGAAGGCCGGGAGGAGCTTCTCGGCGGCGATCTCCTTGACGCGGTCCAGCTCGGCCTCGCGGTCCTGCTTGCCCGCGATGGTCAGCGCCTGGGAGAGCTCGCCCTTGACGGCGGCCGCGAGGGCCTCGTACACGTCGTCCTGGTAGTCCAGGAAGACCGGGAACTCGCCCTCGGGCTTGGCGGCCTTGGCGGCCAGGTCGGCCTGGGCCTTGCAGAGGACCTTGATGAAGGGCTTCGAGGCGTCGAGGCCGGCGGCCACGATCTCCTCGGTCGGCGCCTCGGCGCCGCCCTTGACCAGGGCGATGGTCTGCTCGGTGGCCTCGGCCTCGACCATCATGATCGCGACGTCGCCGTCCTCCAGGACGCGGCCCGCGACGACCATGTCGAAGACGGCGTCCTCGAGCTCGGTGTGCGTCGGGAAGGCGACCCACTGGCCGCGGATCAGCGCGACGCGGACGCCGCCGATCGGGCCGGAGAAGGGCAGGCCGGCCAGCTGGGTGGACGCGGACGCGGCGTTGATCGCGATGACGTCGTACAGGTGGTCCGGGTTGAGCGCCATGATGGTGGCGACGACCTGGATCTCGTTGCGCAGGCCCTTCTTGAAGGAGGGGCGCAGCGGGCGGTCGATCAGACGGCAGGTGAGGATCGCGTCCTCGGAGGGGCGGCCTTCGCGGCGGAAGAAGGAGCCGGGGATCTTGCCGGCCGCGTACTGGCGCTCCTCGACGTCCACCGTCAGGGGGAAGAAGTCGAGCTGGTCCTTGGGCTTCTTCGACGCGGTGGTCGCGGAGAGGACCATCGTGTCGTCGTCCAGGTAGGCAACGGCGGAGCCGGCGGCCTGGCGGGCGAGGCGGCCCGTCTCGAAGCGGATGGTGCGGGTGCCGAAGGAGCCGTTGTCGATGACGGCCTCGGCGTAGTGGGTCTCGTTCTCCACTAGCGTTTTCTCCATTTTCGTCGTCTCCGTCCGCCACCCGTGTGGTGGTGGACGGTTGCGGAGAAGCGCTCCTGGCGTGCGGGCCGGTCTTCGATCGAAGCACCCGGGTCTCGGCCCCTCCGACGGGGCTTTCCGGATGCCACTACCGAGGACCGGCGGCGTAGGGAGGGCGCTCCTCCTCTTCAGTTGTGCGCTGTGTCCCAGACTACAAAGCGTCCGGCAGGTCGCGCACGTACAGCAAAGGGAGCGGCCCCATCGGTGTGGGAACCGCTCCCTTCACAGTGTGCTTACTTGGCGCCGGCCGCACCGCGGCGGATGCCGAGGCGCTCGACCAGCGTACGGAAGCGCTGGATGTCCTTCTTGGCCAGGTACTGCAGCAGGCGGCGACGCTGGCCGACCAGGATCAGCAGACCACGACGGGAGTGGTGGTCGTGCTTGTGGGTCTTGAGGTGCTCGGTCAGGTCCGAGATGCGGCGGGACAGCATCGCGACCTGGACCTCGGGAGAGCCGGTGTCGCCCTCCTTGGCACCGAATTCGGCGATGATCTGCTTCTTCGTAGCGGCGTCGAGCGGCACGCTTACTCCTCGTTTTGGTCTTCGTGGCCACCGAGTGCCCCAGGTCGAATTCTCTGGGGATCTTCCGTAACTCGGGAGGCGAGGTCCGCTGGGCGCTGTCTCCAGAGGTCTCCGGGGACGCGTACACAAACGGCCGTCACACAGCGTACCAGGCTGCCGGGTCGCGCCGTCTCAGCTGGTGAGAGACCGGGCGCGGCCGTACACGTCGAGCACCGCCAGGGCCAGCGGGACCAGGCTGAGCAGGACCGCGGCCTCGGTGAGGTCGAGCAGCCTTCCCCAGAAGGGTGACAGGCCCTTGCGGGGGATGACAAGCGAGATTCCCACGAGGAGGGCCGCCCCGGCGGCGACGGCGGCCGAGAGCCAGACCGTACGTTCGAACACCAGATCGACCGGCGTGCGCAGGGCCAGGCCCAGGACCAGCAGGCCGACCGCGGCCAGGCCCGCGGTCAGGGCGCAGACCACCTGGGAGGTGTAGCGGAAGAGGCGGGCGCGCAGCAGCATCGCCAGGCCGGTGGCCAGGGCCAGCAGGCGGCCCCAGGTGCTGTCGGAGAAGCCGAGGACGGCGGCGGCGCCGACGGCGACCGCGGCGCACCCCCCGACGAGGCCGAGCAGCATCTCGTGCCCCCGCCGGGCCTGGGCGGCGATGGCCCCGGCGTCGAGCGGGGCCGCCTGCTGGTCGGCGCCGCCCTGGTCGGCGTACGGGTCGGCGTCGTAGCGGTCCGGGGCCTCGTATCCCGGGGCCGCGCTCTGCGGGGCGGCGTACCCGATGGGCAGCCGGGCGAAGCGGGCGGACAGGGCGGGCAGGAAGGCGACGAGCCCGATGGCGACGGGCGCGCACACGGCGGCCGCGGCCGTGGCGGAGGCGTCGGCGGCGATGGCGCCGAAGCCGGCCAGGGTCCCGGTGGCCGCGAGGAAGGTGGCGGCGACGAAGGGGGCGTCCCCGTCGGGGGTGAGCGCGACCAGCGCGACGGCGGCGACCAGGACGCAGGCGCAGCCGAGCAGGAACTGCAGCCGCCCGGGTCCCTGGCCGGCGCCGGCGGCGACGGCGCCGGAGCCGGCGATCAGCAGGTGCGGCAGGGCGCCGAGGCCGAGCGCGACGGCGGAGCCCCGGTCGCGGTAGACGCGGGCGCGCACCCCGGCGGCGGCGGTCAGGAGCAGGCCGACGGCCCCGGCGATGATCCCGGGGAGGCCGTGCATGTCGTGCCGGACGGGGTCGGCGTACCAGAGGACGAAGCCGAGCAGGACGAGCAGCAGCGCGGCGCCGGCCAGGCCCGCCCCGCGCAGCATGTCGTCGCTCCAGCGGTGCCGGTCGCGGACGACGGCGGAGGCGACGGCGTCGGCGACGTCGTCGAAGACGGCCGGCGGCAGGGACTCGGCGAAGGGGCGCAGGCTGAGCACCTCGCCGTCCAGGACCCGCTGGGCCGCGAGGGTGCGGGCGCCGTCGAGGACGGCGCCGGAACGGCGGACCAGGTGGAAGCCGGTGGGGGCGCCGACGGGCTGGGTCTGGCCGGTGAGGCGCAGCAGTTCGGGGTAGACGTCGGCGACGGCGATGTCCTCGGGGAGGGCGACGTCGATGCGGCTGTCCGGTGCCACGACGGTGACCCTGCAGAAACCGGTCGCGTCGGCCGTACTCACCTGTGTGACCCCCTGGTTGGCGCCGCCCCCGCCGGGGCGGCGGTCGGTTCGCGGATGCGCATGGCGCGGGCGTCACCCTACCCGGAGGCCGCCCGTCCACCGGCAAGTAGGATCGCCGTTCGCGTCGGGCGCGGGGTGCGGGAATGCCCCCCGGTGCCCGGGACTTGGGGGCGCCGGCTGCGACGTCCCGCCAGTTTTCGAGGGATTGATGCTCCGGTGAGCCAGATCGTCGTCAAACGCCCGCCCCGGTCCCTGCCGCCCGAGGTCCCTTCGGACGAGCTGAGGCTGGAGGCGCCGCCGGAACTCCCGCGGGGGCAGCAGGAGGGCATGCTGATGCAGCTCCTGCCGATGCTGGGCATGGGCTCCTCGGTCGTCTTCTTCTTCATGCCGGGCTCGGCGCCGTTCATGCGGATCATGGGCGTGCTGATGCTGGCGTCGACGGTGGGCATGGTCATCGCCCAGCTGGTGCGCCACCGGCGCGGTACGCAGGGGCACATGGCCGACGTGCGGCGGGACTACCTCAAGTACCTCGCGCAGACGCGCCGCCAGGTGCGGCGCACCGCGCGGGCGCAGCGCGACGCGCAGCTGTACCTGCACCCGGCGCCCGAGCAGCTGTGGTCGGTGGTGGCGGGAGGCTCCCGGCTGTGGGAGCGGCGGGTCGGCGACGCGGACTTCGGGCAGGCCCGGCTGGGGCTGGGCGCACAGCGGCTCGCGACCGCGCTGGTGGCTCCGGACACGGCCCCGGTGGACGAGCTGGAGCCGCTGGCGGCGGGGGCGATGCAGCGCTTCCTGAAGGTGCACTCCTCGCTGGACGGGCTGCCGGTGGCGGTGTCGATCCGGGCGTTCTACCACGTGACGGTGTCCGGGGAGGCGGAGCCGGCGCGGGGTGCGGCGCGGGCGATGGTGGCGCAGCTGGCGACGCTGCACTCCCCCGAGGACCTGGTGGTGGCGGTGGTGGCCGCGCCGGGGGCGGTGCCTTCGTGGGACTGGGTGAAGTGGCTGCCGCACACGCAGGTGCCGGGGCAGGTCGACGGGGCCGGTACGAAGCGGCTGTTCGGCGACGACCTGGGTGAGCTTGAGGGGCTGCTGGGGTCCCGGCTGGAGGGGCGGCCGCGGTTCAGCCGGGAGGTGTCGCCGGTGCTGGACCAGCCGCACCTGGTGGTGGTGCTGGACGGCGGGCTGGTGCCGCCGGACTCGGTGTTCGCGGCGGCCGAGGGGTTGCAGGGCGTGACCATCGTCGAGGTGGTCGCGGGTGGGCTCGACGAGCCGAGGGGCGGGCTGTCGGTCGTGGTGGGGCCGGGCCGGCTGCGGCTGGAGTCGGGCGCGGGGGTGGCGTACGAGGGCGTGCCGGACACCCTGTCGCTGCCGGCGGCGGAGGCGCTGGCCCGGCAGCTGGCGCCGCTGCGCACGGGCGGCGGGGACGACGACGAGCCGCTGCTGGCGAACCTGGACTTCACCGACCTGCTGAACCTGGGCGACGCGGCTTCGGTCGACGTGTCCCGCACCTGGCGGCCGAGGTCGGCCGGCGAGCGGCTGCGGGTGCCGATCGGGGTGGGCGAGGACGGCGCGCCGGTGATGCTGGACCTGAAGGAGGCCGCGCAGGAGGGCATGGGCCCGCACGGGCTGTGCGTGGGCGCGACCGGTTCGGGCAAGTCGGAGCTGCTGCGCACGCTGGTGCTCGGGCTGGCGGTGACGCACACCTCGGAGACGCTGAACTTCGTCCTCGCGGACTTCAAGGGCGGCGCGACCTTCACCGGTATGGGGCAGATGCCGCACGTCGCGGCGGTGATCACCAACCTGGCGGACGACCTGACGCTCGTCGACCGGATGGGCGACTCGATCCGCGGCGAGCTCCAGCGCCGGCAGGAGCTGCTGCGCTCGGCGGGCAACTACGCGAACATCCACGACTACGAGAAGGCGCGCGCGGCGGGCGCCCCCCTGGAGCCGCTGGCCTCGCTGGTGCTGGTCATCGACGAGTTCTCGGAGCTGCTGACCGCGAAGCCCGACTTCATCGACATGTTCATCCAGATCGGCCGGATCGGCCGCTCGCTGGGCGTGCACCTGCTGCTGGCCTCGCAGCGGCTGGAGGAGGGCAAGCTGCGCGGCCTGGACACGTACCTGTCGTACCGGATCGGTCTGCGCACCTTCTCCGCGTCGGAGTCGCGGACGGCGATCGGGGTGCCGGACGCGTACCACCTGCCGTCGGTGCCCGGTTCGGGCTACCTGAAGTTCGGTACGGACGAGATGACCCGCTTCAAGGCGGCGTACGTCTCGGGCGTCTACCGCTCGGGCGGGCCGGACCTGTCGGTGGGGCCGTTCCCGGTGGAGCGCCGCCCGGCGCTGTTCACGGCGGCTCCGGTGCCGGTGGTGTACGCGGCGCCGGATCCGGCGCACCCGGCGGAGCGGCCGGCGCGGGAGGACGACGCGCTCGCGGACACGGTGCTCGACGTGATCGTGGGGCGGCTGGAGGGGCGGGGCGTGCCGGCGCACCAGGTGTGGCTGCCGCCGCTGGACCGGGCGCCGTCCCTGGACCAGCTGCTGCCGGCCCTGGCGCCCTCGGCGGAGCGCGGGCTGCACGCGGAGGGGTACACGCGGCCGGGTGGGCTGGTGGTGCCGCTCGGGCTGATCGACAAGCCCTTCGAGCAGCGGCGCGAGGTGTTGTACCGGGACTTCTCGGGTGCGGCGGGCCACATGATGGTGGTGGGTGGTCCGCAGTCGGGCAAGTCGACGCTGGTGCGGACGCTGATCTGCTCGTTCGCGCTGACGCACACCCCGCGCGAGGTGCAGTTCTACGGGCTGGACTTCGGCGGCGGCGCGCTGTCCTCGGTGGCGGAGCTGCCGCACGTGGGCGGGATCGCCTCCCGGCTGGATCCGGAGCGGGTGCGGCGCACGGTCGCGGAGGTGGCGGGGATCCTGGCCCGCCGCGAGGAGTTCTTCCGGGCGAACGGCATCGACTCCATCGGCACGTACCGGCGCAGGCGTGCGGCGGGCGAGCTGCCGGGCGAGGCGTGGGGTGACGTGTTCCTGGTCGTCGACGGCTGGGGCGGGTTCCGCGGCGAGTACGAGGGCCTGGAGCCGGTGGTCACGGACATCGCGGCCCGGGGGCTCGGCTACGGCATCCACGTGGTGGTCACGGCGGCCCGGTACATGGAGGTGCGGGCCGCGCTGAAGGACCAGCTGCTGAGCCGGCTGGAGCTGCGGCTCGGCGACGTGATGGACTCCGAGTTCGACCGGCGGGTGGCGGCGAACGTGCCGACGGGGATGCCGGGGCGCGGCCAGGTGCCGGAGAAACTGCACTTCCTGGGGGCTCTGCCGCGGATCGACGGGGCGCACGACGCGGAGAGCCTCTCGGAGGGCACGCGGGAGTTCGTGGCGGCGGTGCGGTCGGGCTGGGCCGGGCCCTCCGCTCCCGGGGTGCGGCTGCTGCCGCGGCTGCTGCACGCGGACCGGCTGCCCAAGGGCGGGGAGTTCCCGGAGCGCGGGATCGCGATCGGCATCGACGAGACCGCTCTGGAACCGGTGTTCGTGGACTTCGAGAGCGACCCCTTCTTCCTGGTGTTCGGCGAGAGCGAGTCGGGCAAGACGAACCTGCTGCGGCTGATCGCGCAGCAGATCGCCCAGCGCTACCGCCCGGACCAGGCCAAGCTGGTCGTCGGCGACTACCGGCGCGGGCTGCTGGGGGCGCTGCCGGAGGAGCACCTGCTGGAGTACGCGCCGATGGCGGGCTCCCTCCAGATGCACATGGAGGCCCTGGTCGGGGTGTTCTCGCGCAGGCAGCCGCCGGCGGACGTCACCCCGCGGCAGCTGCGGGACCGCAGCTGGTGGACGGGCCCGGACGTGTTCATCGTGATCGACGACTACGACCTCGTCGCCACGAGCCAGGGCAACCCGCTGACGCAGCTCGTGGAGTTCCTGCCGTTCGCCCGGGACACCGGGGTCCGCTTCGTCGTCGCGCGCAGCTCGGCGGGGGCCTCACGGGCGATGTACGAGCCGTTCATGCAGCGGATCAAGGAGCTGGGGGCGCAGGGCGTCGTCCTGTCGGGCGACCCTTCCGAGGGCGACCTGCTCGGCAGTGTCCGCTCCCGCCCGATGCCCCCGGGCCGCGGCCACTACGTATCGCGCCGGCGCGGTACCTCGCTGGTCCAGCTGGGCCGGATGCCGGGACTGTAGGGGGCGGGGCCGGGGCCGCGGGGGCCGGATCCGGGGGGTCTCGCGGCCATCACGGGAAACGGCTCCCCCGGCGGCCGCGTTCCGCCGATAATCGGCAGCGAAGACCGCGCAGCACCGCACGACCGACGGGAAGGGCCGCACATGGGCACCCAGCAGGAGAAGGACGAGCTGTACGCGCTCGACATCAGCGACGTCGAGTGGCAGGGGCCGCCCGGGACCAGCCCGGACGAGGAGCGGGTGGAGATCGCCAAGCTGCCCGAGGGCGCGGTGGCGATGCGGTCCTCCCTGGACCGCGACACGGTTTTGCGCTACACGGCGGCCGAGTGGGAGGCCTTCGTGCTCGGGGCCCGGGACGGGGAGTTCGACCTCACCTGAGGCCCGCGGCCGGGGTACGGCGAAGGGGGCGCGCCCCGTGCGGGGCGCGCCCCCTTCGGTATGCCGGGCGGGCTCAGAAGGCCTCGGTGAACAGGCGCGAGGCCTTCACGTCGGTGGCGCGGTAGTCGCCCTTGCCGCGCTCGATGAGCCGGGCGACGGCCTCCAGCTGCTTCTGCATGTGGTCGGCGCGGCCGTGGTACTTCCTCTGCAGGTCGAGGTAGGCGACGTGCGCCTCGCCGTCCCAGGTGTCGGTGACGACCTTCACGGCCGACTCCATCTCCTCCAGGTCCTTGAGGATGTTCCTGGAGACGACGCGGATGCGGTCCGCCATCTGCTGGACGCTCTCGTACCGTACCCGGGTGTGGCCGTCTTCGTTGCCTGCCATGTCCTTCTCCTTCGGGCTGGGGTGTGCCGGGGCGACGCGGACGTCAGAGGTATTCGAGGCCCGAGCGGGCGCCGCCCGCGGCGGCGGCGCCGGAGCGGGCGTTGATCGTGTTGAACGCCGCGTGCACGTCCGCGTCCTGCGCGTTGGTCAGGTTCTTCGTCTGCGCGACGGCGTTGTGCAGGACCGCGAGCAGCCGGCGGATCTCGTCGTGGTCGAGGTTGAGGTCCGACTGGGCCTTCCGGAAGCCGTCGGCGCCGGCGCCGGTCCAGCCCGCGTGCGCGGTGGCGAGGATGTCGGCCAGCTCACGGGCCTGGGTGGTGACGGCGTTGGCCGTCTCGGAGATCTTGTTGGCCGCCTTGACGACCGGATCGTCCGCAAGTCCGAAATTGTTCGTCATCCGAAGCTCCTCACTTCTCAATTCCCCGACAGAACCGGCGGATTGCATGGCGGAGCGGCTTCCGGAGGCGCCAATTCACGCCACACGCACCGGACTTCCCCCTCCGCTTCACACGGATCCCCGATCACAGTCGTGAAGCCTGGCGTCACTCTAGTCAGTTCGGTTGACCCGCCCAACACCAGTCGCCCGGTTCTACGGACGAGCGTGACCGTTCACTGCAAACGGCTCCGGCGGCCGCGGCGGGCGTCGCGCACGACGGTCGCGGTCCCGGCGACGACGGCGATGAGCACGCCCGCGATCCCGAGCGCGTACGTGCCGATCCGCTCGTCGCGTTCCCGGGCGGTCTCCGACATCGGGAGGGCCGCCGCCTGCGGTGCGGCCGCCGGGGGCGGGCCGGGGTCCGGCACGGGCGGCCCGGGGGGCCCGGCGTCCTGGGTGACGGCCCGCACCGGGTCGACGACGCCCCACCCGACGTAGTCGTCGCGGCCCTTGACGGAGCGTTCGGCGGTGTTCTGGATCTGCCAGACCACCTCCTGCGGGGTCCACTGCGGGTGCTCGGCGACCAGCAGGGCGGCGACCCCGGCGACGTAGGGGGCGGAGAAGCTGGTGCCGTTGTCGATGCACTGGCCGAATCCGGGGACGGTGGAGACCATGTCGACGCCGGGGGCGGCGACCCCGATGAAGTCGCCGGGCTGGGAGAAGGCGGCCCGTTCGTTGTTGCGGTCGGAGGAGGCCACGGCGAGGACCCCGGGGAAGGCCGCCGG
Source organism: Streptomyces sp. NPDC037421 (assembly GCF_055602105.1). Classification (NCBI taxonomy): domain Bacteria; kingdom Bacillati; phylum Actinomycetota; class Actinomycetes; order Kitasatosporales; family Streptomycetaceae; genus Streptomyces; species Streptomyces sp. NPDC037421. The sequence goes on from NZ_JBVJWV010000055.1 coordinate 18,351, forward strand.
GTAGGTCCTGCGCTTCTGCCCGCCCAGTCCGTCGTTGCCCGCCGAGGCGATGACCACGGCCTTGGCGGCGAGGGCCCGCTGGACGGCCTTGCCCAGTTCGGAGTCCGCGGTCAGCGGGGCGTCGGTGTCCTGGGAGATGTTGATGACCCGGGCGCCCTTGGCGACGGCGTGGTCGACGGCCTGGGCGAGGGTGGCGACCGCGTTGCCGGTGGCCTGTCCGTCGTTCTGCCGGATGGGGATGACGGTGGCCCCGGGGGCGAGGCCGACGAAGCCCGTGCCCTGCTGGGGGCGGGCCGCGATCAGCCCGGCGACCTTGGTGCCGTGCCCGATGGTGTCGTTGGTGCCGTCGCCGCCCTTGGGGTCGGTGAAGTCCCGGCCGGCGCCGGTGTCGAGGGCGCCGGCGAGCTGCGGGTTGGCGCGGTCCACACCGGTGTCGATGACGGCGACCCGTACCCCCTCGCCCTTGGTGCGGGCCCACAGGGCGTCCAGCATGACCCGCTGGAGGGCCCAGGGCCGGTCGGCGATCTGCTTCTTCATGGGGAAGGTGCACTCGCCCGCCCCGTCCAGGGCGAAGGCGTACGGGGACTGCGGCGCGGGCGCCGTGCCACCGAGGGCGGCCAGGGCGAGGGCGGCGGCCGCCAGGACCGTGCGGGAGGGCTGCGACATGGCCGGTGTCCTCACGAACCCTGCGGCTGGCGGGCCGAGTTGGTGTCCAGGCGGGGCCCCTTGGAGAGGAACTCCGACCACGCGATCGGCACCGTGGCGGGCACGATCCCGCCGTAGCCGAGCCGCACCTGCGCCTGGCTGGGCTCGGGCCGGCCGTCGCCGGTGGCGCCCGCCGCCTGCTGCCCCGGGGCGCCGATCCCCGACTGCTCGGCGTCGCTGTCGCCGTTGGCCTGGACCGCGTACCGCAGGCCGGTGTCGGTGACGAGGAACAGGGCGCCGCCCCCGCCGGTCTGGCGGCCCTGGACCTGGGTGTAGAGCAGGCCCGTGCCGGGGGTGACGTACGAGCTGGTGCCGCTGGCGGTGATGTCGACGGGGAAGCCGGTGCCGGCCCAGGTGCTCAGCGTCTGTCCGCCCCGGCCGTCGACGGAGCGCAGGACGTTGCACACGGTGTCGCGCCGTTCGCCGCCGTTCGCGGCGCCGGGGGTGTCCGCGACCCGGTTGACCTGGGTGCCGCGCCGGCGGGGCCACTTGGCGTCCTCCTTGAAGGGAGGGGCGTTCGGGTCCAGGGACTTCAAGTCGGTCTCGTGGGCCTTGCCGTGCATGCCGAGGCCGTCACTGGCGGGCGAGTGGATCAGCAGCCAGGCCGTGAACTCCGAGACCGGGGCGATCCGGTCGGGCAGTACGACGTAGTGCTGCGTGCCGAAGCCGGTCTGCGCGGTCAGCACCATGCCGACCCTGGCGTCGGCGCCGCCCGGGACGGCGGCGCCCGCCCCCGGAGTGCCGGGCAGTTGCGGGAAGGCCAGGTCGTCGCCCGGGTTCAGGGTGGCCAGCCACTCCTCGGTCACCGGCTGCGGGGTGGCGCCGGTGCCGACCAGGGCCGTGGTCAGGGTCCCGGAGTCGGGGCGCCCCTCGGGGAACCGGTACTTCGTGCCGGCCGAGTCGACGAGGAAGCGCTCCTTGGCCCCGCCGGTGCTCTGGACGTACAGCACCTGGGTGTCGGTGGTGCGGTTCCCGTCGTCCGTCAGGCCCGCCTCCCGGTCGGCGAGGACGAAGGCGGCGGTCTGTACGCCCCGGTTGTTGCCGCCGGGCTGCTGGCAGACGGCCCAGCGCTTGGCCTTGGCGGCTTCGGCCGTGGCGGGGAGCCGGTCGGGGGCGTACGGGATGCCGATGATGGGGCCGCGCGGGGGCTTGCCCGCGTCCAGCACCTTGTCCTCGACCTGGACGACCTTCGACTTGCGCGGGTCGAGCAGCAGCCGCGCCGACGCCAGGTTCAGCACGGGGTGCAGACGGGTCTGGTCCTTGCCGTTCACCTTCGTGGTCAGGACCACGTACCGGGTCGTGGACTGCTTGCCGACGACGACCATGGCTCCGGGCTCGTCCCACCCCTTGGGAGCCTGCGGCCGGAACATCCCCCAGGCGCCGAAGCCCGCGACGATCAGCGCGCCGGTCACCACTCCGGGCAGGACCGCGCGCAGCGGGCGGGGGGCGCCCTCCTCGGTCCCGGTGGCGGAGGGCTGGAGGAACGCGGCCACGGTGCGCCGCTTCGCGAAGGTGTACGCGTTGAGCTCATCACGTCGTGATGCCATGACCGCCTGCTTCTCCCCGCACGGCCCCGCCGGTGGGGCCGCTCCCCGGGCCTTGGTTGTCGGACCGGGGACCTACTATGCCTCTTGACGGAGGGTCGGCAGGTGCCGGGTGGGCCGGGGCGGCGGCCCGGAGCCCGCTGGATCCCTCCGGACCGGGGTATTCAGGGCTGTTGGGGTGGATGGGGAGATTCCGGTGCCGGGCGGCCGCTGTCGCGTGGCGCCGGGACTCCCCCGCTCCGCCCGCGAGTTGGGGAGGTGCGCGAGTGAGGGCCAGCACGACGGCGCCGCATGCGGCCGCGACCGCACCCGCACGCGGCGGGATCACACCGCATCCGAGGTCGGGCCCGGGCCGCTTCGGTCCGTTCCGATTGCAACAGCTCGTACTCCTCCAGCTCGCGGCCGCCGCGCTGCTCGTGGCGTGGGTGGTGGAACCGCTGCTGCTGGTGCCCGCGGGCGTCCTGGCGGTGGTGCTGTCCCTGCTCGCCCTCGTCCGCCGCCACCAGCGCTCCCTGCCCGAGTGGATCGGCGGTGCGCTCGCCCTGCGCGCCAGGCGGCGCAGGGCCGCCGCCTCCACCGTGCCGGCGGGCACCGAACCGGGGCTCGCACCGCTGGTCGAGGCCGATCCGGCGCTGCGGACCACGGCCTTCGGCGACCGCGACCGGCGGCCCGTCGGGCTGGTCGGCGACGGGACGTTCCTGACGGCCGTGGTCCAGGTGGACACGGACGCCACCGCGCTTCGGCCCGACCGCGCGGAGCGGCCGCTGCCGCTGTCCCTGATCCGGGACGTCCTCGAAGTGGACGGCATCCGGCTGGAGTCGGCGCAGCTGGTGCAGCACACCCAGCCCGCCCCGGCCCCGCACCTGCCGGCCCGGTCGATGGCCGCGCTCAACTACGCGCCCCTGCAAGCCCGTACGGGCACCCCGGCGGTGCGGCTGACGTGGATCGCGCTCAAGCTCGACCCGGAGCTGTGCCCGGAGGCGGTCGCCGCGCGCGGCGGCGGCCTCGCGGGGGCGCAGCGCTGTGTGGTGCGGGCGGCCGACCAGCTGGCCGGCCGGCTGGCCGGGGCCGGGTTCCGGGCCACCGTGCTCACCGAGCAGGAGCTGACGGGCGCGCTGGCGACCTCCTCGTGCGCGAACCCGATGGCGATCACCCAGGCGGGCCGCTCGGCGAGCACCGGCCGGCGCACGGAGGAGACCGCCCGGACCTGGCGCTGCGACGACCGGCGCCACACCACCTACTGGATAGGCCGCTGGCCCGAGCTGGGCGGGTCGGGGGCCGGGCTGCCGCAGTTCGTGGCGCTGCTCACGTCGCTGCCGGCGCTGGCGACCAGCTTCAGCCTGACGATGGCCCCGGCGGAGCGGCAGGGCGTGACCCTGACCGGGTACGTACGGGTCACCGGGCGCAGTGACGAGGAACTGGTCGCCGCCCGGCGGGAGCTGGAGCGGACGGCGCGGGGCGTGCGGGCCGGGCTGGTACGGCTCGACCGGGAACAGGTGCCGGGGCTGCTGGCCTCGCTGCCGCTGGGAGGGGCGCGATGAGGGGTCCGGCTCGGGTCCGGGGCGGTTTCGGGCTGATCGGACCGCGCCGGGAGCGGCACGTGCTCCCCGCGGCGGACCTGGACGCGCTGGCCCTGCCCGTCGGGGACGACGGGGTCGTCATCGGCGTGGACGCCGAGGGGCGGTCGGCGGTGCTCGGCGTGAACCGGCCCACGCCGTACGAGGTCACGCTGATCGGCGGCCTGTGGACGGCCCAGGTTCTGGCCCTGCGCACGGCCGCGACCGGGGCCCGGGTCGCGGTGGAGACCGGGCGCGCGCCCGTGTGGTCCGGGCTGGCGCAGGCGGCCGGGGGCGGGCAGCAGTGCGTGACCCTGCACGACGTGGGCCGGGTCCCGCCGCAGGGCGCCTCGGCGGGCAGCCCGGTGCTGGTGGTCCGGGACTGCGGGATGCGGCCGCCGCGCGGGCGGGTGGCGGCGGGGCCGTGGCAGTCGGTGCTGACCCTGCTGCCGTACCTGAGCCCGGCCGCGCCCCGGCTGGTGCGGAACTCGGCGCTGGTCGGGGTGCAGCGGGTGTCCCCGGACGAGGCGGAGCAGGTGGGCGCTCTGATGCGGCTGCCGGGGGCGGCGGTCGAGGCGCTGCCGACCCTCGGGGACGGGGTGACGCTGTGGTGCACGCCGCGGGACCGGAAGTTCGTGATGACGCAGGGCACGGAAGCGGAGACCGGGCTGCTGGGAGCGGCGCGGCGCATCGACTGACGGGCCGTTCGCGGGACGTGCGGGATGACGCTTGCTCAGGGCCGGAGCGGCCTGTAGGCAGGAGTGCGGGGGCGCGACCTCGGGGGCTTTCGGGCGCGGGGCGCGATTAGGCTGAGCGCGGGCGCGGCGTCGAGGTGGGCGCCGACCGGTGTTCGACAGACCAGGAGGACCAGTGAGCGGCGATCGGAACGAGAGGCGCGGCGGGACGTGGGACGTCCCGACGGACGATCAGTCCGACGCGGAGCCCGAGGTGACGGGCGAGTTCACCATCGACTACACCCCGCCGGCCTGGTACACGCAGGGCGCGCCCGCACAGGCCGCGCCGGTGCCCGGGCTGCCCGGGCTGCCGGAGGGCAGCGGCTTCGAACCCCACCGCCCGGCGGACGTGGTCTCGCCGCCGACGATGCGGATCGCGCCGGGATCGCCGCGCCCGTCCGACGCCGATGCCGGTGCGCTGGCCGCGCCGGTCCCGCCCCCTTCTCCGGCTCCGGCTCCGGCTCCGGCTCCGGCTCCGGCCGGAACCCCGGGCGGGCCGCCCGCGTTCCCGGCCCAGGGCACCGAGGTCCCGGGCCAGGGGCCCGCGTTCTCCGGCCCGCAGGGCGAAGCCCCGGCCACGCCCGGGTTCCCCGGGGCCGAGGCGCCGGGCGCCCTGGCCCAGGCCGCAACCCCCGCCGCACCGGCGTTCCCCGCACAGGCGGGCGAGACCCCGGGCCACGGGACCGGCTTCCCGGCCCAGGGCGAAGCCCCGGCCGCGCCCGGGTTCCCCGCACCGGCCGCCGAAGCGCCGAACGGCCACGCCGCTTACCGGGCCCAGGGCCAAGCCCCGGCCGCGCCCGCGATCCCCGCACCGGGGGCCGAGGCCCCGGGCCAGGGGGCGGCGTTCCCCGGCCCGCGGAACGGCCTGCCCGCGCGGGGCGAGGCGCCGGCCGGGCCCGGCGGCTCCGCGGCGGGGGGTGACGTACCGGGCCAGGGGGCCGACGCGGTCGCGTCCCCCGCACAGCAGGACGCGGGTGCGGCGCAGCCGTTGCCGGCGCTGCCCGGGGGCACCCCGGCGGGGTTCGCCGCCGCGTCGGCGCAGGCGGAGCCCGCGGCGCCGTTCGCGGTGCCCACCGTGGCGCCCATCACCGTGCCGGCCGCCTTCGCCGACGCCGTGCCGCCGGAGTTCGCGGCGGCCGCCGGGGAGGCTGCCCCCGCACCCGGGCGGACGCCCACCCCGGCCGGGGGAACTCCGGTCGCCGGGCCCGCGGATACTCCGTTCGGGGGATCCGGCTCCGAACTGCCGCCGCTGCCGCCCGCGTTCGCCTCCACGGGCGCACCCCAGGGCTACGGGTTCCCGCCCGCCGGCCCGGAAGCCCAGGCGCCCGCACCGGCACCGGCACCGCAGGGCCACGGCTTCCCGCCCGGCGCCCCGGAAGCGCAGCCGTCGGCCCAGGGGTACGGGTTCCCGCCCGTCACCCCCGAGTCGCAGCCGCAGGCTCCCGCACCGCAGCCCCCGCAGGGGTACGGGTTCCCGCCCGTCCCGCCGCAGCAGGCACCGCAGCAGGCGCAGCCGGCACCGCAGGGGTACCCGGCCCCCCAGCCGCCGCAGGCGCACTGGCAGCAGCCCAACCCCGGCCAGGGCCCCGGCGCTCCGCTCGGCTACACCGCCGCCGTGGAGCTGTCCTCCGACCGCCTGATCCGCGCCAAGCAGAAGCCCAAGCCCACCCGCTCCGGCTTCCGCTTCGGCGGCAAGGCCGCCGAAGCGGACCGCCAGCGCAAGCTGGAGCTCATCCGCACCCCGGTGATGTCCTGCTACCGCATCGCCGTCATCAGCCTCAAGGGCGGTGTCGGCAAGACCACGACGACCACCGCCCTCGGCGCCACCCTCGCCACCGAGCGCCAGGACAAGATCCTGGCCATCGACGCGAACCCGGACGCCGGCACCCTCGGCCGCCGCGTCCGCCGCGAGACCGGCGCGACGATCCGCGACCTGGTCCAGGCGATCCCGTACCTGCACTCGTACATGGACATCCGTCGGTTCACCTCGCAGGCCCCCTCCGGCCTGGAGATCATCGCCAACGACGTGGACCCGGCGGTCTCGACGACCTTCAACGACGAGGACTACCGCCGCGTCATAGAGACGCTCGGCCGCCAGTACCCGATCATCCTGACCGACTCCGGCACCGGGCTGCTCTACTCCGCCATGCGCGGCGTCCTGGACCTGGCCGATCAGCTGATCATCATCTCCACCCCGTCCGTGGACGGCGCGAGCAGCGCGAGCACCACGCTCGACTGGCTCTCCGCCCACGGGTACGCCGATCTCGTCTCGCGCTCGATCACCGTCATCTCCGGGGTCCGCGAGACCGCCAAGATGATCAAGGTCGAGGACATCGTGCAGCACTTCGAGACCCGCTGCCGCGGGGTCGTCGTCGTGCCGTTCGACGAGCACCTCGCGGCCGGCGCCGAGGTCGACCTCGACCTGATGCGGCCCAAGACCCGGGAGGCGTACTTCAACCTGTCCGCCCTGGTCGCCGAGGACTTCACCCGCGCCCAGCAGCAGGCCGCGCAGGCCCACTGGGGCGCACCCCAGGGCCACCAGCCGCCGCAGGCACAGCCGCAGGCACAGCCGCAGCCTCAGCCGGGCCCGTACCAGCAGCCGCAGGGCCAGCCCCCGCAGGGGCCGTCGCCGTACGGGCAACAGCCCTACCCGCAGCCCGGACAGCCCTGGCAGCAGCCCCCGGCCGCCCCCCAGCCGCCGCAGCAGCCGGGCCCGTACCAGGCCCCGCCGCGCGACCCGCGCCTGGGCTGACCGGCCGGCCCGGAGAACGCGAAGGGCCCGTACCGTCCCCGGGACGGTACGGGCCCTTCGGCGTGGGTCAGCGCCGCGCGGCGTCGAAGGCGTCGGTCAGGACCCGCGCCCGCTTCACGTCGTCCGCGATGGCCTCCAGCAGCCCGTCGAGCGACTCGAACTTCGCCATCCCCCGCACGTACGCGAGGAAGTCGACGCACACCTGCTTGCCGTACAGGTCCAGCCCGACGCGGTCGATCGCGTACGCCTCCACGGTCCGCTCGGTGGCGTCGAACTGCACGTTCGTACCCACCGAGATCGCCGCCGGCATCCGCTCGCCGTCGGCCGTCAGCCAGCCCGCGTACACCCCGTCCGCCGGGATCGCGGTGTGCGGCTGCGTCTCGACGTTGGCCGTCGGGTAGCCGAGCTCGCGCCCCCGCTGCGCACCGCGCACCACGATGCCCTCGACCCGGTGCGGGCGGCCCAGGATCTCGGCGGCCCCGTCCATGTCCCCTTCGGCGACCAGCCTGCGCGCCAGGGTGGAGGAGAACGGTACGCCGCCGCCCGCCTCGCCGCGCTCGACCAGGTCCACGACGTCGACCTCGTAGTCGTAGGTGGAGCCCAGCTCGCGCAGGAAGTCGACGTTCCCGGCGGCCCGGTGGCCGAAACGGAAGTTCGGGCCCTCGATGACGGCGCGCGCGTGCAGCTTGTCGACCAGCACCTTCACGATGAAGTCGGCCGGGGACAGCTGCGAGAACTCCGCCGTGAACGGCAGGATCAGCAGCGCGTCGACGCCGAGACCGGCCATCAGCTCGGCACGGCGGTCGTACGGGGCCAGGATCGGCGGGTGGCTGCCCGGGCGCACGACCTCGCTCGGGTGCGGGCTGAAGGTGACGACGACCGCCGGGACGCCCAGCTCGCGGGCCTTCGCCACGGCCCGTCCGATGATCAGCTGATGTCCCCGGTGCACACCGTCGTAGGAGCCGATGGTGACGACGCTGCGTCCCCAGTCCTGGGGGATGTCCTCCAAGCCACGCCAGCGCTGCACTGTGACCGCTCCTCGCCCGAACCCGTGTAGTCCCTGTACTGAATTGCCGATTGCAGGTCTAAGACTGCCATGCCGTCGGCCGGGGCCCCGCATCGGCTCTGGCTGGAATCGTTCCCCGCCTCACGTAATGTCCGGCGCGGCCCTACGAAGAGTCTCCACGGTACGCCGGGCGCCCGGCCCGAGCAGTGCCGCCGCCTCCGTCGCGGCCTCCGTGAGCCAGCGGGACACCAGCGCCCCGAACACCGGATCGGCCCGGGCCAGCTCCACCGTGCGGTGCTCGAAGACCGCCGGCCCGCCCGGCGCCCGCAGCAGCTGCCGCCCGGTGCGCCGCAGCAGCTCTCGGGTACGGACCTCCGGGCGCCGGCAGCTGCCGGCGGCGAGCCCCGCCAGGAAGGCGCCGAGCACCGCCGCGTCCGTCTCCTCGCGCAGCAGTACGTCGGCCAGCTCGGCCCTCAGCGGGTACGAGGACTCCGCCCCGGGCGCGGCCAGTACGCCGGCCACCGCGGCCCGGACCGGCGGCGGGGCGCTCCGGAGCAGGGCCAGGACCAGCGGGCGCAGTACGGGCCCGGCCGCCGGGCCCTGGTCGAGGCGCCGGTCCACGAAGGCGGCGGCGTGCGGGGCGTCCTCGGGGCGGCGGGCGAGGTGGTCGCGTACGAGGTCGCCCGCGCGGCGGGCCAGGCCTGGGGTGGTGAGCGCGGCCAGGGCACGGATCACCTCCCCGTCGGCCCGGGCCCGCAGCGCGGCGAACACCGCGTCCGGGTCGGGCAGTACCGGCAGCGCCGCGACCAGCGCGGAGGCCGGCGGCCGGGAGCCGCCCGCGGGGTCGCGGAAGCAGTCCAGGGCGTCGGGCAGGTAGCGGGCCCGCACCTGCGGGTCGCGGAGCAGCATGCCGAGGGCGGGGCCGTGCAGGCCGGTGTCGCCGGGGCGGTCCAGGAGCTCCTGGGCGGCGTGGCGCAGCAGCTCGCGGTCGGCGGGGGTGCGGACGTGCGGGGCGGTGGCGAGGCCGTACGCGGCGGCGGCCACGCGGCGTTCGGGCCGCGCGTCGTGCGCCCAGCGGTCGACGGCCCGGCACAGGGCGGACGGCTCGTCCTCCGCGAGGACGGCGAGGAGTTCGTCGGCGCGCGGGTGCGCGGCGCCGACCAGGACTTCGGTGAGGTCGTCCACGGCGAGGCGGCGGTGCGTGTGCAGCAGGGCCTGCGCCGCGGTGGCGACGGTGGCTCCGGGGCGGCCGCGCAGCCGGCGCTCGTCGGTGAACCAGGCGCAGACCAGGGGCAGGACGAGCCGCGGGGCACGGGCCAGGCGGCGGCCGGCGGCCTCCAGGTAGTGGTGGTCGCAGGGCAGCAGCCGGCGCAGCAGGTCGAGCCGGTCGCACTCGGGCAGCCGGAGCCGGTTCCAGAACCAGCCGCCGAACTCGCCGGTGCCGGACCGCGCCACGTGCTCGGCGAGGGCGTGCAGGACGGGCAGGTACGGGGTGGCGTCGGCGGCGCCGAGCAGGGTGGCGCGCAGGAGCCGGGAGGCCCACCAGACCCGGTCGGGGTGGACGGGCCCGGGGTCGTGCCCCGCCTGCTCGGCGAAGGCGTTCAGGGCGGCCACCAGGGCGTCGAGCCGGCCGCGCGCCTCGGCGGGCGGGAGCCTGCGGAGGGCTTCCAGTACGGGCCCGATGCGGTGCCGGGGTACGGGCGGGCCGGCGTCGGCGGGGCCGTGGTGCACGAGGCCGTCCAGGGCGCCCGGGACGTCGAGGTGGCCGGCCTGGAGCCAGTCGGAGAGCTCCTCGTGGGCGAAGCGGTAGCCGGGGCCGGCGGGGACGAGGAGGCCCTCGGTGAGGACGGCGGAGGCCCAGCCGGTGCGCCAGGGGAACAGCTCCTCGAAGGCGGCCCGGTCCAGCTGGCCCTGCCCGGGGCCGAGGCACCGCCGGGCGGCCTCGTGCACCCGCCCGGCCACCCGGGCCGCCAGCCGCCGCACCCCGGGGCCGTGTACCCCGGCCCCCGCACCGGCCGTCGCCGCGATCCGGACGGCGACGCGCAGGGCCATGAGGTCCAGGTGCGCCGCGAAGACCTCGTCACGGCCCGGACGGCCCGCGGTGACCTCGGCGGCGCGGATCCCGGCGAGCAGGCGCAGGGTCAGCGGGTGCCGGGCGTCGGCCTCGCGCACCGCGTCGTCCGGGATCCCCAGACGGGCCCGGGCCTCGTGCGCCTCCTGCGGGGTGAGGTCCCCGACGGGCAGCGCGGGCGGCAGCCGCCGGGCGGCGCGGGCCGGGGTGTGCAGCAGCTCCGGCGGGTAGAGGTCCCCGGCCCGCTCCCAGTACTCGGGCCGGGCCGCGACCACCAGCCGGGCCCCGGTACGGCACAGCCAGCCGGCGGTGGCCGTGGTCCAGGGCTCCAGGCGGTGCGCGAGCCGGGGCGGCATCTCCTCGGGTGCGTCCAGCACCACCAGCAGCGCCCGCCCGGCGGCGCCCGCGAGCCGCGCCACGCGCTCGGCGATCCCCTCCCCGGCGGACTCCGCCCCCGCCGGACCGAACCCGCCGGGGATCCCGGGCTCCGCGGAGCCGGCCGGGGCGGATCCCGGGGCGCGGAGCCCGGACGCGGCGGCCCCGGCCGGGGCCGCCCCCGGGGAGGCGCCTGCCCCCGCCGGGGCTTCCCCCGCCCCGCCGGAACCGGCGGGGCTCGGCGGGGCGGGTGCCGGGGCAGCGGCGGCGGGCGGGGCGGAGCCCGCGGTGAGGATGCGGCCCGCCGCCGTCAGCGCCCGGGTCACGGCGTCGGCCAGCGAGGCGTCGCCGCCGCGCAGGTCGGCTCCGCGCAGCCAGAGCGTCGGCGCGGGGCGGGGCCCGCGGGCCCGGTCGGCGGCCAGGGCGGCGAGGGCGGTGGTGCGGCCGGTGCCGGGGGCACCGACCAGGCCGAGCACGGGGTCCGTCCCGGCGGTGAAGGCGGCCAGCCCGGCGGTGATCCGGGGACGCGGCACGGGGTCCGGGGCGGGTTCGGCGGTGGTGGACGGGGGGAAGGCCGAGCCGAGGGTGGTGGCGGTCAGCTCCAGGGCGCCGGCCAGGTTGAGGTCGGCCCCGTAACCCGGCACGGTGGCGGAGTTGCGCTCCAGCAGCTCCGCGAGCGGGCCTCCCGGTGCGGCCGCGGCGGCCGCGCGCAGGGGTACGGCGAAGCTCCCGGAGCGGTGCTCCGCTTCGAGAGCGGTGCCGAGTACCGCGAGCACCGCTCCGGTCTCCGCGTCCAGGACCGGCCCCCCGCAGACCTCGCCGCCCAGCCGCAGGGCGTCCCGGCCGGCCGTCCCGATGGCCAGCTCGACGGCGGCGGGGAGTACGTGGAGGCGGCCGGCCGCGGTGTGGGTGACCTCCGCACCCGCCCCGAGGACCCGCGCCTGGCGCCAGCCCCGCGCGGGCAGGCGTACGTACGTCCCCGGAGGGATCACCTCGCACATCGCCACGGGCAGCGGCCGCACGCCCAGTCCGTCGCTGCGTACGAGGGCCAGCCCGAGCTCCGGGAGGGCGGTCACGTCATCGGCAGCGGCCGGCCGGCCGCGCCCGTCGGCGCCGGGTGCGTGCAGGACCACCCCCGCCAGGCCTTCGACGGCCTCGTGGCTGGTGATCACCGTGCCGCGGTCGTCGGCGACGAAGCCGCTCCCGCGCGGGAGTCCGTCCCGGTCCCGGATCGTCACCAGCCCCGCGGCACCGGCGAAGGCGCCGCGGCCTGCGCCCCTCGTACCGTCTGTGACCTCGTCCGTCATCGCCGCACCACTCCCCCGCCGCGGGACCCGTGTTCACGACGGTAGGCAAGTGAAGATCAGCGCGAAAAGCACGCGTGCCGAAAGCGCCCCCTTACGCTCCCCGCATTCACTCCGAGCGCCTGCTCGGAAGGGTGAATACGGTGCTCCGGGTGGATAGAGACCTACCCGAGGGGGGTCGGGGGGGGGGGGGGGGGGGGGGGGGGGGGGGGGGGGGGGGGGGGGGGGGGGGGGGGGGGGGGGGGGGGGGGGGGGGGGGGGGGGGGGGGGGGGGG
>NZ_JBVJWV010000056.1:0-27226 GCF_055602105.1 Streptomyces sp. NPDC037421
TTCTTGCGATTCAGACTCTATCAGAGTCTTTCTCGCTTGCTTTCCAGGTCCTTCGCTTTCGCGCTTTCCCTTTCCGGCGGTTCCGACTCTATCAGTGGTTTTCCTTCTCTCCGACCACTCTCCGTTTTGCCATAAGGGCATACGGAAAGAGATCAAGTGGAGATCGGGATGATCACTGATTGAGGAGGAGTCCCGGCCACCGACTGTTCGCGAGATGTTCACGCGGCACGTCCTGGCGGGAGTCACGACAGTACAGCTCCCGTGGGACACAGGCAAATCGATTCACGCGTATGGTCTAGTCCACCGGTCTAGTCCACTAGTCTCCGTGTCCAAGGGTCAGCCCGGATCGGGACCAACATCGGGCGAACCCGTACAACCTGTGCAATATCCTTCAGACGAGTACGCCGTTCGCGACAGGCAGTGACGGCGGCACGACGAAGCCCCACCCCTGGGAGGCCCCCATGACCAACGTGACGTCCCCTCTTGCCGGACGTGCCATCGGGCTCGCGGCAGTGCCCGACCCGGTGTTCTCCGGCGCGATGGTGGGACCGGGCACTGCCATCGATCCCGTGCGCGAGCCCTCGGAGGCGGTGTCCCCGGTCGACGGTGTGGTCGTCTCCCTGCACCCGCACGCGTACGTGGTCGTCGACGGCGAGGGCCACGGTGTTCTGACCCACCTCGGCATCGACACCGTCCAGCTCAACGGCGAGGGCTTCGAGCTGCTCGTCAACAAGGGCGACACGGTCACCCGCGGCCAGGCCGTCATCCGCTGGAACCCGCAGGCCGTGGAAGAGGCCGGCAAGTCGCCGATCTGCCCGGTCGTCGCGCTGGAGGCCACCGCCGATTCCCTGGGCGACGTCAACGAGGACGGGGACGTCAAGGCCGGGGACGTGCTCTTCAGCTGGCGTTGAGCCGGCCGCCCGCACATGCGGACGAGGCAGGCGCGGGGCCGGAGTCGGATATCCATCGCGGCGGCAGGATCCGCCGCTCAATCGGAGACGGGTGAAATGGAGACAACGCTGCGAGGCGTCGGCGTGAGCCACGGTGTGGCGATCGGCGAGGTTCGGCACATGGGTACGGCCGTGCTCGAACCGCCCGCGAAGCAGATCGCCGCGGACGAGGCGGAGCGCGAACAGGGGCGCGCCCGTCAGGCCGTGGAGGCTGTGTCGGCCGACCTGATCGCACGCGGCCAGCTGGCCGGCGGCGAGGCCCAGCACGTGCTCGAGGCCCAGGCGATGATCGCCACGGACCCCGAGCTGATGTCGGACGTCGACCGGCGGATCGTCGTCGGCAGCACCGCCGAGCGCGCCGTCTACGACGCGTTCGCGTCCTACCGCGACCTGCTCGCGGGGGCCGGCGAGTACATGGCCGGGCGGGTGGCCGACCTGGACGACGTACGGAACCGGATCGTGGCGCGTCTGCTGGGCGTGCCGATGCCGGGCGTGCCGGACAGTGACGAGCCGTACGTGCTGATCGCGCGGGACCTCGCTCCCGCCGACACCGCGCTGCTGGACCCGGCGCTGGTTCTCGGGTTCGTGACCGAGGAGGGCGGGCCGACCAGCCACAGCGCGATCCTCGCGCGGGCGCTGGGCGTGCCGGCGATCGTGGCGCTGCCGGGTGCGGGTGAGATCGCCGAGGGTACGGTCATCGCCGTCGACGGCAGCACCGGTGACCTGTTCGTGGAGCCCACGGCGCAGAAGCGGGCCGAGCTGGAGGCCGCGGCCGCCGAGCGGAAGGCGGCGCTGGCCGCCTCCTCCGGTCCGGGTGCGACCTCCGACGGGCACAAGGTGCCGCTGCTGGCCAACGTCGGCGGGCCGGCGGACGTGCCGGCCGCGGTGGAGGCCGGGGCCGAGGGCGTGGGTCTGTTCCGCACGGAGTTCCTGTTCCTGGACGACAGCAAGAAGGCGCCGTCCGAGGAGAAGCAGATCGAGTCGTACCGCAAGGTTCTGGAGGCGTTCCCCGAGGGGCGTGTCGTCGTGCGGGTGCTGGACGCGGGCGCCGACAAGCCGCTCGACTTCCTGACCCCGGCGGACGAGCCGAACCCGGCGCTGGGCGTGCGCGGTCTGCGCACGCTGCTGGACCACCCGGAGGTGCTGCGCACGCAGCTGACCGCGCTGGCCAAGGCGGCCGAGGGGCTGCCGGTCTACCTGGAGGTCATGGCCCCGATGGTGGCCGACCGCCAGGACGCGAAGGCGTTCGCGGACGCGTGCCGCGAGGCCGGTCTGGTGGCGAAGTTCGGCGCGATGGTGGAGATCCCCTCCGCCGCGCTGCGGGCGCGCTCGATCCTGCAGGAGGTGGAGTTCCTGTCGCTGGGTACGAACGACCTCGCGCAGTACGCCTTCGCCGCCGACCGGCAGGTGGGCGCGGTGTCGCGGCTCCAGGACCCGTGGCAGCCGGCGCTGCTCGACCTGATCGCGATGTCGGCCGAGGCCGCCAAGGCGGAGGGCAAGAGCTGCGGTGTCTGTGGTGAGGCCGCTTCGGATCCGCTGCTGGCGTGTGTGCTGACGGGTCTGGGTGTCACCTCCCTGTCGATGGGTGCCGCTTCGATCCCGTACGTGCGGGCGACGCTCGCCAAGTACACCCTCGCGCAGTGCGAGCGTGCGGCCGCCGCCGCGCGCGCGGCGGACAGCGCCGAGGAGGCGCGGGTGGCCGCGCAGGCGGTGCTGTCCGGCGAGTAGCGGGCGGTACGCGTTGTCCGGTCCGAGGGGCCTTCGCCGGTGGTGGGGGCCCCTCGGGCGTTTACGGTGCGGGTCCGGCCGGCGGGCTACTCGCGGTGCGGGCCGGGAGTGTCCACCTCGTAGCCGGGGCAGTATTCGACGCCGGGCTCCGGGGCCACGGGGTCGCCGGTGTCGGCGTCCGTGCAGTAGGCGTCGAACACGGCGGCGGCGGTGAGGGCGACGAGGCGGCCGCGGTCCAGGCGCCAGCCGTGCACCCGGTCGCGGAAGCCCTCGGTGGTGCTCCGCAGTACCAGTCCCCCGGAGGCGCCGAGGGCGAGGCCGGCGGCCAGGACGGTCACGAAGTCGAGGCCCTCGCGGCCCTGGACGCGGGGCCGGGCGCCGGGCTCGGCGGCGGCCTCGGCGTGCAGGACCGCGATGAGCTGTTCCTCCTCGGCGGGGACGCTGCACACCAGGTGGTGGTGGCCGGGTCCGGCGCCGGCGACGAGCCGTTCGAGCATGTCGGCGGCGCGCTCGAAGGAGGCCTTGCCGATGTCCTCGCCGCAGTCCGCGCAGGCGCCGACGCCGGCGAGGATCTCGGTGGCGTACTCCCAGGTGGACTGCCGGACGGCTTCGTCGACGAGGAGCGGTACGAGTTCCTCGACGGGCTGGCCGGCGTAGGGCAGGTGCGGGCCGCCGGCGAGTTCGGCGGTGAAGCGGGTCCGGGTGTGGGCGCTGTCCGGGTCGAGGCCGTGTTCCTCGCAGTAGCCGGCGTACTCCTCCGGGTCGAAGAGGGCGACGGTGGTGTGGATGCCCTGGGCGGCGAGGGAGCGCAGCAGGGCGTCGATCCGGCGGAGGTAGTCGGGGTACTCGTCGTG
Organism: Streptomyces sp. NPDC037421; assembly: GCF_055602105.1. Classification (NCBI taxonomy): domain Bacteria; kingdom Bacillati; phylum Actinomycetota; class Actinomycetes; order Kitasatosporales; family Streptomycetaceae; genus Streptomyces; species Streptomyces sp. NPDC037421. Next base: position 3,533 of record NZ_JBVJWV010000056.1, read on the forward strand.
GTGGTCGAAGCCGAAGGTGCGGTAGTCCCGCATGGCCGCGAAGTCCCCGGGGTCGGTGATGAGGCCGACGGTGCTGGGGACCTCGCGGCGCAGTGACGCGGTCGCGGATGCGGTCGCGGTGGTGCGTGGCGTGTCGGGTGTGGCGTTCATGGTTCCCCCTGAGCGTGCGATCATTTGCTCACTCACGGTAACCACTGCCACTGACAGTCACCCCCGGGTGCGGCCGAGCTCCTCGTAGAAGGCGAGCAGCTCCGGGTTGTCGACCGAGCCGGGGTTGACCGCCTTGGCCATCGGGGTGCCCTGGAGGAGGCGCTTGACCGGGACCTCGATGCGCTTGCCGGTCAGGGTGTGCGGGACGGCCGGGATCTCGATGACCTCGTCGGGGACGTGGCGCGGGGAGAGCTGCTCGCGGATGGTCGAGGCGATCTTCTTGCGCAGGGCCTCGTCGAGGACCGCGCCGGGGGCGAGGTGGACGAAGAGGGGCATCCAGTAGCCGCCGTTGGGCTCCTCCAGGCCGATGACCAGGGATTCCTTGATCTCGGGGAGGCGTTCGACGACTTCGTAGATGTCCGCGGAGCCCATCCGGACGCCCTGCCGGTTGAGGGTGGAGTCGGAGCGGCCGTGGATGACGACGGAGCCGTGGTCGGTGATCGTGATCCAGTCCCCGTGGCGCCAGACGCCGGGGAACATCTCGAAGTAGCTGTCGCGGTAGCGGCTGCCGTCGGGGTCGTTCCAGAAGTGGATCGGCATGGAGGGCATGGGGGCCGTGACGACGAGTTCGCCGACCTCGCCGGTGAGGGGCTTGCCGGCCGGGTCCCAGGACTGGAGGTCCGTACCGAGGCAGGCGGCCTGGAGTTCGCCGATGTGGACGGGGAGGGTCGGGACGGCTCCGGCGAAGCAGCTGCACACGTCGGTGCCGCCGCTGACGGAGGCGATCCACAGGTCTTCGGCGACCTCTTCGTGGAGCCAGCGGAAGCCGTCGGGCGGCAGCGGGGAGCCGGTGGTTGCGACGCACTTGACGGCGGAGAGGTCGAAGTCGCGGGACGGGTGGACCTCGGCCTTCTTGCAGGCCATCACATAGGCGGCGGAGGTGCCGTAGAGGGTGGCCCCCGTGCGCTCGGCGATCCGCCACTGGGCGCCCGTGTCGGGGTAGCCGGGGCTGCCGTCGTAGAGGACGACGGTGGTGCCGGTGAGCAGGCCGGAGACGAGGAAGTTCCACATCATCCAGCCGGTGGAGGTGTACCAGAAGAACCGGTCCTCGGGACCGAGGTCGCAGTGCAGGCCGAGCTGCTTGAGGTGTTCGAGGAGGATGCCGCCCTGGGACTGGACGATGGCCTTGGGCGCGCCGGTGGTGCCGGAGGAGTAGAGGATCCACAGCGGGTGGTCGAAGGGGACCGGCTCGAAGACCGGTTCCTGCGTACCGGAGGTCAGGTCGGCCCAGGCGCGGGTGCCCTCGGGGGCCTCGGTGCCCAGGAGCGGGATGTGGACGACGGCCCGCAAGGAGGGGAGTCCTTCGCGCAGCTCGGCGACGGTCTCGCGGCGGTCGTGCTGCTTGCCGCCGTAGCGGTAGCCGTCGACGGTGAACAGGACGACCGGTTCCACCTGCTCGAAGCGGTCGAGGACGCTGCGGGCGCCGAAGTCGGGGGCGCAGGAGGTCCAGACCCCGCCGACGGCGGCGGTGGCGAGGAAGGCCACGACCGCTTCGGGGATGTTGGGGAGGTAGCCGCTGACCCGGTCGCCGGGGCGCACGCCGAGGGCGCGCAGCTCGGCGGCGAGCGAGCCGACCTGGCGGCGGAGCTCTGCCCAGGTGAGAGGGGCGGGTTCGTGCGTCTCGTCGACGTGGAGCAGTGCGGGGTCCCCGGCTCGGGCGGGGTCCTCGGCGGCGCGCAGGGCGTGTGCGGCGTAGTTGAGGGTGGAGCCGGCGAACCAGCGTGCGCCCGGCATGGAGCGGTCGGCGAGGACTTCCCGGTAGGGGGTGGTGAAGCGGACCTCGAACCATTCGGCGACGGCCTGCCAGAAGGTGTCGAGCTCGTCGACGGACCAGCGGTGGAGGGCCGGGTAGCCGCCGTCGGCGGGGGCGCCGAACCGTTCGGCCGCCCAGGCCTGGAAGCGGGTGACCTGGGCCCCGGCGATCCTGTCGGGGCTCGGGGACCAGAGGGGTTCCGGCTGGGTGGCAGAGGTCATGGGTCGGCTCCCGGTCAAGTCTGGCTCTCGCGCTTCGTGTGCGTACGGCGCCGTCGCGGCGTCGGTGTGCGCGGCGGCTCACAGGGACCATGCCACGTGATCGACATCCGCACCAGAGCTGTCCTGGGCCGTGCGGGTTGATCGTTTTACGGGTGAACGGCAGCTGAACGCCGCCCGCGCGGCGGGGGGCCGGTGGCAGGGTGACCGGCATGGACGGTCGTGATCTGGTGCGTGCGGTGAAAGAGATCGGTACGGCGCGCGGGCGGCGGGCCTGGCGCTCGGCGTGGCGCCACCGGCGTGCGGACGCCGAGGGGCTGCCGCGGCGGGGCGCGGAACGGGCGCGGGTGCCCGGGCTGCTGGCGGGTACGCAGGCCCGGCCGGGCGGTGGTGTGCTGCGGTTCGCGCGCAGTGAGCTGCTGGTACGGGTGACCGTGGGGGGTGCGGTGTTCTGGGGCTGGGACGGGGCGGAGCCGGCGCCCTCGTACGCGGTGGTGGGCAGTGGCCCCGAGCCGGATCCGCGGGCGGTGCTGGAGCCGGACACCGGGGGCGGCTGGCGGGTGGTGTCGGAGCGGGTGACGGTGGCGGTGTCCCGGCACGGGGCGGTGGAGGTGCGGACGCCGGGCGGGGCGGTGCTGCGCCGGGAGCTGCCGCCGCGCTGGTGGGATCCGGTCCGGGGGACGGACGGCGACGGCGCGGATCCCGTGTCGGCCGGGGACGGTTCGCGGTGGCTGCAGCGGTCGGAGGTGGCGGCGGACGCGCGGTTCTTCGGGCTGGGCGGGCGGGCGCGGGGGCCGCGGCTGCGGGACGGGGAGTACCGGCTGTGGAACACCGATCCCAAGGGCGGCTTCGGGCCGGACACGGACCCGCTGTACATCACCATGCCGGTGCAGGTGGTGGTGGCGGACGCGGGGACGCACCTGGCCTTCTACGACAACCCCTGGGAGGGGCGGGTCGTGCTGCGCGAGGGCGAGGAGGGGGCCGGTTCGGGGGCGGACCGGCCGGGGACGAGCGAGCTGCGGCTGGAGGGCGGGCCGCCGAGGTGCTGGGTGCTGGTGGGGACGCCGGCGCGGGTGATGCAGGGGTGGGCCGGGCTGACGGGGGCGGCCGCGGTGCCGCCGGAGTGGGCGCTGGGGTACCAGCACGCGCGGTGGGGTTTCGGGAGCGAGGCCGAGGTGCGGCGGGTGGTGGCCGGGTACGAGGAGCGGGGGCTGGCGCTGTCGGCCGTGCACCTGGACATCGACCACTACGACGGGCACCGGGTGTTCACCGTGGACCGGGAGGCGTTCCCCGATCTGCCGGGGCTGGCCCGGGAGGTGGGGGCGCGGGGGGTGCGGCTGGTGTCGATCGTCGACCCGGCGGTGAAGGCGGGGGACGCGGTGCACGACTCGGGCCGGGCGGTGGGGGCGCGGGGGGTGTTCGTACGGGACGCGCGGGGGCGGGAGGTGCGCGGGGAGGTCTGGCCGGGCGAGTGCGCGTACCCGGACTTCACGGATCCGGCGGCGCGGGAGTGGTGGGGCGGGCTGTACGAGGAGCGGCTGGCTCAGGGCTTCTCGGGGTTCTGGCACGACATGAACGAGCCGGTGTCCTTCGCGCCGTGGGGTGACGCGACGCTCCCCCGGTCGGCGCGGCACGCCCTGGAGGGCGCGGGCGGGGACCACCGGGCCGGGCACAACGTGTACGGGCTGATGATGGCGCGGGCCGGCTGGGAGGGCCTGGTGCGGCTGCGGCCGGCCGAGCGGCCGTTCCTGTTCTCCCGGTCGGGGTGGGCGGGGATGCAGCGGTACGGGGGCACGTGGTCCGGGGACGTGGAGAGCAGCTGGGAGGGGCTGCGGGCGTCGCTGGCCCTGGTGCTGGGGCTCGGGCTGTGCGGGGTGCCGTACTCGGGTCCGGACGTCGGGGGCTTCGGGGGTTCGCCGTCGCCGGAGCTGTACCTGCGGTGGTTCCAGCTGGGGGCGTACCTGCCGCTGTTCCGGACGCATTCGGCGATCTGGGCGGGGCGGCGGGAGCCTTGGGAGTTCGGCCCGGAGGTGGCCGAGCGGGCCGCGGCGGTGCTGGCGGAGCGGGAGCGGCTGCGGCCGTACTTCGTGACCCTGGGGCATCTGGCGCGGCGGACGGGGGCGCCGTACGTGCGTCCGGTGTGGTGGGGGGCGCCGGAGGACCGGCGGCTGCGGGACTGCGAGGACGCGTTCCTGCTGGGGGACGCGCTGCTGGTGGCCCCGGTGCTGGAGTGCGGGGCGGACCGGCGTGCGGTGCGGCTGCCGCGGGGGCGCTGGTACGACACGGCGACGGGGGCGGCGTACGAGGGGCCCGGGCAGGTGCTGTTCGATGCCCCGCCGGGGCGGATGCCGGTGCTGGCGCGGGCGGGGGCGGTGCTGCCGGTGCGGCGGGGGGACGGGTCGGTGGGCCTGGAGGCGTGGGCACCGGCGCGGGGGCGGACCGGCGGCGGGGTGGTGATCCGGGATCCGGGGCCTGGGTTCGAGGCGGGCGAGGTGGAGCGGTACACCGTGCGGTGGGCCGGGGAGGCGGTGGTGGTCGAGGACGAGGCGGGGGGTGTGGTGAGCGGGGTGGAAGTGCGGGGACTAGGGGTGTAGGTCCGGTGTAGGGAGGAGGAGGATGCTGCGGTCGGCGGCGGGTGTGCCGCCGGTGGTCGGGTTGGAGCAGGGAGTTCGTGATGGTCTTAACGAGCCCGGCGCGGGCGTACGCGCCGGACCGGTCGGCACTGGGCCGGCGGGTGCTGGCCACCGCGCGGCGGTGGGACCGGGTGCCGGGTTCCGAGGTGGTGGGGGCGTGGCAGCCGGTCACGGTGTGGGCCCTGCTGCTGGTGACCGGGGTGGTCCCGGCGGGGAGTCCCGGGGAGTTGGGCGTGGCCGCGGTTTCGCTGGGCGCGGCGGGTTTCCTGCACGGGCTGCTGCTGGTCAAGCCGGTCGCGGCGCTGGGCCGCTGGACCGCCCGGGTGAGCGCGTGGCCGCGGCCGGTCGCGTTGGCGGTGCTGGCCGCCCCGGCGTCGGCGCCGGCGGCCGTGGTGGTGCGGTGGTGGCTGGGGACGCAGGGCGCTCCCGTGCCGGGCTTCGGCGTGGTGTGGGCCGGGTGCGTGGCGGCCTCGGTGCTGCCGATGGTGGTCGGGGCGCTGCTGCGGGGGCGGGATCGGCCGGTGCCGGCCGGGGCGCTGTGGGCGCGGGGCGCGGTGGTCGCCGGGACGGCGGTGGGGGTGGTGGGGCTGGCGGCGCTGGTGATGGACCTGCCGGTGTAGCCGGGGCGGTGCGGCGCCTTGCGGACAGCCCCCATGGGCTGTCCCGTGATCCCCGGTGGACCGGCGCAGGGCGTCGGATGCGGTGCATCGCAAGGCGGAGGGGCGCCCCCGTACTGGGCGCTTCCGGGCGTTCCGACGACGCGGCGAGGTGCGTGGCCGGCGTCGTGCGCCCGCCGGGGATTGGCGGGACAGCCCTTAGGGGAGGAACGCGTAGGAGGGGCCGTCGGGGGCGCGGTCGCGCGAGCACAGCGTCATGTCCCTGCCCTTGAGGTAGGCCAGCAGCCACTCGCTGAATGTCATCTCGTAGAGGGTCCAGGACGGGCTGTCGAATTCCTGGACCACGACCCGCCAGGGCGAGCAGGGGGCGTCGGGGATTCGGAGGAAGACCGCTTCGCCCGTGGTGGCCGTCGCCACCGGCAGCAGCTCGCCGGGGTCCGTTCCCGCCGGCCCGGGCAGGTACTCGGCCATGTCCTCCTCGCGCCAGAGTTCGAGGTCCTTCCGGATGAAGGTCCCGAGGTCGTGCAGGAGGTGGGGCGCGGGGTGGTGCAGGTACAGCTGGGAGTTGACCTCGATCGAGCCGTAGGCGTCGGTGAACTCGCGGAAGTCCGCGGGGAAAACGAGGCCGAGTTCGGCCTCCAGCGCGGTCCACGGCGCCGGGTCGGACCAGTTGAAGCGGGGTTCTCCCAGGAGGGCCGTGATCTGCGCGAGGGCAGCCACCGTCACTCCCCCGCCCGTGCGTAGCGGCCCGCGAACCAGAAGGCCGCCGCCCGGGTGTGGAGGGGGAAGGCCAGTTCCGCCGGGGCGTGGAGGACGTGCCAGCCCGTCGTCTCGTCCGTGGCGGCCGAGGGCGGCAGGGCCGAGGCCGGGCGGGGCGGGAGGAGGCCGAAGACGAGGAGGTGGCCTCCCGGGGAACTGAGGACGTCGGCGAGGGCCACTTCGGAGGCGGGGGCTTCGATGCCCGTCTCCTCACGGAGTTCGCGGACCACGGCCGTGCGCCAGTCCTCGCCGAAGTCCATGAACCCGCCGGGCAGCGCGATGCCTCCCAGGGCCGGTTCGATGGTCCGGGTGATGACGACCAGACCGGTGCCGGCCGCGTCCTCCACCGGGAGCAGGGCCACGGCCACCGGGAGCGGGTTGCGGTAGGCGACGGCGTCGCACGCGGCGCACTCGCGGGGCCAGTCGGCCGTGTCGAACGGAGCTCCGCAGGTGGAGCAGTGCGAGTCCCTCAGCTGTGCCGGCATGCGGCGATGGTACCGGCCCCTGTCGCGGCGGGGCGGCCCGTGGCAGACTTCTGACGCTTCGTCAGATCACGCTGTCCGGGAGGGGACTTGGAACGCACACGCACGCCCGTGGTGAGCGGGTGGTTCACCGATGCGGGCGCCGGGGGCGGCTTCCGCCTGCTCGGCACCCGGTGCTCCGCCTGCGCCTCGGTGTTCTTCCCGCGCGAGGACGCGTACTGCCGCAATCCGCACTGCCCCGGCGGCGGCGAGCTCGCCGAGGTGCCGCTGTCGCCCCGCGGCCGGGTCTGGTCCTACACCGACGGGCGCTACCGGCCGCCCGCCCCGTACGTCTCCGATCCGGACGCGCCCTGGGAGCCGTACACCCTGGTCGCGGTGGAGCTGGAGGCCGAGCACATGGTCGTGCTCGGGCAGGCCGCGCCCGGGGTGACGGTGGCGGACCTGGCGGTCGGCATGGAGGTGGAGGTGGTCGGCGGGGTGCTGGACGAGGACGCCGGGACCGTGCGGACCACCTGGCGGTTCCGTCCGGTGGAGGGGGCGCGGTGAGCGGGGACGTGGCCGTGCTGGGGGCCGGCATGCACCCGTGGGGCAAGTGGGGCCGCAGCTTCGTCGAGTACGGGCGGGCCGCCGCCCGCGCCGCGCTCGCCGACGCCGGGCTGGACTGGACGGACGTGCAGTCCGTGGTCGGCGCCGACACCGTGCGCGGCGGCTATCCGGGCTACGTCTCCGGGGCGACCTTCGCGAGGGCGCTCGGCTGGCAGGGGGCCCGGGTCACCAGTGTGTACGCGGCCTGCGCCTCGGGGGCCCAGGCCATCGGGGCGGCCCGGGCTCAGATCCTCGCCGGGCTGGCGGACGTGGTGCTGGTGGTCGGCGCCGACGCCGCGCCGAAGGGGTTCTTCGCCCCGGCGGGGGGAGAGCGGCCGGACGATCCCGACTGGCTGCGGTTCCGGATCCTGGGGGCGACGAACCCCGCCTACTTCGCGCTGTACGCCCGGCGCCGGATGGCCCTGCACGGGGACACCGCCGAGGACTTCGCACTGGTCAAGGTGAAGAACTCGGCGGCCGGGGCGCACAACCCGAACGCCCGCTACCGCAAGGCGGTCTCCGCCGGGGAGGTGGCGGCCTCGGCGGTGGTGGCCGACCCGCTGCGGCTGCTGGACATCTGCGCGACCTCCGACGGGGGCGCGGCGCTGGTGCTGGGCAGCATGGACTTCGCGCGGGCGCGCGGCGTGGCCGACCCGGTGCGGATCCGGGCGGTGTCGACGGTGACGCCCACGTATCCGCGTACGGTGCTGGACCTGCCGGACATCGCGACCGACTCGGCGGCCGCCGTGGAGCCCGCGGCCGGATCCTTCCGGGCCTCGATCGCCCGGGCGGCGTACGAGGAGGCCGGGCTGGGGCCGGAGGACCTGTCGCTGGCCGAGGTGTACGACCTGTCCACCGCGCTGGAGCTGGAGTGGTACGAGGACATCGGGCTGTGCGGTGAGGGCGAGGGCGCCAAGCTCGTACGGGAGGGCACGACGGCGCTCGGCGGGCGGGTGCCGGTCAACGCGAGCGGCGGGCTGGCCTCCTTCGGGGAGGCGGTGCCGGCGCAGGCCATCGCCCAGGTGTGCGAGCTGACCTGGCAGCTGCGGGGTACGGCCGGGGCGCGCCAGGTCCCGGGGGCCCGGGCCGGGATCACCGCCAACCAGGGGCTCTTCGGCCACGGGTCGGCGGTGGTCGCGGTGCGGTGAGTGCGGCGGACAAGTGCTGCCGTCAGGGTGCTTGACGGCCCCGGGCGGCGGGTTCACACTCGCTCCACGGTCCCGGGCGGCCGGGAACCCTGATCCCCCCATGAGAGCTGCGGCCCGTACCCCAGTCGGCGGGGGTACGGGCCGCCTCCACGTGAGGGGCGCGCCCGGCGGAGGCGCTCAGGAGGAGGCGCTCAGGCTCGCGCGGCGGGCCCGGGCGAGCGACATGGCGTGCTCCACCACCCCCACCAGCACGTCCTTGACGGACTCCCGGTCCCGGGCGTCGCAGAGCAGCACCGGCACCCCGGGGTCGAGGTCGAGCGCGTCGCGCACGGTCACCACCGGGTGGCGGTCGGCCCCGTCGAAGCAGTTGACCGCGACGAGGAAGGGGATGCCGCGCCGTTCGAAGTAGTCGATGGCGGCGAAGCAGTCGGCGAGCCGGCGGGTGTCGGCCAGCACGACGGCGCCCAGGGCGCCCTGTGCCAGCTCGTCCCACAGGAACCAGAAGCGGTCCTGTCCGGGGGTGCCGAAGAGGTACAGCACCAGGTCCTCGCGGAGGGTGATGCGGCCGAAGTCCATGGCCACGGTCGTGGTGCTCTTGCCCTCCACTCCCCCGGTGTCGTCGATGCCGACTCCCGGTTCGGAGAGCCGTTCCTCGGTCCGCAGCGGACGGATCTCGCTGACCGCGCTGACCAGGGTGGTCTTGCCCACCCCGAAGCCGCCCGCGACCAGGATCTTCAGGGTCAGCGGCTCGACCGGCGAGACGGCGTGCATCGCACCGGTGCGGCTAGAGCGCCCGAAGGCCATCGATCACCTCACGGAGAATGGATTCATCGGGCAGTTCGGCCGGCGGGACCGGCCTGGTCACGTGGACCAGCTCCTCGTCGACGAGGTCGCCGATCAGGACCCGGACGACGCCGATGGCGAGGTCGAGGTCCGCGGCGAGTTCCGCGACCGACTGGGGGCGTTCCCGGCACAGCCCGAGGATGTGGGCGTGCTCCGGGGAGAGGGTCATGTCCCAGACCGGATCGTCGGCCGCCGCCTCGGCGACGACGAGCGCGATCAGGTCGAGACGGTGCTGCGCGGCGTGACTGGTCCGGCCGCGGGTCATGGCGTACGGGCGTACGACGGGACCCGCGTCGTCGTCGAACCAGTGCGGGTGGCCGGTCTCGGGCGTCGGACGGTCGGTCGGGGGGTGGTCCTGGCCTGGATCGCTCATGCCGTCCGACTCACCCTCCGGCTGGCTGCCCGGAGCGCGGGGCGGTCGCCAGGTGGTCGCCTACGCGCTTGACCATGAGCGTCATCTCGTACGCGACCTGGCCGACGTCGGAGTCGGAGTCGGAGAGCACGGCCAGGCAGCTGCCGTCGCCCGCGGCCATGACGAAGAGGAAGGCCTCGTCGAGCTCGACCACCGTCTGGCGGACCCGCCCGGAGTCGAAGTGCCGGCCGACCCCCTTGGCCAGGCTGTGGAAGCCGGAGGCCACGGCGGCCAGGTGCTCGCTGTCCTCGCGGGTCAGGTCCTTCGAGCTGCCCGTCGGCAGGCCGTCGCCGGAGAGGACGACCGCCTTGCGGATGCTGCCGACCTTGTCGACGAGTTCGTCGAGGAGCCAGTTGAGCGGGCCGGAGCCGCGGCCCCTGGTGTCGTTTCCGGTCTGCGGTGCGGTCATCGACCGTCCCCTTCGTTCTCGTGCGCGGGACCGGCGCCGGAGCGGCCGGCCTCGGTCTCGGACTGCTGCTGTGCGTGCTGGTCGCGGCCCGCCGTCCAGCCTCGCTGGAGGGCGGACATGCGCGTGCGTACGTCCTCCGCGTCCCGGTCGGTCACCGGGTCCTCGGGGGACTGCGCCGCGGCGGGAGCCGGGGCGTTCTTGAGCTGGGGTGCGAGGTTGGCCTGGCGCACCCGGCGGGGCAGGCCGCCCGGGCCGGGCGCGGGCGCGGGCTCTTCGGAGCCCGTACGCGGCTGCGCGGGGGCCGCCTTGGCTGCGGCCGGGCGGGGCTCCACCCGGCGGCCGTGCTCGGCGACCAGGGTGGGCGTGGGGCGCCGCCGGGGCAGCGGGACGGCTCCGGCGGAGCGGGGGCCGTCGGGGTGCCCGGGTTCCGGGCGGGGGCGCTCCGAGCGGACCGGGCCGGTGGGGGCCAGGGGCTCCCGCCCGCGGTCGCGGTCGCGCTTCCAGGGACCGCGCTCGGCGTGGCCCGCGCCGTGCGGGTGGCCGCTGAGGGGCCGGTCCGCGGAGCCGGTGCCGAGGAGGGCGCTGCGCGGGATGCCGCCGGGCGGGGTCTCGTCGTCGAGGGTGGCCATGGGCGGGCGGCCGCCGACGCCGGTGAGGCCGGCGATGCCGGTGGCGACCTCGTCGAGTCCGGCGGGGTCGTCGAGACCGTCCAGCCCGAGGAGGCCTAGGGGGCCCTCCAGCTCGACCGGGCCGTTGAGCACGCCGGCGGGCAGCGGGCGGGCCGAGGGGGCCCGGTCGATGGCGGTGGGGCCGGGGCGCGCGGAGCTCTTGGCGCCCGGGCCGGTCCTGACCCCCCTGACGCCCTTCACGGCGTCGAGGCGGATGCCGGTGCCGTTGGTGTCGGGGGCCTCGGTGAGGAGGTCGGCGGGGAGGAAGACCACCGCGGTGGTGCCGCCGTAGGGGCTGGGCTGGAGGACGACCTTGACGTTGTGGCGGCGCGCGAGGCGGCTGACCACGAAGAGGCCCAGGCGGTCGGTGTCGGAGAGCTCGAACTCGGGGGTCTCGGCGAGCCGGAGGTTGGCGTCGAGCAGCGCCTCCGGGTTCATGCCGAGGCCGCGGTCGTGGATCTCCAGGGTGAAGCCGTTGGCGACGCGTTCGCCGTGGACCTGGACGGCGGTGTGCGGGGGCGAGAACACCGTGGCGTTCTCCAGGAGTTCGGCGACGAGGTGGGTGACGTCGGCGACGGCCGGGCCCTCGATGCCGATGCGGGGCAGGCGCCGCACCTCGATGCGCTCGTAGTCCTCGACCTCGGCCACGGCGGCCCGTACGACGTCCATCAGCTGGACGGGCTTGCGCCACTGGCGGGAGGGCGCCGCGCCGGAGAGGATCACCAGGCCTTCGGCGTGGCGGCGCATGCGGGTGGTCATGTGGTCGAGGCGGAACAGGTCGGCGAGTTCCTCGGTGTCCTCGGTGCGCCGTTCCATGGTGTCGAGCAGGGTCAGCTGGCGGTGCAGCAGCACCTGGTTGCGGCGGGCCAGGTTCACGAACACCTCGGAAACACCGCGGCGCAGCTCGGCCTGCTTGACGGCGGCCTCCACGGCGGCGCGCTGGAGGCTGTTGAGGGCCAGGCCGACCTGGCCGACCTCGTCCTTCTCGAACTCCAGGCGGGGCGCCTCGGTCTCGACGTCGACGGTCTCGCCGGCGGCGAGGCGGCGCATCACGCTGGGCAGCCGGACGCCGGAGGCCTCGTGGGCCTCCTTGCGGAGCCGGGACAGGTCGCGGATGAGGTCGCGTCCGATGCGGACGGACATCACGAGGGAGAAGACGAGGGCGATGAAGCCGAGGACGCCGGCCACGGCTGCCTGGACGAGGACGCCGATGGCGGCCGGCTCCACGCGCTTCTGGTAGCGGTCGCCGGCGGCGGTGCCCATGGTGGCGAGGTCGCCGAGGACCTTGTTCGCGGCCTCGTCCCACTGGGCGGCGGTGACGCGCGGGTTCTTGCCGGCACCGCCGGTGATGAATCGTTCCTCCGCGTCGCGCAGCGCCTTGGTCTGCGCGCCGTTCCAGTACTGCTCGAAGAGCTTGCGGTCGTCGGGCGGCAGGATCGCGAGGTTGAACTCGTACAGCAGGCCGCGGTTGGCGGCGAAGTCGGAGACGCGGCGCAGGTCGCCGGCGGCGACGTTGCCTGCGGCGAGGGCGGAAGCGACGACCGCGTCCTCGCGGGAGAGGGTCTCGCGGGCGCGGGTGATGCCGACGAGGGCGCGGCCCTGCTTGTCCATTTCGACGTTCTCCAGGGCGTGGAGATTCATCAGGAACTCGTAGCAGGGGTCGACCAGCCGGCTGTAGAGGTCCAGGGCCTGGCCGGGGTTGATCCCGCCCTTGTCGACGGAGCGGCGCAGTGCGGTGATGCCCTGGAAGGCCTCGATGATCGACCTGAGGCGCTGGCGGGCCTGCGGGCTGAGTTCGTCGGAGACCTCGGGGTCGAGGGCGTTCGCGGTGATGGCGCGGACCATCGTGTCGGTCGCGGTGCGGCTTTTGGTGAGTTCGGCGGTGGCGGCCACCGCGCGGGGGTCGCCGAGCACGACCAGGGTCTGACGGCGTTCCTTCTGGACGACGCGTACGACGTCCTCCATCGGGTAGCCGACCTTCTTGATGACGTACGCGACGTCGAGCAGCTGCACTGCCTCACGGCCGGTGATGACCGTGGAGAAGCCCCAGAGGGCGGTCAGGGAGACGAGCGGCACCAGGAGCAACGCCACGATCTTCCGGCGGATGGACTTCCCGCGAAAGCGCATGGCCTCCCCAGCCTCCCCCAGCTCAACCCCGTTGTCAGAGGTCGGTGTTCCGTCATTTAAACGGCGTGAGCCTACTACTGCCACGGAGCGGCTTCGCAGAGGTGTCCGGACGTTTTCGGCCTGACCCCCGGACGAAGATCACCAGTTGTCCGATGTTTCCGGTCAAGTCCGGCCCGATATGTGGCAGATGACACTTGGTGGGGTGTCGGTTCCGTTGTCCGGATGGATGGCTGGAATTCTGCCTTCCGGGTCCGGTATACGGAACTCCGCGGGTGGTTCCGATCGTCTGACAGACAGGGCGGGGAGTGAGGCGGGGAGTGAGCGGACCATGAGGATGTACGAAGAGGACGGCACGGCGGCCGAGGCTCCGGGGCGGGGCCTGTGGGTGGAGGAGCCGGCCCGGCGGCGCCGGATGCCGGACCCGGTGCGGTCGTCGGCGGTGCGGGCGGTGCTGATCGTGGCCGTGACGCTGACGCAGGCCACGATCACCTTCTTCCTCGCGCTGACCGGGTCCTGGCTGGCCTTCCCGATGGTGCTGATCGGGATAGCGGCGACGGTCGTGTCCACCTGGGCGGTGTTGGACGTGTGGATCACCCGGCAGATGTGGAACCAGCGGTACGGCGTCCTGTCGGAGCCGAGCAGCGCCGCCCGCGAGCCCCGGCGGGGCCGCATACCGGCGGCCCGGGAGGGCCGCCTGGCGGCCTCTCCCCTGGCCGGGGGCGTACCGGTCCACCAGCGCTCCGGGCGCCGCTGACCGGCCGGGCGGGCCCGCGCGCGGGCCGCCGCCCGGGAGCGGTGGCCGGCGCGCGTCCTGGGCGCGTCAGGACGTCGTGGCGGCGGCGCGGCGGAACATGCGGGTCGCCGTGATCTCGCCGTGGACCGTCTCGCCCTCCGGGGACTGCTGGGGCAGGCCCGGGCGCAGGTGTTCCTCGACGCTGATGTACTTCAGGCCCGCCCGCAGGTCGGCGTCGTTGCGCAGCCGGATGACCAGCGGGAACTCGGCGAGGGCCGTGGTGTCGAAGAGGCCCGTGGTGTAGAGCAGCTGGACGCCGAGGGCGTCCGAGACGGCCCGCTGGAGCTCCAGCAGGTACGTGGCGTTCGCGCGCCCGATCGGGTTGTCGAGGAAGAGCGTGCCCGCGTGGCGGTGCTTGTCGCGGCCGCGGTCGTTGCTGCGCAGCGCGGCCATCGTGCAGTAGAGCGCGATGGCGGCGGTGAGCAGCTGGCCGCCGGAGAAGACGTCGCCCATCTGGCCGACGGGGACCCGCTCGGCGCGCAGCACCGCGTCGGGCTTGAGGATCTCGACGGCGATGCCCTTGGGCTCCAGGGCGGCCTGGACTCCGCGCAGGAGGAGGGACATGCCGTCGCGGCGGCCCTCGCCGAAGGCGGCGTTCTTCTTCACCGCCGTGCCGGTGGCCTCGTCGATGACCTCGCCGAGCCGCTCGGTGAGGGTGGCCTGGTCGGGCTCCTCGAAGCGGATCCGCAGGAACTCCTGGCCCGACCACTCCCCGAGGCCCTCGGGCAGCTGGGAGAGGCGCTGGGCGGAGCGGAGGGTGGCCAGGGCGGACTCCACGAGGCCGCGCAGCCGGTCGACGATGCTGTCGCGGTTGCGCTCCAGCTGCGCGAGTTCGTCGGTGAGCACGCGCAGGCGCGGGGCGAAGGCGGCGGCCCAGGCGGCGGCGTGCTCGGGCAGGGCGGAGGCGGGCAGTTCGCGGATCTGCTGGCGCGCGGGGGTGCGTACCTGCTCGTAGCGGTTGGCGTTGGCGTGCCGGACCAGGACGTCGCTCGCCTCGCGCACCGCGGACTCGGCGGCGGAGAGGTCGGCGGCGCAGCCGCGCAGGGAGCGGCGGGCCTCGGCGGCGGACTGCCGGGCCTCCTCCAGGGTGCCGGGGTGGGCCACCGGATCCTGCTCGTCCTCCGGGTGGGTGTGGTCGCGCAGGAGGTCCCGCAGGAGGGCGGCGGTCTCGTCGAAGCCGCCGGCGCCGTCCTCGGCGGCGCGGTGCGCGCGCAGCAGGTCGGCGTGGGCGGCTCGGGCGGCCTCCACGGCGGCGGAGTGCGCGGCGAGCTGGGCGGTGGCGGTGCGCAGCAGGCCCTGGGCCTGTTCGACGTCGGCCGGGACCAGCTCTTCGGGCAGCTCGGTGTGCGCCTCGCCCTCGGCGGGGGCGTGGCGTTCGGCTTCGCCGCGCAGCCGGCCGAGCTGCTCGCTCGCGGTGGAGGCGCGGGATTCCAGCATCTGGACGAGGGCCTCGGCGCGCGCGGCGGCGGCCTGCCGGGAGGGGCCGTCGGCTCCGTCGGTGCCTTCGAGGAGCTGGGCGGCGCGGGTGCGGACCTTGTTGGTGAGCCGGTCGAGTTCGGCGAGGGCGGCGCTCTCGTCGCCCTCGGCGCGGGCCTGTTCGGCGCGCAGGTCGGCGCCGACGCCGACCTTCTCGTAGACCTGGGAGGCGGTGCGGTAGGCCTCGCGGAGGTCGGGCAGCGGCGGCCGGTGCCTGTCGGGGCTGCCGTCGTCCTCGGGCAGGGGCTCGGGGGCTCCGGCGATCTCGGCGCGTTCGGCGCGCAGGGCGCGGGCGGTGCGGCGGGCGTCGTCGGCGGCACGCTGGGCGGCGCGGCGGTCCTCGTCGGCGGCGCGGGCGCGGTCCAGGCAGACCTCGGCGCGTGCTTCGGACTCGGCGGCCTCGTCGGCGAGTTCGCGGACCTTCACCTGCCAGCCGGAGCGTTCGCGCAGGCGGTGGGCGAGCCCGGCGAGGGCGTCGGCGGCCCGGCGGGCGCGCTGGGCGGCGTCCTGGCGCTCGTCGCGGACGCGGGCCGCGTCGGCGGCGGCCTCGTCGGCCTCGGCGCGTACGGTACGGGCCTCCGCGAGCTCGGCGTCGGCCTCCTCGGCGAAGGACCGGGCGGCGGCGGCCTGCTGCGCGAGTTCGGCGAGGCGGCCGGGCGGGCAGCCGGTGCGCCAGGAGGAGAGCCGGGCGGCGAGCTCGCGGTCGCCGGCGAGGCGGGCGGCCAGCTCGCGGATCTCGGTGTCGCGGGCGGTGGCGCGGGCGCGCAGCGCGTGGCGTTCCTCGTCGGCGGCGTGCTCGTCGTGCATGGCCGGGTTCGGCGGTACGAGGAAGACCGCGTCGGAGCCGTCGGCCGGAGGTACGGGCGCCAGCAGGGCGGCGGCCGTGCCGACGGCGACGGTGGAGCGGGGCAGCAGGGCGGCGGCGGAGAGGACCTCGCGGGCCCGGCTGTGGGTGTCGGGGTCGGTGATGACGACGCCGTCGACGAGTTCGGGGCGGGCCGCGAGGACGGCGGCGTGGTCGGCGGGGTCCACGGACTGGGCGAGGTAGCGCCAGCCGGGCAGGGCCGGGATGCCGTGCTCGCCGAGGTACTCGACGGTGGCCAGGACGTCGGGGCCGGGCGGGAGCAGGCCGCCGTCGCCGAGCGCGCCCAGGATGCGGGCGTCGTCGGCGGCGGCGGTGCGCAGCTCGAACAGGTGGCGTTCGGCCGAGCCGACGGTGTCGGCCAGCAGCTCGCGGAGGCTGTCGGCGTTGCGGTCGAGGTCGTCGGCGGTCAGGCCCACGGCGGAAGCGGGGTGGTCCGGGGCGGCGGGGCCGGTGCCGCCGCCCGCCGCGGGGACGGCCCCGGCGGCGGTGCGGCCCGCCAGGGCGGCGGATTCGGCGGCCTGGCCGGCCCGCGGGCGCGGAAGGAAGGTGTCGGGTGCCGACGGGAGGCCCAGGAGTTCGGCGAGCCGGGGCGCGGCGGCCAGGGCTTCGGCCGCGCGGTGCTCCGCCGCGTGGGCGGCTTCGGCGGCGTCGGCGGCGTCGGCCGCGCGGGCGGCGGTGAGTTCGGCGCGGGATTCGGCGGAGGCGGCCTCGCGGGCGGCCCCGGCGGCACCGCGGGCGGCTTCGCGGGACTCGTCCCAGGCGGCCACGGCGGCCTTCTCGGCGTCGCTGGCGGCGAGCGCGGCGCGGGCCGGGTCGGCGTCGGGGGCGGTGTCGTCGAGCCAGCCGGCGCGGACGGCGTCGGCGGTCTCCTGCTCGACCTCTGCGAGGCGGGCGCGCAGGTGCTCGGCCTCGCTGCGGGCCCGCTGGGCGGCGGTGGCGGCCGAGGTGGCGTCGCGGTGGGCGGTCTCGCCGACGGACTGGAGCTCGGCGGAACGCTCCTCCTCCTCGTTGGCGGCGCGTTCGCCCTGCTCGGCGGCGGTGTGCAGGGCCCGTACCAGCTCGGCGGCGGCGGTGGCGCGGGCGGCCAGCGCGGGCGCCGCGTCCCGTTCGGCCTCCAGGATCGCGGCGGCGACGCGGGCGGAGCGGTCGGCGGCCGCGCGGTGGCGCAGCACGGTCTCGGCGGCCTGCCAGGCGGAGTGCAGGGTGCGCGCTTCGAGGAGTTCGCGGCGCTGGGCGGCGGCGGCCTTGTCGGCGACGGTCAGGGCCAGGGAGGCGTGCCGGTAGGCGAGTTCGGCGGAGACGGCGGCGCTGCGGGCGCGCTGGGACTCGGCGGCGGTGACCTCGTGGGCGGCGCCGGTGACCCGCTGGGCGAGGTCGGCGGCGCGGCCGCGTTCCTCGGAGCCGCGGGCGGACAGCCTCCGGGCGAGCGTGCGGGTGCGGCGCTCGGCGCCGGCGTGGACGTCGCGCAGCCGGGCGCGGGTCTCGGCCGCCTCCACGATGCGGGTGAGGAGGTCCACCGAGCCGGCGGTGAAGTCGCGTTCGGCCATCAGCTCGGCGCGGCGGCCGAGCTTGTTGCCGAAGCCGTGGACCAGGTCGGCGAGGCCGTCGGTGTCGCGGGTGTCGGTGACGGCGCGCAGCAGGAGGTCGGTGAAGTCGGAGTCCTTCTTGACCGCGAAGAGGCCGGCGGCCTCGCCCTCGTCGGCGTTCATCTCGCGCTGGTAGCGGAAGAGTTCGGGGTCGAGTCCGAGTTCGGTGAGGTGTTCGTTCCAGCGGTCGTGGATCTCCTCCCAGTACACCTCCAGGTGCGGGTACGCCTTGCCGGCCTCGGTGATCGCGTCGCGGAAGCCCTTCATGGTGCGGCGGCGGCCCTGGGCGCCGGATGCGCCCTCGACGGGCGGGCGCACGGAGGTGGCCTCGGCGACGGGGAGGTTGTCCAGGCTCAGGCCCGGCCCGGGGCGGAAGGAGTACCAGGCCTCGGCGAACTTGCGCGGGTCGTTGGAGACCTGGCGGCCGCGCCACTCGCTGACCTTGCCGACGACCACGCACTCGCCGGTCTGGGTGTGCTGCCATTCCAGGGCGACGTGGCCGCAGTCGTCGGCGAGCAGGAACTTGCGCAGTACGCCGGAGCTGGCGCCGCCGAGGGTGTTGCGGTGGCCGGGGAGCATCACCGAGAAGATCAGCTTGAGCAGGACGGACTTGCCGCCGCCGTTCTCCAGGAAGAGCACGCCGGCGGGCGCGGGGCGCCGGGGCGGTCCGGTGGGCTCGTCCTCGAAGAACTCCGCCTGGGTGGGCGCCGGATGGGGCACCGGCTCGCCGACTCCGCGCAGGTCGAGCACGGTGTCGGCGTAGCGTGCGCCGGCGGGCCCGATGGAGTAGAGGCGGATCCGGGACAGCTCGTACATGGCGGCGGACTCTCGTTGCTTCTCGGTACGTACGGGGGCGCGTGGGGCTCAGGCGTGGAACGGCAGGCCGGCGTCGGCCGCGAGTTCCAGGTCGTCGCCCTCGGGCGGCGGCAGGAGGGTCGCGGAGCCGTCGCTGACGGGGACCACGCCGAGTTCCAGGAGTTCGGCCATGGCCGCCGTGCCCGCCATGTCGCGGACCTGGAGCTGGTAGCGGGGGGTGGTGCGGTAGGTGCCGCCGGCGTCGTCGCCGGTGCGCTGGAGGAACCCGGACTCGGTGAGGAAGGCGGCGGCCTTGCCGACGATGCCGGTGGTGGAGCCGGCCAGGCGGCGGGCGTCCTTGGTGGCGCCGGTCGCGCTGCGGCGGGCGTAGACCCGCCAGGCGGCCTCCAGGCCGGGGGCGTCGGAGGCCGGGTCGGTGTTCTCGCCGAGCTCCTCGGCGCGCTCCTCCAGGCGGCGGCAGGTCTGGCGGACGAAGGCGTCGACGCCGTTGACGGTGACGCGGCCGATGTAGCCGTCGTCGGCGAGGTCCTCGGGGCGGGGGAAGGCGAGGGCGGCGACGGCGAGGTGGGCGAGGCCGTGCAGGAAGCGGTCGCCGCCGTCGGCGGAGGTGCGGCGGGCGTAGTCGCCCATGCGGACGGCGAAGACGGAGTCCTCGCCGGCGGCGACGGCCATCCCGGCGCGGGGGGACACCTCCAGGACGACGAGCCCGAGGCCGGTGGCGACGGCGTCGGCGAGCCGCCCGAAGGCGGGGTCCTCGCGGTAGCGGCGCAGCAGCTCGGCGTACTCGGCGTCACGGGCGGGGAGCAGCTTGGGCTGGAGCCCGAACCCGACGAGCCGGGCCGCGTCGGCGGCGTCGGCGGGCGTGAGGGCGGCGGAGGCCTGTGCGGGCGGGGCCGGGACCGACGGACCGTCGGGCTCGCTCCACGCGGGGTACTCGGCGTGGTGGTCGCTCACGGGTGGGTCTCCTCGGTGGTGCGGGCGTCGCCGGTGCTGGCGTTGCCGGTGCTGGCGTTGCGGGTGCGGGCGTTGCCGGTGCGGGCAAGAGTGCTCGGCGGGGTCATACCGCCTCCGAGCGGGCCGCGGCCATGCCCGCCGCGTCCAGGAGCGCCGTGCCGACGATCAGGTCGGCGCCGCCGAACTCGGGGTCGTCGAGCTGCGTGCCGTCGTCCACCGCGAACAGCAGCCGCTCCTCGCCCTGGCGGTACGCCGTGCCCACCGCAGGGCTCGCCGCGTGGACGGCGAGCAGGGCCACCAGGTACGGGAGGTCCGGGTCCTCGCGGCGGGCCTCGGCGAGGAGGCCGGAGAGCCGGCGCGGGGCGTCGTGCGGCAGGTCCAGGAGCTGGGTCGCGGCGGCGAGCTGCTCCTCGCTGAAGCGACTGTCGTCCGGGGTGGCGATGAGGTCCGGCTCGGGCATCTCCGCGCCGAGGTGCTCCCGTTCCACGGGCGGGGTGAGGAGTATCTCCACCAGGTCCGCGACCCGTACCGAGACGGGGGTGCGCAGCCCGGTGCCGGCGGCGAAGAAGGCGTCGGTGACCCGGGTGGCCCGCTCCAGCGGGAGCGGCAGCAGGGGCGCGACGAGCTGGCCGTACAGGTCGATCCCGGAGCGCGGGGCGGGCGCCGCGAAGGCCTGGCGGTCCTGTTCGGCGCGGAAGAGCGGGCCGGCGTCCAGCAGCCGCGACTGGAGCTGGGTGTGCCGGCGGATGCAGTCCTTGACGATGTCGACGAGCTCGGCGGCGCGCCGCTTGTTCTCGGGGTCCTCGGCCTCGTCGCGGGCCCTGCGGATGTTGGTGAGGATCGCGTTCTCGTGCCGGTAGCGGTCGGCGACGTGGTCGAGGGCCTCCGCGATCATGTCCGGGACGGCCTGGAGCCAGTCGACCGCGCGGACGTTGCGCCGGGTCGCGTCGAGGGTGCGGCGCAGGGTCTCGGCGTACTGGACGGTCCGGTAGCGGGCCTGCTCGGCGGCGAGCTGGGCGTCGGCCAGCCGGCCCCGGCTGATCAGCACCTCCAGCTTGACCTCGGCGGCGATCTGGGCGCTGGTGACGTCCGTGTCGAGGGCGCCGACCAGGACGTTGACCGCCTCGTCGGTGGTGCGCAGGTAGACCGCGCCGCCGTGGCCGGGGACCTCCTCGATCAGCTTGAAGTCGTAGTCCCGGCGGACGTAGACCCCGTCGGGGCCGAACGTGCCGTAGATCGCGCGGAAGCCGCGGTCCACGCTGCCGACGTTGATCAGGTTCTCCAGGACCCAGCGGGCGACCCGCTCGTGCTCGGCGGCCGGCCGCCGGGGGGCCTGGGCGGCGACGCGCGGCAGCATCCGGGCCACTATCTGCTCGTGGTCGGCGCCGGTGTCGAAGTCCATGTTGAGCGTGACGAGGTCGATCGCGGACAGCGCGACCTCCGCCATCGCGTAGACCCCGTACTCGCCGGCCAGGTTGGCCTTGCGTACGTCGAGGTCGTGCAGCGGGGCGGTGCAGGCCAGGGCACGCAGCCGCCGGGCGAGGCCCTCGTCGGCGGCCGGGCCCGGCGCCGGGGACGGAAGGGGTTTCGCCGGGGCTGGGAGAGTCACGACGGAAAGAGTAGGCGGTGTCACGGACAACAGCCCAAACGGCACGGTTTCCGCCGGACCGTCCCCCGGCGGCGGGCCGAGCGGCGCGGCCGCGCGGTCGGGGGCTGTTCTACGCTCACGGCATGGCTTCCATGATCACACCTCTGATCGACCTGAACGCCGACCTGGGCGAGGGCTTCGGACGCTGGACGCTGACCGACGACGCGGCCCTGCTGTCGGTGGTCACGAGCGCCAACGTGGCCTGCGGCTTCCACGCGGGCGATCCGTCGATCATGCGCCGGGTCTGCGAGCTGGCCGCCGAGCGGGGCGTACGGATCGGCGCGCAGGTCTCGTACCGGGACCTGGCGGGCTTCGGGCGGCGGTCGATGGACGTGCCGGCCGGGGAGCTGGCGGCGGAGGTGGCCTACCAGATCGGGGCGCTGGAGGTGTTCGCGCGGGCGGCCGGGTCCCGGGTGTCGTACGTCAAGCCTCACGGTGCGCTGTACAACCGTACGGTCCATGACGCCGACCAGGCCGCCGCGGTGGTCGCCGGGGTCCGGCTGGCCGCCGGGGAGGCCGGGCTGCCGGTGCTGGGCCTGCCCGGGTCGCTGCTGCTGGCGGCCGCCGCGGAGGCGGGGCTGGAGGCCGTGCCGGAGGCCTTCGCCGACCGGGCGTACACCCCGCTGGGGACGCTGGTCCCGCGCGCGGAGCCGGGGGCCGTGCTGCACGATCCGGACGCGGTGGTCGGGCGGGCCGTGCGGATGGCCGCCGAGCGGACGGTGACGGCCTCCGACGGGTCCCCGGTGGCGGTGCCGGCGCGCTCGCTGTGCCTGCACGGGGACACCCCCGGGGCGGCGGGGCTGGCCCGGAGGGTGCGGGAGGCGCTGGAGGGGGCCGGGGTGCGGGTGGAGGCCTTCGCGTGAGGACCCTGGTCGTGGGGCGGGAGGCCCTGCTGGTCGAGGTGGACACCGCCGGGGAGGTGGCCGCGCTCCACGCCGAGCTGCTGCGCCGCCGGGACGCGGGCGAGCTGGGCGGCGTACGGGAGGTCGTGCCGGCCGCGCGGACGGTGCTGCTGGACGGGGTCCGGGAGCCGGGCGCGCTGGCGGCTCGGATCGCGGGCTGGGAGGTGCCGCCGCTGACGGAGGCCGAGGGGCCGCTGGTGACCGTGCCGGTGCGGTACGACGGGCCGGACCTGGCGGAGGTGGCCGACGCGTGGGGCGTCGCCGGGCGGGAGGTCGCGGAGGTGGTCGGGGGGATCGTCTTCCGGGTGGCCTTCTGCGGGTTCGCACCCGGCTTCGGCTACCTGACGGGGCTGCCGGAGCGGCTGTGGCTGCCCCGGCGGGCGACGCCCCGTACGGCGGTCCCGGCGGGGTCGCTGGCGCTGGCCGGGGAGTACGCGGGGGTCTACCCGCGGTCCTCCCCCGGCGGCTGGCAGCTGATCGGCTCCACGGACACGGTGCTGTGGGACCCGGCGCGGGAGCCGGCGGCGCTGTTCGCGCCCGGGGTGCGGGTGCGGTTCGTCGAGGGGGCGGGCGCGTGAGCGGGCTGCTGGTGCTGCGGCCGGGCGCGCTGACCACCGTCCAGGACCCGGGCCGCCCCGGCCACGCCCACCTGGGCGTGCCCCGGTCGGGGGCGCTGGACACGGGGGCGTACGCGCTGGCCAACCGGCTGGTCGGCAACCCGGCGGGGGCCGCCGCCCTGGAAACCACCCTGGACGGGGTCCGGGTGCGCGCACTGGCCCCGGTGACGGTGGCCGTGACGGGTGCTCCCTGCGCGGTACGCGTCTGCGGGCGCCCGGCGGCCTGGGGTGCGCCGGTGTGGCTGCGCGCGGGGGCGGAGCTGGACGTGGGCCGGGCGGAGTCCGGGCTGCGCAGCTACGTCGCGGTGCGGGGAGGTCTGGCTGCGCCGGCGGTGCTGGGGAGCCGCGCGACGGACCTGCTGTCGGGGCTCGGCCCGCCGGTGCCGGTGGCGGGGGCGGTGCTGGAGGTGGGCCCGCCGGGCCCGGATCCGGTGCCGTCCGCCGACGTGGTGGCCCCTCCCGGGCCGCCGCTCGCGGAACTGGTGCTGCCGCTGCGGCTCGGGCCGCGGGCCGACTGGTTCACGGGGGCCGCGCTGGCGGCGCTGCTGTCCTCGGCGTACCGGGTGTCCCCGGCGTCGAACCGGATCGGCCTGCGCACGGAAGGGGGCCCGGCGCTGGCCCGCGCGCGGGGCGGGGAGCTGCCGAGCGAGGGGATGGTGCTGGGGGCGGTGCAGGTCCCGCCCGACGGGCTCCCGGTGGTGTTCCTGGCCGACCACCCGGTGACGGGCGGCTACCCGGTGGTCGGCGTGGTCCCGGCGGGTCCCGCCCTCGACGCCGCCGCCCAGGCCCGCCCGGGCCTCCGGCTCCGCTTCGTTCCCTTCTGACGCGCCGGGCCGCTTCCCGACGCGCCGCTCGCACGGCTCGGCGCCGACCGGCCTTCCCGGCTTCCCGCCGCTGCGCCGGGCCGCTTCCCGACGCGCCGCTCGCACGGCTCGGCGCCGACCGGCCTTCCCGGCTTCCCGCCGCTGCGCCGGACTCCGTCCGGCGTGGCCGGGGCGCGGCCGGGGCCGGGGCCGGTGGATCGTGTGCGGGTGGGGGGCCGCTGCGCGGGGCTGGGTCCCCTACCCGCCCTTCCACCGTTCCCAGGGGCGCTGCCCCTGACCCCGGTAGGCGCTGCGCGCCCGTCGCCTCAAACGCCGGCGGGGGGGGGGTTTCCCGCCCCCCCCGCGTGTT
>NZ_JBVJWV010000057.1:0-24681 GCF_055602105.1 Streptomyces sp. NPDC037421
GTGGAAAAGCCTGAGCGCCCCCCCTATCCCGGCGGGGGGGGGAGGCCGGGTACGGGATGGTGTCCGCCGCGGGGGTTGCGGAAAAGCCCGCCGGGGACGGGGGCGGCCCCCCCCCCCCCCCCGCCCCAGACCTGGCCCTTGCTGCCGTCGGGCATCGGGCCCTCGGCGTGGGTGACGGTCATGGGGGCGAACTCGGGCAGGGTCCGGTTGCCGAGGGTCAGGGACCCGGTGGCGGTCATGACCTCGCACTTCCACTGCGCCGCGTCGACCCCGGCGGGGATGGCGGGGCAGTCGGAGAAGTCGTACGAGGGTGCGGGGCCGGTCGCGGCTGCGGCGCTCGCGGTCCCGGCGACGGCGACGGTGAGGGCGGCGGCGACACCGAGTGCGGCGGCCGTGCGGCGGAGGGGCGTGTTGTTCTGCATGCCCCCACGGTGCCGTTCGGCCCGCCCCGCAGGTCACCGGGAAAGCCCCGGGCCCACCCTGACACGTCCCTGATGCCGGGTCAGGGGTGGCTGCTCATCGCCGAGTTGTCGATCAACCGGCGAGGAGGGCGAGGGCCGTGCGGCACGGGAGGAGGCTGACGGCCCTGGTGGCGAGGGCGGCGGCGCGGCCCGGGACGACGGTGCGGCGGCGGCGTTCCCGGAGGGCGGTCAGGGCGTCGGCGGCGACCTGCTCGGGTGTCCGCACCAGCGCGGAGGGGGCGTCCGCGTGGAGCCCGGGGCCGGTGGCGGTCGGGCCGGGGCAGAGGGCCGGCCCTCCGCGCCGGGACGGCCGCCCGGACGTGATTGATCCGCGCGGCGGTTCATTCGATGTAGAGGCTCCGGCCGTGACCGATCGCCAGCTGCCCCGGGAGGATCGGGTGCACCACCCGGCCGTCGCACGCCGGGCCGCTCCACACCCACGCCACGCCGTCCGTGAGGTTGACGACCTCCGACGGGACGAAGTCCCCCAGCGGGAAGCAGCCGCTGGGGTCGCCGTTCGGCGCGCCGTCGATGAACAGGACCCCCTGGGCCGCGTGTGCCGTGCCGGGCGCCGCGAGCGCCAGCACCGCGGCCGCCGCGCACGCCCCGAGCAGCCTTGCCGTCCTCCGCGTCCTCCGCGTCCTCATCGCCATCCGTCCGCCTCGTTCCTCTCGCCCGACCAGCAGTTGTGGCACACGGTAAGGCGAAGGTAACGGTGGGTGATACGGCGTGCGGTGGTGAAGGAGGGGCGCGTGGAACTCCAGAGTGCGGGCCTGCCCGGCCCCGGGGCCCTCACACCGCGGTGAGTGCCGGGACGGCCAGGGAGGTCCGCTCGGTGTTCGGGACGGCGACGCTGGGGGCGCTGGGGGACGGGATGCTGCGGGAGACCCTGGAGGTCTTCCTGGCCAACAACTGCTCGTGGGCCCGTACGGCGGAGGCGCTCCACCTGCACGTGAACACCGTGCACTACCGGATGGAGCGGGTACAGGTCCTGACGGGCCGTGACCTCTCGCGCCTGGACCACAAGCTGGACCTGTACGCGGCGCTGCTCTGCCGCTGAGCGGCCGGCACGGCCTGGCCGGGGACGTCGACGTGGACCTCCGTCGACTTCACGCGGGCGGTGACGCTGACGCCCACCGCGATCCCGAGCTCCTCCACCGACTCCCGCGTCACCACCGAGACGACGCGGTGCGGGCCCGACTGGATCTCCACCTGGGCCGCGACCTCGTCGACCCGTACGGCGGTGACGATGCCCGCGAAGGCGTTGCGCACGGAGGTGGCGGCGGGCCGGCCGGGCACGGGGTGCAGCCCGGCGGCCCGCCCCTTGGCGAAGGCGGCGAGCGCAGCGCCGTCGACGGACCGGGTGCCGTCGGGGGCGCGCAGCGAGGGCAGCCGGCCGGCGTCGGCCCAGCGGCGGACGGTCTCGGGGCTCACGCAGAGCAGGTCCGCGGCCTGTCCGATCGAGTAAGACGGCACGCCCGCAGCCTAGGGGGTGCCGTCCGGTTCGCGGCGGGGGCATAGGGCCGGCCTATGGGCCCATCGGTCCGGGGGTCCTACCGGGTGGCGGCGGGCCGGACGAGGGTGGGGTCAAGAGCCTTCCGATGAAGCAAGGACACCATGTACACCCTCCTGTTCCTCCTGATCTCCCTCTGCCTATGGGCGGTGCTGCGCGACTGGCCGCGCAGGTCACGGCTGTTGCTGTGGGCGGGGACGCTGGCGCTCACCACGCTCGCGTTCCTCCCCCACCTCGACCGCGCCTTCGGCCTGAGCTTCTGAGGAGGAGCCCGACATGACCGCCACCGCGACCACCACCGCGACCACCACCGTCACCCTTCCCCCCGTCCGGCTCTCCCACCGGCTCGGCCTCTGGTTCGCCCACGCCTACGTGCTGGGCATGTGCGCCACCGTCGGCGGCGCGTACGTCTTCCAGTTCGGCCTGTGGGAGTACCCCTGCCCGATGTGCCTGCTCCAGCGGATGTTCATGCTGCTCAGCGCGCTCGGACCGGCCATGATCATCGCCCGCTCGCGCAAGGGCGCGGTGAGCACCGCGGAGTTCGCCTCCGGGTGGGGCGTCGCGGTCGTCTCGGCGCTGATCGGCAGCACCGTCTCCGCCTCGCAGGTGCTGATGCACATCGTGCCCCCGGACCCCGGCTACGCGGGTGCCCTGTTCGGCCTGCACCTCTACACCTGGGCGGCGATCACCTTCCTGCTCGCGGTCCTCGCGGCGGCCGTGAACCTCGTCCTGGCCCGGGAGTTCCAGCCCCTGGGCGCGGCCCAGGTCTCGCCGGCCCTGCGCCGCGCGGCCGGCTTCACCCTGGCCGTCCTCGCGTTCTTCGCGGTCAGCAACCTGGTGGCCTGCTTCCTTCTCCAGGGCCTGCACTGGCAGATGCCCGGTGACCCGACCGGCTACCGGTTCTTCACCGATCTGCTGTGAGGTTGCGGGTCATCCGCTCCAGGACGCTGACCGCGGTCCGGTACTCCTGCGGGGAGATGCCGGCCGTCGCCAGCTCGCGGAAGGCCCCGACGCGCTCGGCCACCAGCACGAGCCGGGCGCGGCCGTCGTCGGTCAGGGCGAGGCGGTCCGGCTCCGGCCGGGCCACCCAGCCGCCGTCCAGGACGGCCGCGACGGCGGAGTCCAGGGCGGCGGCGTCGGCGTTGGCCGCGAGGACGGTCCGTACGGCGGTGTCGCCGGCCGCGGGGTCGTCGCGGACGACGTTCAGGACCTGCCAGCCGAGGCGGGTGAGGCCGAACTCGGCCAGCAGGGCGTCCATGGCGGCGGTGAGGGCCTGGTCGGTGCGGTTGAGCCAGTAGCCGATGGGCTTCATGACGGTGCTCCTTCGCGGTTCGGTGGTGCCGGGCCCGCCGGTTCGGCGGCCGGGTCAGTGGCCGGCTCAGTGGCCGGCGAAGGCGTCGGCGTTCTCGTGGGCCCACTGCGCGTAGGTGCGGGCGGGGCGGCCGAGGAGGGTCTCGGTGGTGTCGGCGACGGAGGCCGGGCCGTGGTTCGCGGCCTCCCACAGGTCGAGCAGCGAGGAGACCATCGGCGCGGGCATGTGGGCGCCCATCTGCCGCTCGGCCTCGGCGCGGGTGATCTGCTCGACGGGGATCTCGCGGCCGATGGCGTCGGCCAGGACCGCGATCTGACGGCGGAAGGTGAGCGACTCGGGGCCGGTCAGGGTGAGCCGGCGGCCGGTGAGGGAGTCGCCGGTGAGGGCCTCGAAGGCGATGTCGGCGATGTCCTCGGGGTGGATGGGCGCGATGTGCGCGTCCGGGTGGGCGAGCTGGACCGGCATGGACCGGCCGATGGGCCAGGCCCAGCCGAGGGAGTTGCTGGCGAAGGCGTCCGGGCGCAGGAAGGTGCAGGTCAGGGTGGAGGCGGCGAGGGCGCGCTCGACCTTGAGGCTGTGGCTCGCGAGCGGGTCGTTCTCGGCGCCGGGGGCGAGGACGGAGGACGAGGACAGCAGGACGACGTGCTCGACGCCGGCGGCCTCGGCGGCGGCGATCAGTTCGTGGATGCCGGCGGGCTCGGGGTAGAGGAAGACCCGGCGGACGCCGTCCAGTGCGGCGGCGAAGGTAGCGGGGCGGTCGAGGACGAGCTCGCGGCTTTCGACGCCGGCCGGGACGGTCAGTCCGGCGGGGTGGGCGCTGGCGGCGCGGACGGGGAGACCGGCGGAGTGCAGGCGGGCGATGACGGCCTGGCCGACCTTGCCGCGGGCGCCGGTGACGAGGGTGGTCATGGGTGCTCCGTTCGTAGCGGCAGCCATTCATTGACTGTCGACATATGCATGCTTGCATGCACACGTTTTCACGTCAACACATGTTTGCGAGAACTCACGGATGTACGATCGGGGCATGACGAAGCAGCAGGCGGACATGGAGGACGAGGAGCTGCTGAACGCCGTCGGCCCGGCGTTCGGGAAGCTGCGGCGCTCCTCGCTCCTGGAGGTCGAGGACCCGATCTCCCAGAAGGACCTCGGCCGGACCCTGGTCCTCAACGTGGTCCTGGAGATCGGGCAGGACGGCGCCCGCGAGGTCACCGTCGGCGCCGTGGGCGCGCACCTGGGCACCGACCCCTCGGTGGCCAGCCGCATGGTGTCCGACTGCATCTCCGCCGGCTACCTGGTCCGCGCCGCCTCCCAGCAGGACGGCCGCCGCACGGTCCTCCACCTCAGCCCCGAGGGCCAGGAGCTGATGGTCCGCTTCCGCCGGCACCAGCGCTCGGCCTTCGAATACATCACCGCCGACTGGAGCGAGCGCGAACGCCTCGACTTCGCCCGCCTGATGCTCAAGTACGTCGCGTCCCAGGAATCCCTGCGCCGACGCGAGGGCTGAGCCGCCCGGCGGCGGGAGCCGGCCGCGGCAAGGCCTTCGGCACCTTCGGGGGCCCCTCCGGGGCGTACAGCCCGGCGACGACCGGACCGGCTCGGACGGCCCTCAGGCCGTTTCCTCCGCCAGGCGGGCGGCCGGCCCGTCGGGCAGGGTCCAGGCCGAAGGCGAAGCTGTCCTGCGGGGCCTCGGCGTAGCCGGCGGCGCCCGACGAGCCGAGCCGCTCCCGCGGGCGGGGGAAGCCGGAGGCGGCCTCGACGGCCTCCCGCATCACGGCGGCGAAGGCCTCCTCGGGGTCGCGTCCCTCGCTCTCGATCCGCCGGGTGAGCGAGGTGGTGGCGGGCAGCTCGACGGCGTTCCGGACGATCTGTTCACGGGGTGGCGTGTCGCGTGGCATGCGCTCACGAGAGGTGCCGGGGCTTGTCTTGCGCAAAGTTCAAGCGAGTGCTCGCACGGCTTTCAAGCCCTCACTCCCCTCGCGGACGCCGCGCCCCGCAGAACGACGTAGACACTGTCCATCCCATGGGGTAGACGGTGTCTACGAAAGTCGCCGTTTCTGAGTACGCATACTCAGGGCGCGCCGTCCCCGCACTGGAAGCGTCTGACGCATGGACAAGATCTACTCAGTGGTGGGCAGCACCCTCGCCGGTCTGTTCACCGGGTACCTGGCGATGGGGCTGTGGTGGTGGGGCGCCGCCGAGGACGGCCGCTGCGAGTCCGGCCCCTCGATCTGCCTCCCGGTGTACCGGTTCATCGGCTTCGTCTCGTGGTTCGTCCTGGCGGCGGTGTTCTTCGTGATCGCCCTGCGCCTGCTGGACGTCCGCCCGAGGACGGCGACGCTCCCGGCCTGCCTCGCCCTGCAGATGTACGCCCTGACGATCCTGGCCCCGCTCTCGGCCCGCGAGTACCCGGAGCCCTCGCTCCTCACCCTCTCCGCCCTGGCGGCCGGCCCCGGCCTGGTGGCCCTCTGCGTGTTCCCGGACCGGCGCCGCCGGGGCCTCACCGCGATCGGCGCCCTGATGGCCGGCTCCTTCATCGCGTACGGCTGTGTCGAGGGCTTCCCGTGGTGACCCCGCCCGGCCTGGGACGGCTGCCGGGCGTGGAGGAACTGCTGCTGAGCGGGCCCCGGCCCCCGTCGCCCCGGTCCGCCCGCGGCGGACGATCCGCGGGATCCGCGAGTCCCTGCCCGAGCGCCGGCTCGCGGCCTTCGACGCCGAACTCGCCGACACCGAAGCGACGCCCTGCCCGCCCTCCTCCACCGCTGGGCGACCCTCGCGGCGGACGGGTCCGCGCAGTGACGGGGACGGGAACGGGGTGAGGGGGCGGACCGGGAAACGCCGAGGGCCGGACCGCTGAGGCGAATTCGAGGGGGCGTTGCAGCACGTGGTCGGTTGACTAGGCCGCGAGCAGTTTCGTACGGGGTTCCGGCGGGGGCCGTACGCGTCCTTACCTGCTGCGGAGTGTTCAGTCCCGGCCCGTCCGAACAGTCTCGGACGGAGTGAATGAGACCAGGACGACGCGTCCGACGTGCTCTCGCAGCTATGCGTCATTCGCTACCTTCGGTGGAGGGGCGACAGCTGATCTTCGCCATGTGCCCATAACGTGGTGCACGCGACCGGCTACAGGGCGGCGCTCCCCATTGTGTCCAGCCCGACAGCTTCGTTCAGCTGGTTCCAGCCCAAGGGGCATCGCTGTCGCCGACAGAGGGCGGCTGCCGGACACGGTCGGCGGCTACTCGGCGGATGGGTCCTGTGAAAGCTCGGATCCGGGTCGCTCACGACCCTCTCGCGGGCAGCCCGGCCCAGGGTGGTCTTCAGGCATGAGCCCGTGACCACAGCGTGGAGGAGCCGATCATGAGCACTGCCCCGAATCTGCCGCTCCCGCCGCGCAGACCCGAGGAGTCCCATCCCCGGTCCCATCCGCTACGGACGATCCGGGAGATCCGGGAGTCTCTTCCCGAGCACCAGCTTGGGCACTTCGATGCCGAGCTGGCCGACACCGACACCGACATCGATGCCTTGCCTGACGTGCTTCACCGCTGGGCGACCCTGGGCGGCGACGGATTCCTTGAGCGGCTTACGGCGGCCCCGTTCGAGGGTCTGGAGTTCGGGCAGCGGCCCTACGACGATGCGGCGGACGACGAGTGATCTATCTGCTCGACACCAATGTGGTCGCCGAGATCACCACCCGGCCGAAGCCTGCCCCGGCCGTCGTCGCATGGGCTCGATCGGTCCGTCTCCTGCCCTCTACCTGAGCGTCATCACGGTCGCGGAGATCGAAGCAGGTATTGAGGGAACACCTGATCCGGTGCGGCGTACGGCTTTCGAGCGGGCGCTCACGGACATCCGCGATCAGTACCGCGACCGGATCGCCGCCGTCGGCGAGCGGGAGGCACTCGCCTACCTCGCTCTTCACCGGAGGCTCAAGAGTGCCGGAACCAGCATCGATCCCCCCGATGCGCTGATCGCCGCCACCGCCCTGGCGAACGGCTGGACGCTGGTGAGCCGCAACATCAAGCATCTGGCGCGATCAGGCGCACTCCTGCTGAACCCTTGGGAGTGCGCCGTCCTCGTGTAGCCTCTCGGTCGCCCCTGGACGGGCCCGGACGGAGATGAATGAGACGGAAACTGAGACGGCCCGGCCGAAGCCGAGCCGCCTCTTCGTTGTGGTCAGGTTGCAAGCTGGCGGATGGCCAACCCCAGCTGGACCGCGAACGGCAGGACGAAGAACCAGCCCACGCCAGCCCAGACACGGCCTGCAACTCGCTTCCCGCGTGTGGGCCTGGTTGGCTCGACCAAAGTCGCGCCAACCCGCACCGTCTCACCTGGGGCGAAGACGGCCCGCCCCGTGCGCTGTTGCCGTCGCCCTATCCAGACAAAGCAGACCGCAGCGATCAGGCACATGCCAGCGGCCTGAAGGTGCTTGCCGGGCGAGGCGGTTGCCGCGAGCGTGGCGGCAAGGTGCAGGTCCAAGGTTGATTCCCCCATGGAAATGATCTCCGCATAAGGCGAAACCTCCGGCAAGCGGGATTTGAGACGCCTCGTCTGCGGCGTCAGCCACGACTCACCCCAACTCCCATCCCGTCTGCCATCGACCCACACGTATGTGGAGCGGGCGCGATGCGCCCGGTGCCGTGACTGCTCGGCTTGTCCTGCGTCGACGGCAGACGGGATGGGAGTTCCCCCGCCTCAGCCCCATTCGGCCGGCACTCGCGAGTGGCGCCCCCGCCACCCCGGAGTCTGAGCGCCCCCGCCGGAGGCATGTTCGGTGAGGGAGGGAACCAGCGGCCCCGCTTGGGGCTCGGCTCATGCTTGGGCCTAGCGCATCGGCTAGACCGCCTGGAGCCGGAGCACCTGGAGACCTTCTACGCCAAGATGCAGAAGTCCGGGAGCAAGGTCGCCACCACGCACCACCGGACCATCCGGGTTGTGCTCGGCGAAGCCGTGAGGCGCGGGCACGTCGCCACGAACGCGGCGGAGATCGCCAAGGCCCCCCGGCTCGAAGAGGTTCAGTGGCTGCTGCTGGAGGCGTCCAATCTCCGGAACAGTGCCCGGTGGGTCGTCGCCCTGGCGCTCGGTCTTCGGCAGGGTGAGGCGCTCGGACTGCACTGGGGAGACCTCGGCCTCGACGCGGGATACCTGCGCACCCGGAAGAACCGGCTGCGCCCGAAGTACCGCCATGGCTGCACGTAGCCCTGCGCCCGGCACCCGGGCTACTGCCCGCAGCGCGAGCAGATCCGTCGGGAGTTCAGGAACACCAAGTCGCGGGCCGGACGCCGGACCATCGGCTTGCCCGACCCTGTGATCAAGCTGCTCCGGGCCCACCAAGAGGAGCAGGATCCGGAGCGGCTCGCGGCTGGTGCCGACTGGGAGGGCTCCGGGTACGTGTTCGCGTCGCCGACGGGCGGGCCCGTGATCCCGAACACGGACTACCACCGCTGGAAGCAGCTCCTGAGGGATGCCGGGGTCCGGGACGGCAGGCTCCGTGACGTGCGCCATACCGCTGCGACCGTGCTGCTCCTGCTCGACACCGGACGTCGTGGTCGACGCGGTCATGGGTTGGCAGCCTGGTGGAGCCGCTCGGATGCGGGCCCGGTGCGTGCACGTCACCGGGCCGCTGCTGAAGAAAGCAGCCGGGCAGGTCGGCGAAGCACTGTGGGGCCAGCACACAGGCGACTGAGACGGAAACCGAGACGGGGAAACGCCAGAGGGCCGGTCCGCTTGCGCGGTCCGGCCCTCTGAGCTGGCGGAGGATACGAGATTCGAACTCGTGAGGGGTTGCCCCCAACACGCTTTCCAAATGTTCGTATGGCTGTCCGGAGGGGGCCGTACGTGTCCTGACCTGCTGCGGAGCGTTCTGCTGGCCTTCGTCCGGACGGCCGCGGACGGCGGCGAATGCAACCAGAACTGCAACCATGGATACGTCTCTGGACGCGGGTCGGACGGCCTGATGGCTGCGGTGGGGGCTGCTCAGTACGTCGGGCAGAGGTGCGTGTGCACCGCTTCCACGATCTTGGCGGCCTTGGCCGGCCCGAAGCCGTCGGGGTGGCTGGGTGAGGTGAAGCGCTGGTTGGCGAGGTCGGTCTGCTTCGACTTGTCGTCGGGGAAGCTGGCGATCGTCTCGCACTGGTTGCGGCCTCGGTCGACGGCCTTGTCGGGCTTGGTGTTGACGATGTCCGGGTCGATGGCAGTCAGGGCCGCGATGTACTTGGCCTGTGTCGCCGCATCTGGCTTGGGCGGAATCCCCTTGCCCTTGGGCGTCTCGGCGGCGGCCGACGGGCTGCTCGTTCCCCCAGGCGCAGCGGGGGTACTCGGCGCGGCGGCGGGCGGGGTCTTCGCCGACGGCTTGTTGGTGCCCTGGTCGCTGCCACAGGCGGTGAGCCCCGCAGCGGCAATGAGGACGGACAGTACGGCGGTGGTGGTGCGGTGGTTCACGGCTCTCCCCTGCGCAGTGACTGTGTGCACAGAGGTCGATCGCTAAGCGTGGGCAAAGGTTGTACGCCCAGTCCCTCTTCCGCGCTGGCAGACATCCGTACGCTCAGCCGCCTGGACGGCGGCCCAGTGGGGTGCCGGGGGCGTCTCATCCCCCAGGGCTGGCCAGGAGGCGACCCTGCACGCCTGTATACTCATCGAACGAAAGCGCTTGACCCTTTACGGGTTGAGCAATGCATTTCGGTGACCATAGCGGCAGGGAAACGCCCGGCAACATTCCGAACCCGGAAGCTAAGCCTGCCAGCGCCGATGGTACTGCGAGGGGGACCTCGTGGGAGAGTAGGTCGTCGCCGATATCTTCTTTGAGGGCCGCCCCGCCTTGCGGGGCGGCCCTCGTTGCTTATTCGGCCTTATCGTATGGCCCGAGGAACCGCTCGCCGTTGAAGTGCACCATGTGTGTTTCTTCTTCCGCGATCCAGACTTCAGTCTCCCAGGCGATATCAGCCATGAACTGACGGAATTTCCCTCTTGTCAGGAACGCTGTGACGAACACCAGGCCAGGACTGGCGCCCGCGAAGAGCTCCTTGAGCTGGGAGATCCGCTGGTTGTCGACCGGTCCGGTGGAGGTAACTGCCTCTACCAGGACCAGCCAGTCCTTCTCGGTGAAGTGGATGACTACGTCAGGCATCTTGCCGTGGGGGTCCACCACGACTCCCAGGTCAGCCAGGTACTCCGGCTCGTTCACGATCCACTTGGAGCCGGTGTCCCCCAGGTAGACCACAGTGCCCTTGGGCGTGAACTGTGATCCGAAGCGCTCGACGACCGCTTTGATGAGTTCGCTGTGCGCCCCAGGGCTCAGGTCGGCCGTGTCGACTTTACTTCCGTCAGGCAATGTGACGGGCACTCTGTGAACCTGCCTCTCGGCAGCATTCACTTCGATCAGCTTCGGCTGCTCGGCGTGAAACTCCTTGAGGCGCTCATCCCACGCCGCAGTGCCAAAAGCCGCTATGGCCTTTAGGGCGATATCGCTTGGATGGTATCGGTTGTTTTGGTCATTCGTGGCACGGTTCGGGGCATCGGAGTTCTTGACGAGGATTCCGGCACGCACCAGCGGGTGTACGGATTCCTTGCGTACGGACTCCCGACTGTTCGGGGCGTACTTAACCTCGCCATTCCTCCCCTTGGGGATGTCCGGATAATTTTCGGCCATCCAATCCATGCACGGGGTCACCCCGAGGGTGTTGGAAGTGACCTCCTCCCATCCCTGTGTCGGGCGGAGATTAAGCATCGAAAGCAGCACGAGCGCGGTCCGCTTTCCCTGCTGCTTTTTCGGCATCCCTATTGCGGCGAGAATCTTCCTCGCCTCGTCGAGCTTCTTCTCCTGCTGTTCTTTCGTCACCCGTCAGCCCTCCCCCAACCGTCTCGGTACAGTGAGTGATGGTTAGGCTACATGGCGTCTAGGCAGGTGCTGGCGGCCGTTGAGGGGACGTGTGCTTCAAGTCGACTGCATGCTGTCTCCAGGGCGTCCGCAATCAGCCACCCGGCAGCCAGGAGTGCTGACTGCTACGCCTCGCCCAGCGTGGCGGGCTCGGTCGACTCCAGGTGGCGCTCGACTAGGTCGTCGAGCTTCTCCTGGTCGGGCCATCCACCCTCTATCCACTCGCCGCCAATGGCTTGAAGCTGGGCCTTGCTGGGGTAGCGCAGGTTCCGCAGGTCGGTTGCGTTGACCTGGGTGTGGCCGCTGAACCGTCGGATGAGTCGGTCCAGCAACGTGGAGTTGAGCCAGAGGCAGAGGCCGCGGGCGAGTTCTTTGGGGAGGCCGGCGCCTGCGCTGTGGAACACATTCACGTGGTTCTCGAAGCCAATTCGCGCGCAGGGCGTCACGTCTGGGTCGAATACGGTGGCAACCACACGACGTTTTTCCTCCTTGGAGGACAAGCGCTTCACGACGACGTAGTACCCAGAGGGGAAGGTCATCTTTTCGGTGTCTGGGTTAAGCGCGATTGCGTTGTTCTTCTTGGCGCCAGGCACGGGCCAGCGGATTCCGCCATCGCGCATGTGCAACGGGTAGATGAGCGGAACCGCACCGGCCTCAGGATCGGGCCGCAAGTGCTCCTTGGAGCGGAAGTCCACAACTCGGCCGGTCGAAACCTGGCAGTCGATCGTGGCGAGGGTGGCCGGAAGGCTTGCGTGAGTCGCCGCGAGCTGGGCGTCTTCCTCGTCTGCGCTGATGTGGATGAAATGCTCGCCATCTTCCGGCTGCACCATCTGCCGATACTCCACCACACGGCTGCGGGCTTCGCCGCCGTAGCTGTGGCTGGAGGAAACGACGATTGGCCCTCGGTCCGGAGCGTCGGTGCGTGTCGCCGAGAAGATCACATTTTCCTGGAGCACGTCCGTGTCCGCGAACACCTTGTTCCGTGCCTCAAACAGGTGCACTCGGTCGATGTGCATCCGGTCAAGGAGGTACTTGCGAAATGGCCGGAAGTAAGGTCCGTTCGCGAAGCTCCGCGGGGTGATTGCGACGAGCTGGCCGCCGGGGGCGAGAAGGTGGATCCCAAGCGCCATGAACGCGGAGTACAGGTTGGAAGTTTCTGTGCATGCCCTTGTGACGGCCATGCGCTCGCGGGAGCCAGCGGCGAGCTTCTTGTACGGGGGGTTCATGATCACAATGTCGAACGGCCCACGTGCTTCGCCGAACAGTCCTTCCGCCTGGGTTGCCCAGGCGATGAAGTCGTCCTTCACAAGCGTGGTCTCCACCCGTCCGCCGGCCGCTTCGGCCGTGCGCGCGCAGTCCTTCAGGGTCGCCGACAGGGTCTCGTGTAGCTGTGGGTCGTTCTCGCAGGCCGTCACGCTGAGGTGCGCTTCGGGCTGGCCTTGGAGGATGCGCGACACGAGAGAGGCGGTCAGAGAGCCGGCCCCAGCGCCGGGGTCCAGGATCCGGATCGGGCCTGTGCTGGCCAGCCTCGCCAAAGAGGCAATGAAGTCAGCGGCAGGGGCGGGCGTGAAGTACTGGCCGCGCTTCGCGCGCTCCTTGGGGTCAAGGGCCGAAGACGACTCCTGACGCCGCACTTCCGTGCGCGCCACAAGGTCCGATACCGCTGCTGCTACCTCTGCTGCCATGGGCACAGCGTAGCCAGATTGCACCCGAGCTGATGAGCCTGTGGAAAACGCTGTCGGTGAAGTCTTCCAATGGGATCACCGGCTCCCGCCGAGAGCTGCGAGGTGCAGCGCGAATCCTTCCGTCAAACTGGCGAGCACCGCCTTCCCCTTCTCTGCTGTGCCGAGGGCTGGAAAGCCGATCACCCCCGATTCGGTGTACGCCGCCATTCCTTGGACCAAAAGAAACGGCCGTGGACCACCGTCGTGGTCTGCCTCGCTGTATCCCTCGCGGACAAGCTCGGGGGCCGCGTGGAGAAGGATGGAGGTCTCGATCTCGCCGGCATGCATGTCGGCGTGACGGTCGGATACGAGGCCAGCGTGGTCGCGGGCTTGGTCCCAGTCGGCTCCGAGGGGGAACAGAGTGACCGCCGGCCCGTCGACGTTGGCTTCCTGGACGACGTTGGACAGGACGTAGTTTCCGCCGTGGCCGTTGACGATCACCAGCTTGTGGATGCCGGAGCGGGCGAGGGACGCGCGGATGTCGTCGATCACGGCGTAGAGGGTCTTGGCGCTGATGCTGACGGTGCCGGGGAAACCGGCGTGCTCGTGGCTGCACGACATCGTGATCGGCGGCAGCAGGTGAACGCGGTAGGCATCGGCTATCTCCTGGCTGATGATGCACGCGATGGCCGTGTCGGTGATCAGTGGGAGATGGCGGCCGTGCTGCTCGAAAGAGCCGACGGGTAGGACCGCCACGCGGGGTTGCAGTTCCTGGACGTCGGTGCTCGTGGCGGTCGGCAGCAGACTCACGACACTCCCTCTCATCGGGTTACAGGGCGGCGCTCATCATGATCACCCTGATCTGGTCAGCGACTTCTGGACTGCTTCGGTCAGCAAAGCCGCGCGCGCATCGTCCGAGCCGCTGACGATGTGGTTCATGACGTAGCCGAAGGCGATGCCGTGGGCGGGGTCGGCGAAGCCGAGCGAGCCGCCGCGGCCGGTGTGACCGAAGGCGTTCGGGCCGGTCATGAGGTTGCCCTCCGTGGGCAGCATGAATCCGGTGCTGAACCGGCTCGGGATCACCATGACCTGGTCCTGGCCGTTGGCCTGCTCCTGGATCGCAGAGGAGAGGGTCTTCTGGGCGAGCAGGCGTACGCCGTCGACCTCGCCGATCAGCGCGGCGTACATGCGCGCGAGGGCCCGTGCGGTGCCGATGCCGTTGGAGGACGGGAGTTCCGCGGCCTGCACCTCGGGGGAGTCGAAGTCGATTGCGGCCGGGTCGGTGACGGCGAACGCCCGGTTGCTGAAGGAGTTCGGGTCCCGCCAAACGGCGACCTGTTCGCGGAGCTCCTCGGGGACCGACTCGGCCGGCACCGTCGTAAGGTCTACCGCCGGTCGCCGGTACACCATGCGGCTGACCCGGTCGCGCTCGCTCGCCGGCAGGCCGATGAAGAAGTCCAGTCCGAGGGGGCGCGCGATCTCGTCGGCGAAGAAGCGGCCTGGTGAGCGGCCGGAGGCCCGGCGGATTACTTCGCCGACCAGCCAGCCCCAGGTTCGGCCGTGGTACCCGTGTGCGGTGCCCGGAGTCCACTGGGGACGCTGCGCCGCCAGCGCTACTGCCATGGGCTCCCAGGACAGTGCCTCTGCCAGCGGCAGCGGTTGGTCCAGGGCGACCAGGCCGGCCTGGTGGGACAGGAGCCAGCGGATGGGGATGTCCGCCTTGCCGTTCGCCGCGAACTCCGGCCAGTACTTCGCCACCGGCGCGTCAAGGTCCAGCAGTCCGCGCTCGACCAGCATGTGCGCCGCGGTCGCGGTGGCTCCCTTGGTCGCCGAGTAGACCAGTTGCAGGGTGTCCCGTGTCCACGGACGGCCGGTCTCGGGGTCTGCGACGCCACCCCACAGGTCGACCACCGGCTGGCCGTGCCAGTAGACGCACACGGCCGCGCCGATGTCCCCGTGCTGGGTGAAGTTCTCCATGAACGCCTCGCGGACCGGCTCGAACCCGGGCGCTACCTCACCGTCGATCGTCGTCATGCCGCTCATCCTGGCATCTTGGCTGCCCGCTCTGGCAGGGCAAGTGGGCCGTGCTCAAAGGCATTCGGCATCGATGCGTACGACGAGGGTGACGCGTTCGCCGCTCGTGATCGGCCGTACGCCGTGGATGTGGTCGCGGGTGGCCGGGAAGGCGACCAGGGTGCCGCAGGGCGGCTTGATCTCCTGGGCGGGGTTCTCGAAGAACAGCTCGCCGCCGCCGTAGGAGTCAGGGGTGTTGAGCCAGATCACGAGGGTGAGGTCGCCGCCGACGACGGGTTGTCCGTTGGTACGGGCCCGCTCGCGTTCGATGTCGGTGACCTCGTCGTGGTGGGCGACGAAGCCGACGCCGGGGCCGTAGCGGTAGACGACCGCCGGCTGGGTGGGTATCCGTTGCGGGGCGATCTCGAAGTGGCCACGCAATTGGGCGGCGCAGTGCGAGATGACCGCCTCTTCGAGGTGCGTCGGGATCTCGACGTACTCGCTCTTGCGCAGCGATTCGTCGATGACGCCCTGGTAGGTACGCGGGCGGGCGGTGTGGTTCTTCACGTGGTCCATCAGCGCTCCGCAGAGGCTGAGGGGGATCGCGCTCTCTACGACGAGCGGTAAGCGGCTCTTCCAGGTCATGAGGTGTGCTCCTAGAGCGCGAAGTCCCGCGCCGGCCAGCGGCCCATCGGGGTTCCGAACGAGCTGCTCCAGCTGCTGCGCCAGCACAAGGAGGAACAGGCTCGCGAGTGTGGCCTTGCCCGCGACCTGTGGACCGAGAAGGGGTACGTCTTCACCTCGCCCACCGGCGAGCCCCTGAACCCGAACACGGACTACCACAAGTGGAAGGAGCTGCTGAAGGCCGCAGGCGTTCGTGATGCCCGCCTCCACGACGCCCGCCACACCGCGGCCACCGTCCTGCTCATCCTCGGCGTCCCCGACGCGGTCGTCGACGCCATCATGGGCTGGGAGCCCGGCAAGTCCGCCCGGATGCGCCGCCGCTACCAGCACCTGACCAGCCGCGTACTCAAGGACACTACCGACAAGGTCGGCGGCCTCCTGTGGGGCACGGGCCAGGCGGATGCCGCGCCGAAGGCCGGCCAGAGCCCCGTTCCCGCCGAGCTGGTGGTCCACGTTGCCCGCCTCGGCGAGCGGCCCGTGCCCTTCCTCCACCGCGAGCACGCCGACGAGGTCGTCGCACGGTGGAGCGAGGACTGGCCCGACCACACTGCCCAAGTCGAGGAATGGGACCGCTGCCGCTGGGAACACCAGGCCCCCGGCGACGGGAGCGCTATCCGCGATCAGGTGCCGAGCCGAGCCGTGGTCTTCCACGCCAGAGCCCTCTTCCTCCCTGGCGGCGAACGCGCCGGGACCGAGCTCCCCGAGCAGTGGTCGGTGCCGGCCTGGGACTTCGAGACCGACCGCTACACCGACCGAGCCTCGGCCTGGCGCACGGCCCGGCGCCCCGGCCAGGGCCAGGAGGTCGAGGCCCAGGTCCGAGGCACGGACAAGGCCGCCGTGGAGGCGGCCTTCGCCGAGGCGTGTGCACAGGCTGTGGACCGTGCCCGGAACCCGGGGAAGTACGGCGACACCGACGAGTGGTAGATGAACCACCGAAGGGCGTACGGAGGGATGGGCCGCATTGCGTGTCCGCCAGGTGGGGCGGTCCCGTGCCGCCTCACCTGAGCCCCACGAAGAGACCCACAAGTGATGCTCCGAGGGTCATCGTGCCCGCAAAGGCGATAGCCCCTCGGCTGAGCGAGGCGGGCACGGTGTGGCCATCCCAGCGAGCGAGAGCGACCGCTGCACCTGCTACTGCCGTAGCCAGCAGGCTGATGAACAGGAGTGTGGCGAGGAGCAGGCTGGCGTGAGTGAGGTACATGGGTGTCTCCGATCTCGCGTTACGCGGGTTCTCTCGTGCGTGCGAGAACACGATCCGGCTGCGTTGTGCCTCGTGGGACCGCTTGGATGTTGTTCCGGCGACAATGACGGTTTGTCGCAGAACAATTGGGGGGTTGCGGTGGCGGCAAGGCCGAAGCGTCCAGGACGTCCGTGGTCGGCGCCCAAGGGGGCCAGTGTTGAAGTCAACGCACTGGTGAACACGGTTCGGTCGTGGATCGATGAAGCCGGACTGAGCGTTCGCGAGGTTCATGGGCGTTTGACCCTCGACCACTTCGAGACCAGGAAAGTGCCGGATCTTCGCCGGTTACGCGTACACCTGTCAGGCGAGGACTTGAACTGGGACGTGGTGGAGGCAGTCGCCGACGTGTGCTTCCCGGAGGAGCCAAGCGAGCAGGCGCGGCGGCGGGTGCGCACTGCGCGGGCCCTGTGGGACAAGGCGCGCACCTCCCCCACTTCGGTTGGCCTGGATGGGCAGGCGATCGTTTCGCCCCGTGAACTGATTGAGGAGAAGGAGCGAACGATCCAGGTCTATAGGGACCTTGTCCGGGCGCGCCAGGCATATGAGACGAGCGAACAGGGGCGCGAACAGGCCCTCAAGATCGCTTCGATGCTGTTCCTCGTCCTGGGGCAGGCGCAGGCCAAGGTTGCCGAGCTGTCGCGCCGTATCGATGCCCTCACGAGTGCTA
The DNA here is from genome assembly GCF_055602105.1 of Streptomyces sp. NPDC037421. Lineage (NCBI taxonomy): Bacteria > Bacillati > Actinomycetota > Actinomycetes > Kitasatosporales > Streptomycetaceae > Streptomyces > Streptomyces sp. NPDC037421. Next base: position 17,422 of record NZ_JBVJWV010000057.1, read on the forward strand.
GCACGCCCTTCCAGGGCCAGGTGCAGGCGCTTCAGCCGCAGCTTGATCGTGCCCGCGGGCAGGAGGTGCGCCTGAGTGTCCAGCTTGAGCGCGCCGTGCGGCAACGTGACGAGGCCCAGCGCATCGCCGACCTCGCTGCCCGCCGCGTACAGGCGTTGGAGGCGTACCTGCTGGAGATCGGCCAACGACCGCACTCCAGTGAGGCTGCGGAGCTTCCAGCCGTTCCCTCCGGCGCCCTTGATCAGCGCGGTCTTGGCGAGGATAGCGCTCTTGATCAGATCGACGAGATCCTCGCGCGGACAGGCGATGCATTGGATCGTGAAGAGGAGGCTGTCCAGGACGCGGCAGACGAACTCGGTGTTGCTTCTGACGGCGCCGTTGGTGAGCGCGTGATCCCAGGGGAGGTGCTACCAAGGCCCGGAACGCTCGAATCCCATCCTGCCGGGTTGTCCCGAACAACCCCGCACAACCCAGATGAGCAGGGAGAATCTGCGGAGCTTGGGGAACGCGTGACCCGCTCGGAAGAGATCGTTGCGGAGCTGAAGGAGCGGTTGGCGTCTGTCGAGAAAGACCGACGTGCCACCGCTGCCAATCTCCAGCGGTCCCTCCTGCCGCAGGAGCTGGAGCAGCCCGATGACTTGAGGATTGCGGCTGCCTATCGACCAGGCAGCACCGAGGTCGCCGCTGGTGGCGACTGGTACGACGTCATCACTCTGGGCGCCGGCCGCACGGTCTTCGTCGTGGGCGACGTGTTGGGCGGCTATGGGGTCCGCGCCGCTGCCGTCATGGGACAATTGCGCGCCGGTGTTCGGGCGTATGCCCGCCTGGACCTGCCGCCGCACGAGGTCCTCCAGCTCCTCGATGGTCTCGCCGTCGAGATCGCGGCCAGCCAGATCGCTACCTGCGTGTATGCCGTCTACGACCCGAACGAGGGACAGCTCGTCTACGCCTCCGCCGGCCATCTCCCGATCCTCGTCCGCGACGAAGCCGGCACTGTGCACCGGGCCTTCGAACCCACTGGTCCACCCTTGGGCACTGGAGACTGGCTTCACTCGTCTGGAGCCATCCCCCTCAGCCCCGGCTCTACTGCTGTTCTCTATACCGATGGCTTGGTCAAACGCCGCCACGTGGACATCGACGAAGGGGTCGCTACGTTGCAGACTGCCCTCGCTGGCGCGCAGGGCACTCCCACCGCCATCTGCGACCATCTCATGGGCGCCCTCGGCGGCGACGTAGATGATGACGACGACACCGCTGTGCTGGTCCTGCAGCACCCCGTCCGCACGGGTGCGGAGACTGATCTGTTCCGTAACGCCGCCCTGGAGCTCCTCGGGGGAACGGAAGTAGCACCCCGAGCCAGGGCGTTTGCTCGGGGCGTCGTGGCCTCGTGGGACCTCCCGGCGGATATGTGCGATCTCGGCGTCCTGGCTGCCAGCGAACTGGTGGCCAATGCTCTCCAGCACGGCAGCCCGCCCATGTGGCTCCGGCTGCGTCGCACTGACCGCCGCTTGGTCGTCGAAGTGACTGACGGGGACGATCACCTTCCCCGTCGGCGGCAGTCAGGGCCAGCTGATGAGACCGGCCGTGGCATCTCGGTTATCGCGGCGATTGCTTCTGCCTGGGGATCGCGTCGAACCCCAGGTGGCGGCAAGGCCGTCTGGTGCGAATTTCTGTTTGGCGCGTAGAAAGCTGGAGCGGGAGGGGCCTGGTAGCCCGAGCTGCATGGGCCCCCTCCGCGCTGCTGAGGCGGCGAACTTCTTTGGTGCTGAGCCCAGTTCGAGCCTTTACGTGCCCTGTCGTGTGTCAGTAGCCACTCCTATCGTGGAGGGATGGCCAATGGCGTGTGGCATACCAAATACGGCATTGAGATCAACCTGACGCAGCCAGACCTGGGGGTCCGTGGTTACCCCGGTCTGCTGGAAGAGATCATGACCAGCGTCTCGGAGCGGAACCCCCAGCTGCTGGAGTGCCTCGCGCACAAGGCTGGGAAGCCATGCGCGTCCGAGGCGGGTGGGAAGTCTCCGTGGATGTTCATCCGGCGGGCTCGCGTTGGTGGCCGCTCACCGCTGGTTGCCGCCCACCTGCCGATCACGCACAAGCCGACGCCGGCGGAGAGCGATCAGCACAAGGCCACCAAGGAGCGGGTCGTGGAGACCGCCGAGGGGTACGGGCTGACCGCCGATGCCGAGGTGGGCATGCCGAACCGGCGCGGCGTCACCGACGCCGTGGTCACCGGGCCCTCCGGCATCCAGATCGGCTGGGAGATCCAGTACTCCCCGCTCAGCCCCAGCAGCGTCCACCGGCGGTCGGTCAACGCCATGGAGCACGACATCACACCGCTGTGGGTTGCCAAGGACGACACGGCGGCCCTGATTGACCGAGCACCCTGGGCCCGGGTCGACGACATGTCCTGGCGGGAGATCGCCGACGGCAGGGAGATGGTCATCCGCGGCGGGTATCGGCACCTACAGGTCTGGCGCTGTCTGTCGAGCAGCGCGCTCCACTGTCCCGACAACGGCGGTACGGGCCATTGCGGCGCGATCCACGCCGAGTGGTTTCTCCCAGCGCTCTGCGACCCGCCCAAGCCGCCCGTTCGGATCGAGGACCTGATCCTGACCAGCGCCACCGGCGACAGCGTGCCGGTCTTCGTGCCGAGCCGTGGTGGCGGTCGTGCCGGCCGCCACATGTGGGTTCCCCGTACCGAGTGTCGGACCTGGCGGGAGCTGACCGGTCAGTGGAACCCCCTGCCCAAGGTGCAGGAGCAGGAGACTGACGACGAGATCACCTTCTCCGAGCAGGAGATCGATCGCTCTTGCCGGGCCGGCGAGGAAGGGTGGTTTCGGAGCGACCCCAGGCCGGTCAGGGATCTTGGGCAGCCCACGGGCGGCTTCACCCTCGCCCGCATGCCGGCCCAGCGGAAGCGGCGTGCGACGTGGATCACACAAGTCGAACGGTCCGCCGCAGCAGCCACCCTGGGATGTCCACCGTGGGAGGTCGGTCCGTGCATCGGCTGCGGGCAGCTGATGCGCCGGTACGGGCCCAACGCGGCGATGGCCTGTGACGCCTGCCGAGCCTCGGCCATGCCCAGGCAGCGAGGGGCGTAGATCGGGAACTGCAACCAAAACTGCAACCACGGAACGACGAAGGACCCGGCCGCTGGGCGGTCGGGTCCTTCGTTTGCCCTGGTGGGCGAGTGCGGAGGATACGAGATTCGAACTCGTGAGGGGTTGCCCCCAACACGCTTTCCAAGCGTGCGCCCTAGGCCTCTAGGCGAATCCTCCGCCGCAAACAATACAAGACGTTGAGGGGTGCTCGCGAACACGATCCGGATCGGCGGTCCCGGGCGGAACCGGGGAGGGGTCCGGCTCGATTCCGGGTGCCCGTATCCGCTAGGGTGGGGCCCAGCCCCTCACGTGGCGCTATCTCACCCAACTCCCCCAGGGCCGGAAGGCAGCAAGGGTAAGTGGGCTCTGGCGGGTGCGTGAGGGGCGCTTTGCGTTCCGGGGCGGGATCCGGGGGCGTCGGCGGGCCGCTGTTGTCGGTGGGCCCGGATAACCTCGTAGACGTGTCGTCCCTTGCGCTGTACCGCCGCTATCGCCCCGAGTCGTTCACCGAGGTCATCGGGCAGGAGCATGTCACTGCCCCGCTGATGCAGGCCCTGCGGAACAACCGGGTCAATCACGCGTACCTGTTCAGTGGCCCGCGCGGCTGCGGCAAGACGACCAGCGCGCGCATCCTGGCGCGGTGCCTCAACTGTGAGCAGGGTCCCACTCCGGATCCGTGCGGCGAGTGCCAGTCCTGCCAGGACCTCGCCAGGAACGGGCCGGGGTCCATCGACGTGATCGAGATCGACGCCGCTTCGCACGGTGGTGTCGACGACGCCCGCGACCTGCGCGAGAAGGCCTTCTTCGGGCCCGCGAGCAGCCGGTACAAGATCTACATCATCGACGAGGCCCACATGGTCACCTCGGCGGGCTTCAACGCCCTGCTGAAGGTGGTCGAGGAGCCGCCGGAGCACCTCAAGTTCATCTTCGCGACCACCGAGCCCGAGAAGGTCATCGGGACGATCCGCTCCAGGACGCACCACTACCCCTTCCGGCTCGTGCCACCCGGGACGCTGCGCGACTACCTCGGCGAGGTCTGCGGGCGCGAGGGCGCCAAGGTCGAGGACGGTGTGCTGCCGCTCGTCGTGCGCGCCGGCGCCGGGTCCGTGCGCGACTCCATGTCCGTCATGGACCAGCTCCTCGCCGGTGCGGGCGAGGCGGGTGTGACGTATGCCATGGCCACCTCCCTGCTCGGGTACACCGAGGGGTCGCTGCTCGATTCCGTCGTGGACGCCTTCGCCGCCGGGGACGGGGCCGCCGCGTTCGAGGTCGTCGACCGGGTGGTCGAGGGCGGGAACGACCCGCGCCGGTTCGTCGCCGACCTGCTGGAGCGGCTGCGCGACCTGGTGATCCTGGCCGCCGTGCCCGACGCCGGGGAGAAGGGGCTGATCGACGCCCCCGCCGATGTCGTGGAGCGGATGCAGGCCCAGGCGTCGGTGTTCGGCGCCGCCGAGCTCAGCCGCGCCGCCGACCTGGTCAACGCCGGGCTCACCGAGATGCGCGGCGCCACCTCGCCCCGGCTCCAGCTGGAGCTGATCTGCGCCCGGGTGCTGCTGCCGGCCGCCTTCGACGACGAGCGCTCCTTCCAGGCCCGGCTGGACCGGCTGGAGCGCAGTGGCCCGCCCGCCGGTGCCGCCTTCGCCCCGGCCGCCGCGCCCGCCATGGGCTACGTGCCCGGGCCCGAGGCGCACGGCATGGCCCCGGCCGGGCCGGGCGGCGGGGTCGCCGCCGCGCGTGCCGCCGTACGGGGTCCCGTGCCGGACACCGCCGTAGCGCAGGCGCCGCCCGCCCAGGCCCCGGCCCCCGTTCCGGCTCCGGCTCCGGCGCCCGTCCAGGCTCCGGCTCCCGTCCACGCTCCCGCGCCCGTCCAGGCCGCCGCTCCGGCCGCCGCCGCTCCGCCCGCGCCCGCGCAGGCGCCCGGTGCGTGGCCCGGGGCCGCGCAGCCCGGCAGCGGGGCGCCCGCCCCCGGCGCCTGGCCCGGGGCCTCCACCCCGGCCGCCCCCGCCGCGCCCGCCGCCGGGGCGTGGCCCAGCGCCGCCGTGCCCGGCAGCGGCGCCCCGGCCCCGGCCGCCCCAGCCCCCGCGCCCACCCCCGCCCCGGCGGCCTCCGCGCCCGCGCCGACGGCCGCCGCGCCCTCCGCCGAGATGTCGGCCGGGGCCGGGCAGGTGCAGGCGATGTGGCCCGGCGTACTGGAGGCCGTCAAGAACCGCCGCCGCTTCACCTGGATCCTGCTCAGCCAGAACGCCCAGGTCACCGGCTTCGACGGGACCACCCTCCAGCTCGGCTTCCCCAACGCCGGAGCCCGCGACAACTTCGCGAGCAGCGGCAGCGAGGACGTACTCAAGGCGGTCCTGGCCGAGCAGTTCCAGGTCAACTGGAAGATCGACGCCGTGGTCGGCGGCGGCGGACCGGCCCCGGCCGCGCCCTCCTCGTACTCCTCCTACTCCGCGCCCGCCCCCGCCTACAGCCCGCCCCCGGCGGCCCCGCAGGCGCAGCAGGCCGCACCCCCGGCGCAGCAGGCCCCGCAGCCGTCCGCCTACCAGCCGCCGCCCCCGCAGGCGGCCGCCGCGCCGCAGCCGCCCGTACGGCAGGCGCCGCCGCCGGTCGCCCCCGAGGACGACGTACCGGAGGAGGACGACCCGGACCTCGTCGACAGCGCCCTGACCGGACACGACCTGATCGTGCGCGAGCTCGGAGCGACCGTTGTGGAGGAATACACGAACGAGTAGCCCCCGCTGATTGGGTGGCCGCACGAAACCGGCCGCGCCGTCCGGGCTACCCTGGGCGGCGTGAAGGTCCTCGTCATCGGCGGCGGCGCCCGCGAACACGCCCTGTGCCGCTCTCTGTCCCTCGACCCCGACGTCTCCGCGCTGTACTGCGCCCCCGGCAACGCCGGCATCGCCGAGGTGGCGGAGCTGCGCCCGGTCGACGCCCTCGACGGCGCGGCGGTCGCCGCCCTCGCCGTCGAACTCGGCGCCGGCCTGGTCGTCGTCGGCCCGGAGGCGCCCCTGGTCGCCGGCGTCGCGGACGCCGTCCGCGCGGCCGGCATCCCGGTCTTCGGCCCGTCCGCCGAGGCCGCGCAGCTGGAGGGCTCCAAGGCCTTCGCCAAGGACGTGATGGCCGCGGCCGGGGTCCCGACCGCGCGCAGCTACGTCTGCACCACCGCCGAGGAGGTCGACGCGGCCCTCGACGCCTTCGGCGCCCCGTACGTGGTCAAGGACGACGGCCTCGCCGCCGGCAAGGGCGTCGTCGTCACCGGGGACCGTGCCGTCGCCCGGGACCACGCGCTGGCCTGCGACCGGGTCGTCATCGAGGAGTACCTCGACGGCCCCGAGGTCTCCCTCTTCGCCATCACCGACGGCGTCACCGTGCTGCCGCTCCAGCCCGCGCAGGACTTCAAGCGCGCACTCGACGGCGACGAGGGCCCCAACACCGGCGGCATGGGCGCGTACTCGCCGCTCCCGTGGGCGGACCCGAAGCTGGTCGACGAGGTCATGGAGCTGGTCCTCCAGCCGACCGTGGACGAGCTCCGCCACCGCGGCACCCCCTTCTCCGGCCTGCTCTACGCGGGCCTGGCCATCACCAGCCGCGGCACCCGCGTCATCGAGTTCAACGCCCGCTTCGGCGACCCCGAGACCCAGGTGGTCCTGGCCCGGCTGCGCACCCCCCTCGCGGGCGTGCTGCTGAACGCCGCGAACGGCACCCTGAACGCCCTCCCGGCGCTGAACTGGAGCGACGACGCGGCCGTCACGGTGGTCATCGCCTCCCACAACTACCCCGACACCCCGCGCACCGGAGACCCGATCGAGGGCCTCGGCGAGGTGGCGGCGCAGGACGCGCCCGACGCGTACGTGCTGCACGCCGGGACCCGGCGCGAGGGCGACGCCGTCGTCAGCGCGGGCGGTCGCGTCCTCTCGGTGACGGCGACCGGTTCCGACCTGGCGCAGGCGCGCGAGAAGGCGTATAAGGCGGTCGGGCGGATCAAGCTCGACGGGTCCCAGCACCGTACGGACATTGCCGCCAAGGCGGCCGAAGGCCGCTGACCAGCACGGCCGTCACGACGCGGGGGGGGGGGGGGGGGGGGGGGGGGGGGGGGGGGGGGGGGGGGGGGGGGGGGGGGGGGGGGGGGGGGGGGGGGGGGGGGGGGGGGGGGGGG